>DAOTWL010000178.1:0-6899 GCA_034435875.1 Anaerolineae bacterium
CCGCCGCCGAAGAATGTCACTGCGAGCGCAGCGAAGCAGGCGAGCGGGAGGGCCCCGCCGAGGCTCGCCCGAGGCGAGGAGAGAGGGCAGTAGGAGCCAGCCCTGCCCCTACCGACGATACACCCAGACGGTTTCCTCCCGCAGACGCCGGGGCAGGCGCCCCCATTCTTCGGGTGAGTAGACCAGAACATCCACCGGCACCGGCCGGTCGGTCAGGTCCCACTCCGCCGCCCGCCGCTCCGGCGGCATCTCCGTCCGCTCCAGCAGAATCACCACATCCAGGTCGCTGCCCACTCCCCAATCCCCCCGGCTGTACGACCCGCAGTACCCGATGCCCAGTACGTCCGGTCGGCGCACTCTCTCCGCCCAGCGCCGGAGGGCCTCCAGGACAGTGGGGGCATCAGGCCATTTGATCACGGACGAAGTCCATGATCTCACGGGCATATTGGATAGCCTCCTGGCTCTGGAGGGGGCCGTAGTGCTCAAACGGCGCGCCTTCGGCGAAACTGTTGGGGTATCGGGAAGGGATGTAGAAACTATCCAGCGTGCGGGCTTTCTCTATCAGGATGCCCGGAACAGCGACCTGAGAGGGGAGTTCCCGCAGGAGACGGGCCACCACATACCCCACGCCTCCTGCCCGTGATGGAGGTGCAGGGCTTTTACCGCCTTCTCGGCGGCCTGCTGGGCGGCGAAACAGGCCCATTCATGCCGCCCGGCGCGTCGGGAATCCTCCGCCTGCTCCAGGTCTCGCTCCGCCTGTCGGAGCCAGTCTCGCGCTCGCTGGACCATTTATGCCCTCGTGATCCGCACTCGTCGGTTCGGTTCTTCCCCCACCGAGTAGGAAGAGAGGCCGGCCTCCCGGGCCATTTCGTGTTGCTGGCGGCGGACGAACGCGTTCTGGGGGGAGAGTTCCACTTCGTCGGCGTCGCCGTCCAGGATACGGCGAATGGCCTGGTCCACCTCCCGCAGAGCAGGGGTCAGCGGGCCGGGCAGGTGGTTCTCCGCCGCGATGTCGCTGAGGCAGGCCTCCATCTGGGCGACGGTGTTGGCCCGCAGGACGTAGACGGGGATGCCCTTCCGTTCGGCGTCGGTGATGAGGCGCGGGCGCTTGCGGAAGAAGCCCTTGGTGGTGACGAAGGCGTCCGCCTGGCCCAGTTCGTCCACCACGTAGACGGGGACCTGCATGCGGCGGGCGGCCCGCTCCAGCCGGTTGCGGGCGATGCCGTAGGGGAAGATGCGCACCGGCTCCTGAATTTTGGGCGCCAGCGGCGTCGGGGAGGGGACCGGAGCCGCCGGAGACGGGCGCGCGCGGCCCGCCTCCCGCTCCTCCAGCGACGGCGGCTTGGCTTTCTCCACCCGAATCTCCCCCGAGGCGTCCCGGTAGCGGAGTTCGGCCTGCAGGGGCCGGCCCCGCAGGAGCGCGTCCACCGATTCGGCCACGCTGGGGTGGATGAGCAATCGCTGGCGGTCCTGGATTTCAATGAGGACGTCAAACGTCGGCGGTGCGCGCCGCTCCAGGATGGTCTTCTGGGTGCCCCGCCGGCGCGCCTCCTCGTCCGAAAGGGTCACGCTCTCAATCCCTCCGACCAGGTCGGAGAGAGTGGGGTTCAGCAGCAGGTTATCCAGGGTGTTGCCGTGGGCGGTGGCAATGAGTTGGACGCCCCGCTCGGCAATCGTCCGCGCGGCCAGGGCTTCCAGTTCCCTCCCGATTTCGTCAATGACGATGACCTCGGGGTTGTGGTTCTCCACCGCCTCAATCATCACCTCATGCTGGAGGGAGGGCATCTCCACCTGCATGCGGCGCGCGCGCCCGACGGCGGGGTGGGGGATGTCGCCGTCGCCGCCGATTTCGTTGGACGTGTCCACAATGATGACCCGTTTCGTCTCCGCCAGGACCCGGGCGGCCTCCCGGAGCATGGTCGTCTTGCCCACGCCGGGCCGGCCCAGGAGGAGGATGCTCTTGCCGCTCTCAATGATGTCCTGGATGATGGCGATGGTACCGTAGACGGCCCGTCCGACCCGACAGGTTAGCCCGACAATATCTCCTTTACGGTTGCGGATGGCGGCGATGCGGTGGAGGGTACGGGCGATGCCGGCGCGGTTATCGGCGTCAAACTCGCCCACCCGCTCCACTACGTGCTGGACGTCCTCCCGGGTGACCTCCCGTTCGCTCAGCACCACCTCGCCGTCGGTGTAGCGGGCAGTGGGCACCCGTCCCAGGTCCAGAATCACCTCCAGCAACTCGTCCCGTCGGCCGATTTCCTGGATTCTCTCTCGGAGGTCTTCCGGCAGGACACTGAGCAGAGCGTCCAGGTCGTCGGTGATATGATTATAGTACGCCTTCTCCACAGGTTTCAGTTCTCTTCTCCTCCGTTTCGGCGAGATGGTCCACTTTTTGGCCCAGTTTGTCCCCTTTTTCGTCGGTGCGCCGTTGGGCCTCGGCCAGCGCCCTGACTGCCTCCTCGGTCCGCAGTGGGGCTTCCTCCAGCCGGTCTAGACGCTCCTCTACGCGTCCCAGCCGCTCCTCGGCCCGCTTTTGGGCCTCGGCCAGTTCCTGGACGGTGGCCTCCAGCCGGTCCAGCCGCTCCTCGGCCCGCTTTTGGGCCTCGGCCAGTTCCTGGACGGTGGCCTCCAGCCGGTCTAACCGCTCCTCGCTGCGCCGGTGGGATTCCGTCAGGGCTTCTATGTGGTCGCTGAGCCGCCGGAACAGTTCCGGCAATTCCAGCAGTTCATCAGGGAGCACCACGCGCCGCAGGAGGGCCCGCCACTCCGGGTTTGCTTCTATCAGCCGGATCAGCAGAGGGATGTCTATGACATCGGTTTGTATATCTTTTACCCCGACAGTCGGAGAAAATACCGGTGGAACCGGACATCTCCGGTCAGCTCCGGATGGAAAGCCGTAGCCAGGAGATGGCCCTGCTGCACGGCGACTGCTGTCCCGTCTTCCAGAGAGGCCAGCACCTCCACCCCGGGCGCCACCTGCTCAATGACCGGTGCCCGGATGAAGACCGCGTGGAAGGGTGGGGCGCCCAGGGCGGGAATCTCCAGGTCTGCCTCAAAACTATCTACCTGGCGGCCGAAGGCATTGCGCCGGACGGTGATGTCCATTAAACCCAGGATGGGCTGACCGGGCACGCCGTCCACAACCTCTTTTGCCAACAGGATCATCCCGGCGCAGGTACCCCAGACAGGCCGACCGGAACGGGCGAATGCCCGCAGCGGCTCCAGCAGGCCCCACTTCTGGGCCAGAAGGCCCATCGTGGTGGATTCTCCGCCGGGAATGATGAGGCCATCCAGGCCCTCCAGGTGCTCCGGCAGGCGGACTTCCACTGGCCGGACGCCCAGACGGACCAGGACATTTTCGTGTTCAATGAACGCGCCCTGCAGGGCCAGGACACCGACTTTCAGCATATTCACTCCGCTTTCCCTTTCATGTTCAGTACTGGGCTCTGGCGAATCTTCCTTTTTGGAGATTTCTGCACGTTTTCAAGAATCGCCAGACTCCAGTTCAGTATTTGGCGCGCAAAGGTCAGAAATGCACGCAAGGCATCCTCGGGAGATTCTGCAGGCAGGTAACTCTTTACGACGAACTCGGGTTTTCCCTGATGGGAATGCTGCGGGAACGTAGACACCCCCTTCCAGCGAGGATGGGGCATATTGTCGTGCCGATAGATCATTCCATCCACATGGATCCGTTCCCAGTGATGAGCGAACCGTCCCGGAATCCTTGCCGACCACCAGAAATTATAATGTAGGAGCCATCTTCCAGCACGACTCGCAGTTTATCCCGGATTGTGGTGGTCGCGACAACCATGTCTGAAAATTCTGTCCTCGCAATCCGGGCCAGACGGAACAGGTTGATCATTGAAGGGTCTCCAGCAGATGCTCCAGGTGCTCAATACGGGCTGTCAGATAATCCACATTCTGGAAATCGTCCAGAATCTCTTCCTCTTCCACAGCGCCCTCAGAGATCAACCTGTCCATCTCCTCCAGCGAAGTGACGCCAAACCGGGCACATCGGACCTGCTTTTCTGCCCGCAGAAGCCGCAACTGTTCAGTGATGAAAGATCGCAGGCTTTGTACAAGCAGGTCTGTTCGCTCATAGATAGCTCTTTAGCGAACCGTCCAACGTCTATACCCGCAGTTGCGATCGGACTTTCATCCTCTCCCTCCTGCCACACGCGTGGAGGAATTCCCTAAAAAGCCCTTTTTCCTCCCTCAATCGTTGGGTCCTTCAGAACGACTGGCATTCACAGGTTCTACCATCCTCTCACAGCCAGCCGCTCCTCGGCCGGGATGAGGCTGATGTTGATGCCGACCATCGGCTCGCCCAGTCCCCGGCTGATTTCGGCCAGAATCTTCGGGTCGTTGTAGTGGGTGACGGCCTGGACGATGGCCCGCGCCCGTTTGACCGGGTCGCCGCTCTTGAAGATGCCGCTGCCCACGAAGACGCCGTCCATCCCCAGTTGCATCATCAGGGCCGCGTCCGCAGGAGTGGCGATGCCCCCGGCAGCGAAGTTGACCACGGGCAGCCGGCCCAGCCGGGCCGTCTCCACCACCAGTTCGTAGGGCGCTCCGATCTCTTTGGCGTAGGCCATCATCTCTTCTTCGGCCATCGTGGTCAGGCGGCGGATTTCCCCCAGGACGGCGCGGGCATGCCGGACCGCCTCCACCACGTTGCCGGTGCCGGCCTCCCCTTTGGTGCGGATCATCGCCGCGCCCTCGCCGATGCGCCGGAGCGCCTCCCCCAGGTTGCGCGCCCCGCAGACGAAGGGGACCTTGAACTTGCGCTTGTCAATGTGGTGTTCCTCGTCGGCGGGGGTCAGTACCTCACTCTCGTCAATGAAATCCACCCCCAACGCTTCCAGAATCTGCGCTTCCACGAAGTGACCGATGCGGCATTTGGCCATCACCGGGATAGAGACGGCTTCCATAATCTCCAGAATCTTCTCCGGGTCGGCCATACGGGCCACACCACCCTGGGCGCGAATATCCGCCGGAACCCGCTCCAGGGCCATCACGGCGCAGGCGCCCGCCTCTTCGGCGATCCGGGCCTGCTCCGCATTGGTCACGTCCATAATGACCCCGCCCTTCAGCATCTGCGCCAGACCGCGCTTCACCGTATCTGTTCCGATCTCCCGCTCCATTTCCGACCTCCTGAATCCAGTGAATGACTGGAGATTTTCTGTTCGGTAATAATATTCTACCGCTATTTGGTCAAGTCGTCAATGGACTTTTTAGCAGTCTTTCTTGACAAATTTCCCATATGTGGTATGATTTAGCCAACAATTGAATAGCCCCGGCGGCACTCTTATCCAGAGAGGTGGAGGGACCGGCCCTGTGAAGCCTCGGCAACCAGGGTGGAGACCGAGCGGCCTGTAAGGTGACATCGGCATTCACCCCAGGTGCCAATTCCGGCAGAACGGGATCGTTCTGGAAGATAAGAGGCGGCGCGCCTGTCGTGCCCCTTCTGTCTTTCCAGAGGGGGCTTTTTTTACCTCCCCTTATCCCCCAGCCTGACCCCAGAGTGCACCGACCGGGAGCCCCTGAGCAGGAGAGAAAGACATGTCCAAGCGAAATATCGTTGTCACGGAAGCCAGCGGACAGTACATTGAGGACCTCCCGGTGGAGATTGTGGAACGCAAGGGCATCGGTCACCCCGACAGCCTGTGCGACGGCATCGCCGAGCGGATTTCCGTGGAGTACTGTCGCTGGTGTCTGGAGAACCTGGGCACCCTGCTGCACCACAACTTTGATAAGGTGCAACTGGTGGCCGGGGAGGTGGAGGTCGGTTTCGGCGGCGGCTACATGATTCGCCCCATCCGCATCCAGATCGCCGGTCGCGGCACCCCGACGTACCGGGGCCGTAAGATTCCCCTGGATACCATTGCCATTCAGGCGGCCCGCCAGCACATCCGGGAGACCATGCGCTATCTGGACCCCGACCGTCATATGGTCATAGATTCTTTCGTGGGACGGGGGGCGGAGGAACTGGTCCACGTGGTGGAGGAGGTGACGGCCAACGATACCAGTTTCGGCGTCAGCCACTGGCCCCGTTCTGGGTTGGAGCGCGCCGTCTATGAGACCTCCCGGTACATTAACTACCAGTTAATTGACCAGTTCCCTATCGGCGAGGACGTGAAGGTGATGGGTGCGCGGCGAGGGGATGAGATGGTGCTGACGGTGGCCCTTCCCTTCATTGCCACCCGCATTGGAGATATGGCCGAATACTTGGAACTGAAACACGCGGCCCAGGCGGCCATCCAGTCCTTTGCCAGCCAACTGGACACCCGGAAAGTGGTGGTGGCGGTCAACACCGCCGACGATGCCGATGCCGGGGCCGTCTATCTGACCCTCACCGGCACCTCCGCTGAGATGGGCGACGACGGCGCCGTGGGGCGGGGGAACCGGGTGAACGGCCTGATTACCCCCTTCCGTTCGGCCAGCCTGGAGGCGGCCTGCGGAAAGAACCCCATTTCCCACGTCGGCAAGGTCTACAATGTGCTGGCCATGCTGGTGGCGCGGGACATCGTGGAGCGGGTGCCGACGGTGCGCGAGGCCACCGTCTACATCCTCTCCCAGATCGGAAAGCCGCTGGACCAGCCCCTGATCGCGACGGCGCAGGTGCGCCCGGTCTCCGGCGGCCTCACCCCCAGCATCCAGGCCGACGTGGAGGCGATTCTGGACGAGCATCTGAGCCGGGTTCACCAGGTGCGGGACCGGATCATCAACCGGGAGTTCCCGCTCTTTTGAGGAACAGGTAACTGTTCAGCCTCACCCCACCCCCCGGCCCCCTCCCCTCTCCCGAACTCCGTTCGGGAGAGGGGCCGGGGGTGAGGTGAGCCGCCGGGGGAGGGGTGAGGCCGTAGGGGCAACCCTTGCGGTTGCCCCCAGGAAGG
>DAOTWL010000179.1:0-3674 GCA_034435875.1 Anaerolineae bacterium
AGGTGCGGGCAGGGCTGCAGGAGACGGAGAGTGAGGCAAGGCCTGAGTCTTGGTCGTACCCCCGCAGGGCGGTGCCAACCGCCCGCCCGTTCCGGCAGATGACGGACGCCGAGCCGGTGGGAGGGATTAGGTTATCACCAGTGCTCTCAACAAGAATGAAAACCTCGCCGCCGATAACCGATTGGTCCGGCCCTCTGAATGGGTCGTTGCCGCCCCCTCCCCATGGAACAGTAGAGCCAGGCAGCCTCAGGTGGAAAAACCCACCCTCCATCAGTATACGATCAGGTGGAGTGCCTTGATAATAACGATGAGCCTGTGTTTGTCTGAACAATTCTCCACTGCGGGTGTCGCTACCTATTGGCGCAAACCGGGCGATCGCGGGGCGTTGCCGGGCAGCCCAGAGGACGTGGATATACCGGCCATCGCGACCCCGAAATACCAGATGCTTGTAATCGGGAGCGAAGGAAGGTTCCTGGTTGATGGGGACATCGTTGCCTGCGCCGGGGACGAACGTAGCGCCTTCCAGTTTCTGGGTGATGAGCCAGGCGGCCCAATAGGAAGGCCAGGGGATGTTGTCGCTTTCGCGGAGTAACCCGTATGTTCCGTCTCCCTGTTGTGTAGCAGGGTCGTAGGCTTCGTCTCTGAGACGGTGGTGAAAGATCAATCCATCTGGCCTCCCGATATTGGTCATCCCTTGTATCGCCAGGGCGTATTGTTGCATCACATAAGAAGCCTGAACATCGTTCGAATAGTAGGGACCTTTGCCTGGGTGATATCCTGGTCTTTCCTCACTTTGAATGCCCGACTCGGTAATCCAGATATCCATATCCGAGCGCCAGCCGTTGTTGCCGAGGAATGCTCGCATGCCCTCAATGACCCAGCGCGACAACTGCGGACGGCCATACGTGTGCAGGCTGATGGCAGCGATGCAGTCTTCTACATCCTGATTATTGTCATCAAAACCAATGTGGTATAGCACCTTACTCCATTCCACCGTTCTCGGGTCAGGCTCAGGGTTAGACTCTCCCAGAGCCTCGTTTGCAATCTCCAATGCAATCACATCTACCGGAGCGCCCAGTATAACTCTGGCCGAAGGGTCTGTTTGGGCGATCGCCGCGCATGCAATTCGCGTGGCCGAGATATACTCCGACCACTCCACACCAGGATGATGCGGCAGGCCATCCTCATTGCCAATCTCCCAAACATCAATGCGATCTCCGTATCGGCTGACTACCGCGCGCACGTACCGCTCCCAACTGCCACCAGGCTCAAACGGGTCATTCCCGAGTATCCCGGCAGCGGGCAGGCCGCCGTTCAATATGCCTACGATTTGCAGCGGCGGGGTAGTGCCCCGATCTCCATCAACAGCAGCGTCGTAGGAATAATATTGTTGCTCTCGCGGTTCCGGCAGCGTCCCCACGCTACTGGTGTCCGCCCACACCGGCGGCGCGGGGAAATCCGGCTCCAAGCGCGGCGTCATGATCCTGTTCCATTGGAAATCCCAACGATCCCAGGAGGCGCCGATGTTGGCCGCATACTGCTGCGGCGGGTTGCTGTTATAGTGCTTCTGATACCAACTACTGCTCCAGGTGATGCCGAAGCGGATAGATGGAACCGTAGTGGGAGGCGGCGTTGGTGTGGGCTCCGGCGTCGGTGTGACAGGTTGGCAAGCAGAAAGGCTGACGAGAGCAGTGAGAACAAGGACACCCCATAGGACGATAGAACTCAAACGTGGTTTCATGGATGTACCCCCTGGCCTGTCTCAATGAGCCTATATACACAGCGAAAACCAGCCCAATAGTACGATGGGTTCGTCCTGCCCCTGACTGTCAGCCCCCATTGAGTGCTAACTCCGCCACGGAGTACCCTATCGCTCCCAAAGTCTGGCCCTTGTGGGTTGCGTGCTGGAGAAACTGCATAATAGTTTGCATGATACCAATCGGCCACCCACTCCTCCACACCGCCCAGCATGCTTACAGCCCCATACGGGCTGATATCAGCACCTCCCTCAATATCGCCCCACGGATAGCGACGACCATCAGTGCCGCGCGCCGCCTTCTCCCACTCCGCCTCGGTGGGCAAGCGTTTGCCGCGCCAGGCACAATACATCTGCGCTCCGTACCAGGTTACCGAGACCATTGGTCGGTCTTCGTAGCCCTCTTCCACTACGTACCGTCCATCAGGCAGCCGGGTAATCTCGTTTCCCGAAGAAACCAACTGCATTTCCTCGTTCACGCTGGCGCATTGATGTCCGCCGCAGCCTATGTAGTGGTTTCCCAGCGCATTCAGAAACTCCACATACTCTCCCTGGGTCACCTCATAGCGGTCAATGTAGAAGGCGTCCAGGTACACTACGTGCTGAGGCCCCTCGTCTTGGTGTTGATGCCCAGTGTCCTGTCTAAGCAGTTCTTCCGGCGCACCCATCAGGAACTCCCCAGCCGGTACGTACACCATGTCGCTCAGGTCCGGTTCTTGGGATGGCGGTGGCTGCGGCACCAGTTGCTCATAGGTCACCACTGCCTCGGCCAGGGGAATCGGCTGCCCTCCTCGCACGCAGCGGAATCCGATGCCGCCGGCGCCGTTGCCGCACGTTCCATCCGGCCGGCATGTCTCCCTATAGGCGGCCAGTTCCACCAGAGTTGGGCCCTGGACACTCCCCCGCCAGACGAAAAGGTTGTCCTCAACCCCCCATACACTACCAGGATAAGGACGATATCGGTCGGAGGTCCACTCTCCGGCGTTTCCCGCCATATCCAGCACACCGTAGGGGCTGGCCCCTTCCGGGTGGCTTCCCACCGGCTCCGGCCTCATCGCCAGTTTGGTGGGATCATATTCGTTGCCCCAGGGGTAGAGACGGCCATCGGAGCCGCGGGCGGCCTTTTCCCACTCCGCCTCCGTCGGCAATCGCTTCCCTACCCACTGGCAGTAGGCGTGGGCATCGTACCAGGAGGGGGGGATGGCCGGATAGTGGTTGTAAGCAGGGTGGGTGAAATAATCGGCGGGGAGCGGAGAAAACCACAAGGGTTCCCGGCACACTCCGGCTTCCACACAACGGCGATAGCGGGCATTGGTAACCTCTACCCAGTCAATCCAGAAAGTTTCCAGGTAGACAGTCATGGAGGGGACGGTGTTGTGGAAGGAGGGGATGAAGAAACGACTGTACTGTTGCTCCGCCTGGCGGCGGAAATTGCGCGCCTGTTGCAGGGAGAGGCCCATAATGAATTCTCCGGCGGGGATTTCCACCATTGGAACGTTGTCGGTAGCGGCGGAGATGAGCGGGATCGGTGTAGGGAAGGGGGTTTTGGTAGGAGTGGGTGTCGGGGATAGGAGGGATATAGGCATAGGGCCCGGCGTGGCGGTGGGTGCGGCGCGCATTGCCAGCGCCTCCGGCGGGAGGGTGGGCTCCCCCGGCCCAGGCGGGGTCACCGTCGGCAGGCGGCTCCAGTCGGGGGTGGGCAGCAGGGCGGTGGGGGATGGGGAGACAGTGGGAGTGGGGGACGCGGAGACGGGAGGATGGGGAGCAGGGGGGCGGAGGAGAAGGGCGGCGGCAAGGACGGCCAGGGCGATCAGGGCGATAGCGAAAAGCCAGGGCTTGCGTTTCATCGGGTCACTCCTTTCATGCGCTGACTGAAAGTCAGCCTCTCTGGGCCTTTGGCCAGAGAACGGCCTACGCC
>DAOTWL010000180.1:0-7446 GCA_034435875.1 Anaerolineae bacterium
CTTTTCACACCATGCACCGACGACACCCTCTCGGCATCTTCCTTACCAGCACAAGCACCCTGATGCTGGAGGTGACCCTCACCCGGGTCTTCTCCGTAACCATGTGGTACCACTTCGCCTTTCTGGCGGTCTCTATGGCGCTGACGGGCAGCGCCGTCGCCGGGGTGGTCCTGTACTTCTTCCCCCAACTGGCCCGCCGGGCCGACCGCGTCCTGGGCATCGGCGCGCTGGCCCTGGCCCTCTCCGTCCCCATTACTTTTATCCTTTATCTGCAAATTCCCCTTCGCCCCGAATTGAACCGGCCGGAGTTCCCCTGGTCGCAGGCCATCTGGCTGGCATTGATGTACCTGGACCTGACGGTGCCCTTCTTCCTCTCCGGTGCCGTCATCTCGCTGGCCCTCTCGGCCTGGTCGGAGCAGGCGGGGCGGCTCTACTGGGCCGACCTGACCGGCGCGGCCCTGGGCTGTCTGGCGAGCATCGGCGCGCTGGGAGTGCTGGGCGGCGCTGGAGCGGTGCTGGCGGCGGGCGCCGTCGCTGGGCTGGCCGGACTGGCTCTGGTCTGGCCTTCGGGACGGGCACGGGCCGGGGGGATTCTGGCCGTCCTGTTGCTGGCCGCGCTGGTCGCCGGAAACGCCCGCTTCGGCTGGATCAACATCTCCGTCAGCAAGACGGGCGGGGAGGAGGCCTCGCGCGCCTACGAAAAGTGGAACGCCTACTCCCGCGTCACTGTCTACGAGGTCAACCACACCCCGTTCTTCTGGTCGGTGAGCGAGGTTGGCTGGCAGCGGACGATCCAGCAGGGGGGCCTGGGGCACCGTCTCCTGCTGATTGACGCCGCCGCCGGAACCCCCATTCAGGAGTTCATGGGCGACCTCTACTGGGTCTCCTTCCTGCGCTACGACCTGACCTCTTTCGTGTACCATCTGGTGGAGAGGCCGGAGACGCTGGTCATCGGGCCGGGGGGCGGGCGGGACGTGCTGGCGGCGCTGGCCTCCGGCGCCCCCCACGTGACGGCGGTGGAGGTCAACCCGGCGGTGGTGGCGGCAGTGCGCGGCCCCTTTGCCGAATTCGCCGGTTACCTCTACGACCGCCCCGACGTGACGGTGGTGGTGGAGGACGCGCGGGGCTACATCGCCCGCAGTCCCCACCGCTACGACGTCCTCCAGGCCGCGCTGATTGACACCTGGGCGGCCGGCGCCTCCGGCGCCTTTGCCCTCTCCGAGAACAGCCTCTACACCGTGGAGGCGTTCCGGACGTACTACGAACACCTGACTGACCGGGGCATCCTGACCGTCTCCCGCTGGTATCTGCCGGGGCGGCCCGCCGAGACGCTTCGTCTGGTCTCCACCGGCATGGCCGGATGGGCCCGCGCGGGCGTCGCAGAGCCGCAACGGCACATCGCCGTCATCGCCCACTTCGTCACCAGCAACCCGAGGGAGGGACTGGCGACCGTCCTTTTCAAACGCACCCCCTTCACGCCGGAAGATGTCGCCGCCATCCAGGAGCGGGCGCGGGAACTGGGCTTCACCGTCCTCTACGCCCCGGGTCTGCCGGCCACCGAGGAGGTGGGAGCGCTGCTGACGGCGGACGACCCGGCGGCGTGGGTCGCCCGCTACCCGCTGGACATCACCCCGGCGACCGATGATCGGCCCTTCTTCTTCAACCTGGTCCGGTTCGGGGACCTCTTCTCCCCGGCCCTGCGGGCCAGCGGGGTCTACCAGCTCAGCGTGGAGTCGGCGGGGATTCTGCTGGCGGTCCTGGGGATCACAGTGGCGGTCGGCGTCCTCTTCGTCTTGGTGCCGCTGGGGTGGGGGGTGCGGCGGCGGGGGCTGGTGGCCCCCTCGGTTCGGATGCTGGTCTACTTCGGCGCGCTGGGGCTGGGCTTTATGCTGGTGGAAATCCCCACCATCCAGCGGCTGACCGTCTATCTGGGGCGGCCTGTCTACTCCCTGGCGGTGGGGCTTTTTGCCCTGTTGCTCTTCAGCGGGCTGGGAAGCCTGTGGGCCGGGCGGCGGGTCGGGCAACCGCATGGGAGGGGCAGGGCTTGCCCTTGCCTCGCAGGGCAACCGCCGGGGTTGCCCCTGCTGGTGGGGCTGGTGGTGCTGAACGCGCTGGCCGGGCCCTGGGTGCTGGAGAGGACGGTCGGGTGGCCGCTGGCGGCCCGTCTGGCGGTGGCGGTAGGGGTGCTGGCCCCGCTGGCTTTCCTGATGGGCATCCCCTTCCCCACAGGCGTCCGGCTGGCTGGGGCCCGGCGGCCCGGGGTGGTACCCTGGCTCTGGGGGATCAACGGGGTGATGTCGGTGATGGGGTCGACGCTGGCCATCGCAGTGGCCATTCACCTGGGCGTCCGGGCCACCCTGCTGGTCGCTGCCGGATGCTACGCGCTGGCCGCCGGGGTATTCCGGCGCGGGGAGTTTTGACGCCTGCGATGCCCGCTGGGGACTACTTCTCAAACCCCAGCTTGCGGTCCCGCATGCTGATCCACCGGTGCTGGCCGACGACCAGATGGTCCAGCACCTCAATCCCCAGCAATCGTCCGGCCTCTACCAGTTGCCGGGTGACG
This sequence comes from Anaerolineae bacterium, assembly GCA_034435875.1. Taxonomy (GTDB): domain Bacteria; phylum Chloroflexota; class Anaerolineae; order B4-G1; family DUEL01; genus SpSt-77. The sequence goes on from DAOTWL010000180.1 coordinate 2,564, forward strand.
GCGATGTCGTCCGGCGACGGGGTGGGGTCGCCGGAGGGGTGGTTATGGGCCACAACGATGGCGGCGCAGTTGCGCCGGATGGCCTCCCGGAACACTTCCCCGATGCGAATCTGTGTCAGCGTCAGATTCCCCTGGTAGAGCGTCTGGATGCCCAGGACCCGATAGCGGGTGTCCAGGAAGATGGTGCAGAAACGCTCCTGCTCCAGGTGGCCGATTTCGGCCATCAGGAGCGCGGCGGCGTGCTGGGGGTTATAGAGGGTGGGACGCTCTTCCGGCGCGGCCAGCGTCATCCGCCGACCCAGTTCCAGCGCGGCCTGGAGTTGGGCCGCCTTGGCGATGCCCATCCCCCGCTCCGCCACCAGTTCGGAGAAACTGGCCCGCGCCAGTCCGGCCAGCCCCCCGTAGTGGGCCAGCAGGCGCGCCGCCACATCCAGTACGCTCTCCCCGCCCACGCCGGTGCGCAGGATAATCGCCAGCAATTCGGCGGTGGAGAGCGCCCCCGGCCCCAGCCGGGCCAGCCGCTCCCGGGGCCGCTCCGTCGTCGGCAATTCCTTGATGGTCGGACGGTAAATGGCTTCTTCGCGCTCGCCCATTGCGCTTTGATCCTCAATGGTCTGAAAGTCGCTCGGAGTGAGGCACGGAGCGAAGCGGAGTGCCGTTCACTACCCAGAAAATTGGGAACCTTCGTTGATGCCCTTATCGGAGGGGCGGCGAAGGCCGACCTCCCGGCCGAAGGCCCAGGACGGCTGACTTCAGTCGGCTTCCGAGGCGGCGACCCCACCTGCGCGGTGCCTAAAGTTAGCCCCTCTTCTCCTCACACCCCTCTCCGTACCGGCGGAGGAACGCCTCCCTGGACATCCAGATTTCCGCCCGCCGGAGGCGGAGGAGGGAACGCCCCCGCAGGCTGGCCGGGTTAAACGTCCACATAATGGCCCAGGTGTAGAAATTCTCCCAGAACTCCCCGAACCGGCCCAGCGCGCGCCGGTAGGGGAAGACGTCAAACCCCAGATGCCGGATCAGCGGGGTGGGGTGCCCGTCAGCGGAGAAGGCCAGGACGGTGATGCCGCCGACCGCCTCCACCCTGTGCGCCTCCGGCCGCTCCGCCAGCCAGCGGGCGACCTGCCTGAACGAATAAGTCAGCATCCGGCGGACTCTGGCGGCCCACTGCAGGTCGGGGCCGTCCGCGCCGGGGTGGGGGAGGTGTTCGTTCCAGAGGTGGAGCATCAACACCGGCGCGCCGGTGCGGACCCGCGTCCCGTCGGAGAGCGCGAGGTCGCGCGGCGCCCGGGCCCACTGAAGCCGTACCAGGCACTCCGGGTCGTCGCAGAACTCAAAGACCCCGGTGGCCCGGCAGAGAAACCGGTCAAACGCCCGCACCAGCGCTCGCATCACCGACCGCCGATGAGCAGGATGCCCAGCACCACCAGCGCGGTGCCGAACCACTGGGCGGGTGAAACCGTCTCCCCGAAGAGCCAGAGGGCGGCCAGCACCTGCACGCCGATCACCGCCAGCCCGGTGGTGACAGGAAAAGCCACCGAGAGGGGGATGTAACGCAGGAGACCCGTGAGCGTCAGGACGGTGATGAACCCGGAGAGATTACCGATGACCTGCCAGAGGAGGAATCGGCGCCAGTCCGGACTGTGGGCGGAAATCTTGAAACTGGCGTTGGCGATGACGTTGAAGAGCAGGTTGGCCCCGACCAGGGCCACCACGCTCCCTGTTCGGTCTATGGGCAGACTCTGCGGGCGGAGTTTCGGCATCGGGCCCCCCATTTGGTAGGTCTGCAGGAAATCGTGGCAGCGCTCTAACAGGTGCAGGAACCCCCAGATGTGGGACAGTCTTTCCAGGCTGTCCCCAAATATGGCGGGCTGAAAGCCCGCCCTACGCCTTACCACGATTCAATGTAGTGCTACCCCTCATTTTTGATGTACCTGGCCCGCCTACGCGATGGCCGCTGGGGGCAGGGTAAAAGCAACGGTCAGGCCGCCGCCGGGGGTCGGTTCGGCCCAGATGTGGCCGCCGTGGGCCTCCACGATGTGGCGGGCGATGCTCAGGCCCAACCCGCTGCCCCCTGTGGCCCGTTGACGGGAGGGGTCCCGCCGCCAGAAGCGCTCAAAGAGATGGGGGAGGTCCTCCGGGGGCACACCCGGGCCGTTGTCGGCGACGGCGACGACAACCTCCCGGCCCCGGTCGGTCACCCGGACTGTGATGCGGCCCTCCGGCGGGGTGTGCCGGAGCGCGTTGCTCAACAGGTTCCCCATCACCTGAGCCAGCCGGTCCCGGTCGCCCAGGACCAGGGGGAGGGCGGCCGGTCGTTCCAGCGCGAGGGAGATGCGGCGCTCCTGCGCGGCCGACCGGTGGGCTTCCATGACCTCCTCCAGGAATCCGCCCACGTCCAGCGGTGCTTTATGGAGGGTCAATTCTCCGGCGTCGGCCTGGGAGAGCAGACGGAGGTCTTCCACCAGCCGGGAGAGGGTACGCACCTGGGCCATCGCGGCCAGCAGATTTTCCCGGTCGGCGGGATAGACGCCGTCCACCATCGCCTCCAGGGTTCCCTGTAGGACGGTGAGGGGAGTGCGCAGTTCGTGGGCCAGGTCGGCGGTCTGGTTCCGGCGGGCCTCCTCGGCGCGGGCCAGGCTCTCGGCCATCTCATTGAAAGCATGGGCCAGTTGGGCAACTTCATCAGTGCCGCGGACGGGTGCCCGGACGGAGAGGTTACCCTGGGCGACCGCCTGGCTGGCGGCGGTCAGTTGCTGCAGCGGATGGATGATGGAGCGGAAGAGCAATCCTCCCACCAGCAGGGCTACGGCGAGGGCGGCCAGCGTGGCGGCCAGCAGCGCCGCGCGGATGCGGGAAAGGAAGGCCTGCTGCTCCGGGCTCAGAGGAAGCGGCCCCGGAGCGTTGATATGGGGGAGGATGTAGCCCACCACCTCCCCGTTCACCAGTATCTGAATTCCGGCCCGGAGGTCCCGGCGGGAGGCCGTCCCACCGGGATTGCCGCGTGTATCGCCGACAATCCGGCCCGACGCGTCGGCCACCCGGAAATCGGGCATGCCGGGAGGAGCCATCCTCCGCGGCATCATCCGGGCCCGGGGGAGGAAGGAGAGTGCCTCCTGCAGGCCGTCCCAGGAGCCGTAGACGACGTAGTACTCGGCCAGCGCAACCGCGAGCCGTTCCCACATCCCGCCCCGCGCCAGCGCATAGCGGCGAAACTCCTGTTCCGTCGTCCAACCGACCAGAATCGCTACCACGCCAATGGCGACCAGGACGACGGCCAGAAAGGCCAGCATTCCCTTCCAGAACAGACTACGCATGCTCTATATCGGGGTTCAACCGGTATCCCACCCCCCAGACGGTCAGGATGAAACGGGGGTTGGCAGGGTCCGGCTCTATCTTACGCCGCAGGTTTTTGATGTGAGCGTCCACCGTCCGCTCGTACCCCTCAAACGCCACGCCCTGGACGGCCTCCAGCAGGTCGGAGCGGCGGAAGACCTGTCCGGGGGCCCGCATCATCGTTTCCAGAAGACCGAACTCCGTCGGCGTGAGGTCCACCGGTTTCCCGTAGACGGTGACTGTATGGGTGGCGCGGTCCAGAGAGATGGGGCCGAACTGGAGGACGGGGGGTGGCGCAGCGGGCCCCTGGACGCGGCGCAGGACCGCCCGGACCCGCGCCACCAGTTCCCGGGGGCTGAAAGGTTTGGTGACATAGTCATCGGCGCCCAGTTCCAGACCCACGATACGGTCCGTCTCCTCCACGCGGGCGGTGAGCATGATGAGGGGGACGTCCCGCTCCCGCCGGATGCGACGGGTGAACTCCAGCCCATCCATTTTTGGCATCAGGATGTCCAGGACGATGAGGTCGGGCTGTTCGTGGCGCGCGACGTAGAGCGCCTGCTCGCCGTCGGATGCGGTGACGACGCGGAATCCGGCCTCCTCCAGATAGGCCCGCACCAGACGCAGGATTTGCGGTTCGTCGTCCACAACCAGAATGGTTTGCATGCTCCAATTGTCGGACCCGGCGGCGAAGATTCTGTGAAGACGGTGTGAAGAAACGGTGGATCCGTCATCCGGTCCCGAACATCCGGTCTCCGGCGTCGCCCAGGCCGGGGACGATGTAGCCGGCCTCGTTGAGATGATTGTCCACCGCCGCCAGGTAGACCGGGACGTCGGGGTGGGCCTGGGTGAAGCGGTTCAGGCCGGGCCACGCCGCGATGATGCCGACGAATTTGATCCGGCGGGCTCCCCATCGCTTCAGGATGTCCACCGCCGCCACGGCCGACCCACCCGTTGCCAGCATCGGGTCCAGCACCAGGCAGACGTCCACCGTCGGGCTGACGGGGAGGCGGGAATAGTACTCCACCGGCTGGAGCGTTCGTTCATCCCGGGAGAGGCCGATATGCCAGACTTCGGCCCCGGGCAGCATCTGCCATGCTCCCTCCACCATGACCAGACCCGCTCGCAAAATGGGCACCAGTCCGACTTTCTCCAGCAGACGCCGCCCCTCCGCGCGCCCCAGGGGGGTCTGGACCAGAACGGGCTCGGTCTGCAGGTCCACCGTTGCCTCATAGACCAGGAGAACGGAGATTTCCCGTACCAGTTCGCGGAACTTTTTGGGATCGGTGCGCTCGTCCCGCAGGAGCGCCAGTTTGTGCTGGACCAGCGGATGGGTGGAAATGAACACCTGAGCCATTCTGCCTCCGGGTGGGTGAGAGTGGGAATCAGTATACCTCATTTGGGCGGATTGACAAATTTCGCCCAGGGGTATTGCAGCCTGAAAAATTGCTCCGGCAATCTGCTGTTCTCTGCTCTCGCCGCATCCCCTGCCCCCCTCTCACGCCTTTGGCGGGGGGAAACCCTCACCCCTCCCCTCCCCCTCTCCCCTT
>DAOTWL010000181.1:0-6322 GCA_034435875.1 Anaerolineae bacterium
CAGAGCCATGGGGAAGGGGGGATGAAGGGGGCAAAAGCGACCCCCCCCTTGCCGGTATCAGGTGTTGATTTTAGCGCCTTCGGGCGGCATCGCCGGCCGGGCAGGTCTGCAGGAAATCGTGGCAGCGCTCTAACCGGTGCAAGAACCCCCCGATGTGGGACAGCCTTTCCAGGCTGTCCCCAAATATGGCGGGCTGAAAGCCCGCCTTACGCCTTACCACGATTCAATGCATGCTACCGCCGGCCGGGGAAGGTCAAGGATACTCCGATAGACGGCTAGTACGCCGCGCGCCGTCCCTTCCCAGGTGAAACGGGCCGCGTGGGCGGGGCCGGCGGCCTGCAGGGTGGCCTGAAGGGCTGGGTCGCCCAGCACGCGGGCGATCCCGGCCGCGATGTCCTCCGGGGAATCCGGGTTGACGGTCACGGCCGCCGCTCCGGCTACCTCGGGCAGAGACCCCCGGTCGGAGATGACCACCGGCGTTCCGCAGGCCTGCGCCTCCAGGGCAGGCAGGCCGAACCCCTCGTAGAACGAGGGCATCGCCAGCAGCGCCGCGCCATTGTAGAAAGCCGGGAGGTCTCCGTCCGGGACGTCGTGGATGAAGCGAACATCATTTTCCAGACGAAGAGCAGCCACGCGCTGGTATATTTCTTCGTACAGCCATCCCTTTCCGCCCACTACTACCAGCGGCGCTCTCGTCTCTCCCCGGTCCAGGAGAATTCGGTACGCGGTGAGGAGTCCGGGCAGGTTTTTGCGCGGCTCCAGCGTACCCACAAAGAGCAGGTATCCCGGGGTCAGGCCGTAGCGGGAGAGCGTCCTCCAGGTCTCGTCGGGGGGCAAGGGGCGAAATGCGGGCGACACACCCTCGTACACCACAGTCACCTTCTCCGGCGGGACCCCCAGCAGGCGGATGAGGTCGGCGCGGGTGGCTTCGGAGACGGCCAGGATATGGTCGGCGTGCGCCACGGCCCAGGCAATCTGGTCGTTGTAGTATCGGCGGCTCTCGGCGGTAAGGAACTGAGGGTAATAGAGAAAATTCAGGTCGTGGACGGTGATGACAAAGTGCCGGGCGCCGAAAGCCGGAGGGATGAAATCCGGGCTGTGGAGCAGGTCCAGGCGCCAGGGGGCGATCTCCACGCCCAGGGCCCACCGCTCCAGCCAGTGGTGGCATGGCGTCCAGACGGTGATGCGGCGGACGTTGGGGCCCGCCTCGCCCCGTGTGCGGTCCTTTCGGTGACGAAGGGCCCGGTAGTCGGTATCAGGGTCCAGTGCGGCCAGGGCCGGGAGCAGGTGCCGGATGTAGTTGGCGATCCCGCCCCGGCGGTAGGCAATGATTCGGGCATCTATGCCGATGCGCATATTCGTCCCTGCCGCCCCAGAATTATAGCGGGGGCTGGCAAGGTGTCAAGGTGACCCCGAGACTTCCCATTCTCTCTTCCCTCGGGTATAATGAATAGCATCCGGAAGGTGGTCTATGGACGAGGCCCTCTTTGAGCGGTTCGTCGCCGAAGCGCTGGAGGCGCTACCGGAGGTCTTCCGGAGCCGCCTGGAGAACGTGGAGATTGTGGTGGAGGACTGGCCCGACCGCCGGACGATGCGTCTGGCGGGCGTCCGCTCTCCGGCGGACCTGCTGGGCTTCTATCACGGCGTCCCCCTGACCCGCCGCACATCCGGCTACATGCTGGTTCTGCCGGACAAGATCTCCATCTACCGGCAACCCATCCTGATGCGCTGCCGCACACTGGAGGAGGTCCGGGCCATGGTCGCCCGGACGCTCCGCCACGAAATCGCTCACTACTTTGGCATAGACGACGAGCGGTTGGAAGAGATCGGAGCGTACTGATGCCCACCGTCCATCTGGCCTATGGCCGGCATGGCCTGAGAGTAAATCTCCCCGACGAGGGGGTCACGGTCATAGAGCCCCGGTATGTGCCGGGACTCCCTGACGAGGCCGCCGCTATCCGGGAGGCCCTCCGCGCGCCCATCGGTTCCCTGCCCCTGGCGGATTTGGTCCGGCCCGCCGATACGGTCGCCGTCGTCTTCAGCGACATCACCCGCCCGATGCCCAGCGACCGGGTCCTCCCGGTTCTGCTGGAGGAACTGGCGCGGGCCGGCGTCCCCGACCGTCATATCCTTCTCATCAATGCCCTGGCGACCCACCGTCCCCAGACCGAAGCGGAACTGCGCCGGATGCTGGGGGACGGCATTGTGGACCGGTACCGTATCCTTCAGCATGATGCCTGGGACGAGGCGAACCTGGTTCCGGTAGCGACCAACCGCGCCGGGCGGACGGTACGGGTGAACCGGGCCTATATGGAGGCGTCGGTACGGATTCTGACCGGCTTCATTGAGCCGCACTTCTTCGCCGGATTCAGCGGCGGCCCGAAAGCCGTCCTGCCGGGCATCGCCGATATGGAGGCCATTCTGGATAACCACAGTCCGGCGATGATCGCCCATCCACGGGCCACCTGGGCGGTGACGGAGGGAAACCCCATCTGGGAGGAGATGCGGGATGTCGCCCGGGCGACGGCGCCGACCTTTATCCTCAACGTCGCCCTGAACCGGGAGCGGCAGGTGACGGCCGTCTTCGCGGGGGAAATGGAGGGCGCCCACCGGGCTGGAGTGGCCTTCGTCCGCGAGCACGCGATGCGACCGGTGCCGGAGCCGTTTGACATTGTGGTCACGTCCAACAGCGGTTATCCGCTGGACCTCAACCTCTATCAGGCGGTGAAGGGGATGTCGGCGGCGGCGCAGATTGTGCGGCCGGGCGGGGACATCATCGTGGTGGCGGAGTGCTGGGACGGCATCCCCGACCACGGGGAGTACAGGCGGCTGCTCTGGGAGGCCCGTTCGCCGGAGGAGTTGCTGGCGCGGATGGGGGCGCCGGGGTTTCGCTGCCAGGACAGTTGGGAGGCGCAGATACAGGCCCAGATTCAGCGCCGGGCGCGCGTCCACGTCTACGCCGGCGGCCTGACGGATGAGGCGTTGCGGCGGGCGCACGTGCTCCCCTGCCGGTCGGTGGAGGAGACGGTGGCCCGTCTGCGGCGGGAGCATCCGGGGGCCACCATCGCCGTCCTCCCCGACGGCCCGCAGACGGTGCCGTATGTGGGGTGAGGGGGTGCGGCGGCGGCCCTTCGGGCCGCCGCCGCCCGATTCCCGTTTTGCTTTTCTCCTCATTTGGCGTATAATTGTTGTTGAGTAACTGCCTGTCGGGGGTTCTGCACCCCCACCCCGCCTCACCCCTGGCCCCTCTCCCGCTCGCCTTCGGCGGCGGGGCCCTCACCCCTCCCCCGGCCCCTCCCCTCTCTCGCAAGCGGGAGAGGGAAGGGGAAATGGAGGGGGTTTTGAGGGCGGCGGCGAAGCCGCCCGCCCCAAACCCCTCCTTCTTTCCCCTTGCCAGCGGGGGGAGCAGAGAGGGTCTCCTCCGTTTCGGGGGTAATGATACCATAAGGGAGGGGGAAAATGAAGGGGCAAAACTCTCCCCGGCAGGGGAGAAGGATGCTCCCGTCACCTGGCAGGTGGTTAACTGTTGAGAGAGGTTGGTGAGGGCGAATCGGCTGCTCGCTGACAAAACCCCGTTTTTCAGGAGGTCAATTTGACGAAGATTCTGGTTCGCTGGGTCATCACGGCGCTGGCGCTGTTTGTGGCCGCACTGATTGTGCCGGGGATTCGCATCTCCGGTACGGCGTGGGTGGCCTATGCGGTGATGGCGGTCATCCTGGGGCTGGTCAACGCCCTGGTGCGGCCGGTGTTGAAATTCCTCACCTGCCCCCTCATCCTGCTCACCCTGGGCCTTTTCACCCTGGTCATCAACGGTTTCACCCTCTGGCTCTCGGCCCGCATCGCCAACGCGCTGGGCATCGGCTTCTACGTGGACGGCTTCTGGCCTGCCTTCTGGGGAGCGCTCATCGTCAGCATCGTCTCGGTGCTCCTCTCGGCGCTGGTGAGGGAGGAGAAGTAGGCCGATGGAGACGGTTCTTCAGGCACTGCTCATCTTTGTGCTGCGGGTGATCGGCATCTCCCTCAGTACGGTTGCTACCATTCTCACCGTCCAGAGCCGGAAACTGCTGGCGGTCCTCACCGGGAGTCTCAGCACGCTGATTTACGTCGTGGCGATTGCCCAGGTGGTGACCAACCTGCGGAACGTCGTCAACGTGGCCGCGTATGTGATCGGCTTTGGGGTCGGTACCTGGGTGGGGATGTTGCTGGAAGAGCGGATGGCCCTGGGTTTCTCGGAGGTCCGGGTCATCTCCGCCGGCAACGGGGATGCGGTGGCGGCGGCCCTGCGAGCAGCCGGGTTCGGCGTCACCCAGATGGAGGGGCGTGGACGGGCTGGTTCGGTGAGCATCGTGGACATCTTTGTGCCCCGCCGGAACCTCCAGACGGTCTTGAAGATTGCTGAAGAGGCGGACCCCCAGGCCATTGTGACCGTCTCCGAGGCGCGGGTGGTACAGCGGGCCTACTGGCGGCCCTCGGACCGCCGCCGATAAGGAGGAGCGATGATACCGATCAGTGACGAGTTGCCCAGTCGCCGGATGCCGCTGGTGACGGGGAGCCTGATCGCGGTGAACGCCCTGGTCTTTTTGGGGGAGTTGCTGTTGGGCCCGGATGTGGACCGGTTGTTTATGATGTGGGGGGCAGTACCCGCGTTCATCACGAACCCGGCCCGCTACCCCTGGGCGCCGTTGACCCTGTTGACCTCTATGTTCCTCCACGGGGGATGGATGCACCTGATCGGGAACATGCTCTACCTGTGGATTTTCGGAGATAACGTTGAAGACGCGCTGGGGCGGCTGGGGTATCTGCTATTCTATCTGGCGGCGGGGGTGGTGGCGGGCCTGGCCCAGGTCATGGTGGCTCCGTCCTCTACGATCCCCGGCGTCGGAGCCAGTGGGGCTATCGCCGGAGTGCTGGCCGTCTACCTGGTTCTATACCCGGCCGCTCCGGTGCGGGTTCTGGTTCCGGGCTTCTATATGATGCGCATGGCGCGGGTACCCGCACTCATCGTTCTGGGATTCTGGTTCGTCATCCAGTTATTTAACGGCGTCCTGAGCCTGGGCGCGGCGACGATGGCCACCGGCGGCGTCGCATGGTTTGCCCACATCGGGGGGTTCCTGGCCGGCCTCGTCGTGGGGTTGGGGGCGCGCGCTTTGGGAACCCGGCGAACGTATTGGTAGCCGGAGGCCCCGTCCGTTCCGCCGGAAATCAGGAGGTGGAAGATGGCCGATATTCGTCTCCAGGAATACATCCAGCAGGTGGATGGGCTGGTGGAGAAGGGCCAGTACGACGAAGCCTTCGCACATCTCCGGCACATCCTGCAGCATTACCCTAAGTTCCTGCAGGCTTACCGTCTCCTGGGCAAGACCTTACTGGAAACCGGTCAGGATGATACGGCGCAGGAGATGTTTCAGCGAGTGCTCAGCGGGGATCCGGAGGATTTCGTCGCCCGGGTTGGGATGAGCGTTATTTATGACCGACAGGGGGACCTCCAGCGGGCAATCTGGCATATGGAGCGGGCCTTTGAACTGGCTCCAGATAACGACGTCATTCAGGAGGAATTGCGGCGTCTCTACGGTCGGCGGGATGGGGTGGTCCCGCCCCGGGTGATACTGACTCGCGGTGCACTGGCCCGCATGTACGCCCGAGGGGGGCTCTTTTCCCGGGCGGTGGAGACCTTCCGCTCCCTCCTTGCGGAGGAGCCGGAGCGGGTGGACCTGAAAGCCGCACTGGCCGAGGCGCTCTGGAACGACGGCCAGCGAGTCCAGGCAGAGGGGGTCTGCCTGCGGGTGCTGGACGAGTTGCCCTATTGCCTGAAAGCCAACCTGATTTTGGGGGAAATCTGGACCCGCAGCGGTCGGGAAGAGGCGCAGGTGCACCTGCGTCGGGCCGAGGCGTTGGACCCGGAAAATGGGCGGGCTGTAGAGGTCCTGGGGGATGCTTCTCCCCTTTCGCCCCGCGAAGTGTACCTGCCGCACCTGGAATACAGCGCGCCGGGGGTTCCGGTTGAGCGCCCGGTGGTCGGGATACCCGTCCCGGAAGAACAGGCACTGGTGGACCTGGAGCGGGCGGCGGAAATTCAGATAGAGATTCCGGCGTGGCTGGAGGAAATCGGTCTGGGGGAAGAAGGTGTCCCCTCTCTGGTAGAAGAGGAGGGAATCGCGGTACCGGCCTGGCTGATGCCGGAAGAGGCCGTCTCCGAAGTCCCTGCGCCACCGGAAGCACCTGCCCCGGCGGAGATCCCGGAGTGGTTGCGGGAGGTGGCGCCGCCGGAGGTGACGGCGCCGGAGGCGCCCGCCCCGGTGGAGATCCCGGAATGGCTGCGGGA
>DAOTWL010000182.1:0-1935 GCA_034435875.1 Anaerolineae bacterium
CGAACGAAAACGAACGATTTTCCGAACGGAAAACTCTTGACAGATTTTCCCTTCCGTTGTATAATTAAACTATATGGGAACTCTGACCCCCCAGAGACGGGCGGAAATCGCCCAGTTGCTGGCCCGCAGCGGTGCTGTCCGGGTTGCCGACCTGGCGGCCCGTTTTGGGACCTCGGAGCCGGCTATCCGCCGGGACCTGGAGTGGCTGGAGAGCCAGGGACTGGCCCGCCGGGTTCGTGGCGGCGCCGTCGCGGCCCATCCCCCCGTCAATGCCCCTTCGTCTCCGGATGCGCTTCCTGCCCGAATCGGGAAGGCGGCGGCCGGCCTGGTGCAGGCCGGAGAGACCGTCTTCCTCGGCCCGGGTCCCCTGACCCTGGCGGTGGCTCGCGCGCTGGCCGGCCATCCCCCGTTGACCATCATCACGAATAGCCTGGTGGTTGCCCATCAGGTTGCCGACCACACCCGGCATACGCTCATTCTCACCGGCGGCCAGTTGGAGCGCGGGGAGGGAGAGTTGACGGGTCATCTGGCCCGAATGGCCATGGGGGGCCTCCGCGCCGACCGGGTTATCCTGGAACTGGGGGGTGTGGATGCGGCCGAGGGGCTGACGGACGACCGTCTCTCTCAGGCCGAACTGGCGCGGATGCTCTTTCAGCGGGGGATGCAGGTGGTGGTACTGGTCCCGCCGGAGAGGGTGGGGCGGGTCGCGGCAGCCTATATCGGCCCGGTCACCAACGCCGATGTCATTGTCACAGCGCGCGAGGCCGATTCCGCTCCCCTCTGGGACCTGGCCGAATGCGGCGTCCGCATCATTCTGGCATAACGTCCACCCAGAAACGAGGTACTCGTTAGCAATTCTTTACGGAGGAACAACGATGGCCAGTGTAACCTACGACCACGTGACCAAAAAGTTCGGTGACGTCATCGCCGTCAACGACCTGACTATCCACATTGAAGACGGGGAGTTCCTGGTCTTCGTCGGCCCCTCGGGTTGTGGCAAGACCACTGCTCTGCGTCTCCTGGCGGGGTTGGAAGAACTCACTTCCGGCAACATCTACATTGGCGACCGGCTGGTGAACGACGTCCCGCCCAAAGACCGGGATATCGCGATGGTCTTCCAGTCCTACGCCCTCTATCCCCATATGACCGTCTACGAGAATATGGCCTTCGGCCTGAAACTGCGCAAGGTTCCCAAGAAGGAGATTGACCGACGGGTCCGGGAGGCCGCGCGCATCCTGGGGATTGAGAATCTCCTGGACCGCAAGCCGAAGCAACTCTCCGGCGGCCAGCGGCAGCGGGTGGCGGTCGGACGGGCCATCGTCCGGGAGCCGGCCGTCTTCCTGATGGACGAGCCGCTCTCCAACCTGGACGCCAAACTGCGGGTGCAGGCCCGCGCCGAACTCTCCAAACTCCACCAGCGGCTGGGCACCACGTTTATTTACGTGACCCATGACCAGGTGGAGGCGATGACGATGGGCACCCGTATCGCCGTCATCAACGCGGGTGTCCTCCAGCAGGTGGATACGCCCCAGAACCTCTACGACCGCCCGGCCAATGTTTTCGTCGCTGGATTCATCGGCAGCCCGGCGATGAACTTCTTCAACGCCACGCTGGTGGAGCGGGACGGTCGGGTCTGCGTGGATGCGGGCGACTTTCTCCTGCCGATTCCCGAAGACCGCCAGGGGGTATATCGGCCTCACCTGGGTCGGGAGATTATCTTCGGCATCCGCCCCGAGGACGTCCACGACCCCGATTTCGCCCCGCCGGCCATTCACGGCGCGCCCGTAGAGGCCCGGGTGGCGGTGACGGAGTTGATGGGGAACGAAATCATCGTCTACCTGGATACCGACCGGTACGAGTTCCTGGGCCGCTTTGACCCCCGCACGACGGCCCGCGTTGGGCAGACCCGCCGGGTCATCTTCAATATGGACCGGA
>DAOTWL010000183.1:0-7504 GCA_034435875.1 Anaerolineae bacterium
AGTCAGCGCCGATTGGAAATCGGCCTCCCTGGACGCTTCGCGCCGGGCGTCAACCTGCGTTGACGCCCCCCAAAAGGGCGGCGCAGGCCGCCCCCCGGCCGAAGGCCCAAAGAGGCTGACTTTCAGTCAGCGCCATTGGAAATCGGCCTCCTGGAATACGAACGGAGAGAGCACTCCGCTGCGCTCCGTGCCTGACTACAAACTGAGCACCCCCCGGGCGCGCGCAATCTGTTCCCGCAGGGCAGACAGAGCCGTCCCTCCTTCCGACGAGCGGGCTTCCACGGACCGGTGATGGTCAAAGACTTCATACAGGTCGGGGCCGAAGGCCGGGGAGATGGCCTGGAATTCCGGCAGGGGGAGGGAGCGCAATGGGACACCCAACTTTTCGGCCCGCCGGACGGCCACCCCCACCAGGTAGTGGCTTTGCCGGAAGGGCACGCCTCGCCGGACCAGATAGTCGGCCAAGTCGGTCGCCAGCATCCCGTCGTCCAGCGCCGCCGCCATCCGCTCGGGGTGCACGTTCAGCGTCCGGATGACCCCCGCCGCCACTGGCAGGGCCAGGTGGAGAGTGTCCAGCGCGTCAAAGAGCGGCTCCTTGTCCTCCTGAAGGTCCTTGTTGTATCCGGTCGGCAGCCCTTTGAGGGTGGTCAGCAGGCCGGTCAGGTGGCCGATGAGGCGCCCCGCCTTCCCCCGCAGCAGTTCCAGGGAATCCGGGTTGCGCTTCTGGGGCATCAGACTGGAGCCGGTGGCGTAGGCCTCGTCCAGTTCCACAAAGCCGAACTCCGCCGATGACCAAAGGATAAGGTCTTCCGCCAGCCGGCTCAGGTGGACTTGTAGGAGGGCCGCCCAGAAGAGGAATTCGGCGACGAAATCCCGATCGGAGACGGCGTCTATGCTGTTCTCACCGATGGCCCCAAACCCCAGTTCTTCGGCCAGGTAGCGGCGGTCAATGCCCAGGGAGTGACCCGCCAGTGCGCCGGCGCCCAGGGGAAGAACCGAGACCCGTCGCTCTATCTCCCGCAGCCGCTCCTGGTCCCGCGCGAAGGCCCAGAAGAAACTCATCAGCCAGTGGCTGAAGCGGATGGGCTGAGCATGCTGGAGGTGGGTGTAGCCGGGCATGAGGACCTCCAGGTGCTCCTCGGCCCGGTCCACAATCGCTTCCTGCAGGCCCTTCAGGTGGCGGCGCAGGGCCGGGATTTCGTCCAGCAGATAGAGCCGCAGGTCGGTGGCAACCTGGTCGTTGCGGCTGCGGCCGGTGTGGAGTTTATCGGCTACCGGGCCGACCCGTTCCCGGAGCCGCCGCTCCACTGCCGTGTGGATGTCCTCGTCGGAAGGGAGGAAGACGAATTGGCCCGAGGCGAACTCCCGGGCCACCTCCTCCAGTCCCCGGATCAGGGTGTCTCGCTCCCCGGCGGAGAGCAGTCCGGCCCGCTCCAGCGCGCGGGCATAAGCGATACTGCCCTGGATGTCCGCCGCCCACATCCGCCGGTCAAACCGGATGGAGGCGTTGAGGGCCTCCATTCGGGGGTCCGTCTCTTTGCCGAATCGGCCACCCCAGAGTTTCATAAGACCTCACAGGACGCAGATGAACGCAGATGAGCGTAGATTTTCGGATTCCCGGCACTCCGCTGCGCTCCGTGCCTGACGACGAACATCCAGGCGTTCGTAGTCAGCGACGCAGCGAAGCGGAGTCGCGTTGGACGGCACTCCGCTGCGCTCCACCGCTTAGTCCCGCTGGATTTCGGAGGGAGGCGCGGCCGGCGCGCCCTGCGCCACCAGGGCCCGGATTTTCAGCGGCAGGCCGAAAAGGTTGATGAAGCCCTGGGCGTCAGCCTGGTGGTAGACCTCATCCCTGCTGAAGGTGGCGTAGTCCTCCCGATAGAGGCTGTAGGGAGACCTGCGCCCGACGGCCGTACAGTTCCCCTTGTACAATTTCACCCGCACCGTGCCGGTGACCGTCTCCTGGGTCTTGCGGACGAAGGCATCCAGCGCCTCCCGCAGGGGGGTGTACCAGAGGCCGTAGTAGACCAGTTCGGCGTACCGCAGCGCGACCAGGTCCTTGAAATGGAGGGTCTCCCGGTCCAGGCAGATGGTCTCCAGGGCCCGATGGGCGATGTAGAGGATGGTTCCGCCGGGGGTCTCGTAGACGCCGCGCGATTTCATCCCCACCAGCCGGTTCTCCACCATATCCGTCCGGCCGATGCCGTGCCGGCCGCCCAGTTGGTTCAGCCGAACCATCAGGTCCACCGGGTCCAGACGTTCTCCATCAATTCCGACCGGAACCCCCTGCTCAAATTCTATCTCCACATATTGGGGCCGGTCGGGAGCGCGTTCCGGTGCGACGGTCAACTGGTACATCTCCTCGTCCGGCTCGCGCCAGGGGTCCTCCAGCGGGCCCCCTTCGTGGCTCAGGTGCCAGAGGTTCCCGTCGCGGCTGTAGATGGAGCGGGAGGTGGCGGAGACGGGAATCCCATGGGCGGCGGCGAAGTCCAGCAGGTCCTCCCGGGAGCGCAGGCTCCATTCCCGCCAGGGAGCGATGACCTTCAGTTGGGGAGCCAGGGCCTTGTAGGTCAGTTCAAACCGAACCTGGTCGTTCCCCTTGCCCGTACAGCCGTGGGCGACGGCGTCGGCCCCCTCCTGCAGGGCGACCCGGACCTGGTATTTGGCGATGAGCGGACGGGCGAAAGAGGTGCCCAGCAGGTACTGCCCTTCGTAGACGGCCCCGGCCATCATCGTCGGGAAGGCGTATTCGGTCAGAAACTCTTCCCGCAGGTCGGCCACGTACGCCTTGCTGGCGCCCGTCGCCAGTGCCTTCTGCTGGACCGCCTTCAGGTCATCCCCCTGGCCCAGGTCGGCAGTGAAGGTGATGACCTCGCATTGATAGTGCTCCTTCAGCCAGGCCAGAATCACCGAGGTGTCCAGCCCTCCGGAATAGGCCAGTACGACTTTCATTCTCTAACCTCCTGATAGTGGAATGGCTCGGTATTTCGCTCCGCTGCGGGTTCATTCCGTCAATCCGTCATTCTGCCATTGGGTCATTCCGTCATTCTGCCATTGGGTCATTCCACAGATTGCCTCCTCCAGCACGCGGATGGCTCTGCGGAACTCCTCCAGGTCCAGGTGCTCCTGGGGGGTATGGTCCAGGCGGGAATCCCCCGGCCCGTAGGCGACGACCGGACAGCGCCATATCGGCCCGACGGTGTTCATATCCGAGGTGCCCAGTTTCACCTTGAAGGTCGGGGTGCCGCCCATGCTCCGGATGGCCCGGAGGAACGCGCGCACCAGCGGGGTGTTCTTCTCCGCCTTGTAGGGGATGTCCTCCCCGCCGAAGCCGACGGCGGCATCTCCGGCCCAGGAGCGAATTTGGGCCTTGAGGTCGGGGATGCTCGCCCCCGGGGGAAGGCGCAGGGTGATGTCCATCACCACTTCCTCCTCAAAGCCGCCGTTATGGGTGGTGATTTTGTGAAGGGTGGGGTCCAGGGTGTGGAAGCGGAACCGCTCCCCCCGGTTGAGTTGGTCGGCGAAGGCCGCGAGGCGGTTCCAGAATCCGACGGCCTGCTCGGCGGCGGAGGGGCCCTCAGCGGTGGAGTGGCGGACCGGCGCGGCCAGCCGGTAGAGGACCCGCAGCCGGCCCTTGTAGCCCAGCGTGACATGCTCCCAGCCGCTGGGTTCGCCGATGACGACGGCCTGGGGGGAGAAATGGCCCAGGAGATGCCGGGCCCCCCGGGAAGAGGACTCCTCCTCCACCGCGCCCACCACCACGACCCGCCAGCCGGGGAGCGGCCCCACCCGCGCGGCGGCCAGGACAAAGGCCGCCAGCGGCCCCTTGGCATCCACTGCCCCCCGTCCGTAGAGGCAACCGTCCTGAAGCCGGACCGGGATAAATCCCTCCACCGTGTCCATGTGGCCCAGAAGTACCAGTTCCCGCTCCCCCTCGCCCATCACGCCGACGGCGTTTCCGGCTCCGTCCAGGTACGCCCGGAAACCCATCTCCCGCATCCGGGCCACCAGGTAGGCGGCGATTTCCCCTTCCTGGCCGGAGGGGCTGTAGATTTCCAGCATTTCGCGCAGGAACGCGACCTCATCCGTCATCTTCGTCCTCCGATACGGATGTTTCGGCCAGCGCCTCCTCCAGTTGGCAGGCCACGAATTCCAGGTCCTCCCGGGAGATGACCAGCGGGGGGAGAAACCGCAGCACGATGGGGCCGGCGGTCAGGGCGAGGACGCCGCGCCGGAGGAGGGCCCGGAGGTAGGGACGGGCCTTCCGCCGCAACTCCACGCCCACCATCAGCCCCAGCCCCCGGACCTCCCGGATGAGGGGGGAAGAGATGGCCCGCAGGCGGGAGAGGAAGAACGTGCCCCGTTCGGCGGTCCGCTCCGGCAGCCCCTCCTCCCGGATGGCGCGCAGGGTGGCCAGGGCCGCCGCGCAGGCCAGCGGATTCCCGCCGAAGGTGGAGCCGTGGACGGCCGGGGGCAACCTTCCCACGCGCGGGCCCAGGAGGACCGCGCCCATCGGCACCCCGCCCGCCAGCCCCTTCGCCAGGCAGACCATGTCCGGCTCCAGGCCGTAGTGGTCGCAGGCCAGCATCCGGCCCGTCCGGCCCAGCCCGGTCTGGATTTCGTCCACGATGAAGAGTGCCCCCCGCTCCCGACAGAGTTCCTGCGCGCGCCGGAGATACGCCCCGTCTCCCGGATAGACGCCCCCTTCGCCCTGGACCACCTCCAGAATCACCGCCGCCGTATCCGGGCCGACCGCTTCTTCCAGCGCGTCGGGGCGGTTGTAGGGGACGTGGATGAAGCCGGGGACCAGCGGCTCAAAGGGGCGCCGGTACTCCGGGCGCCAGGTGGCGGAGAGGGCCCCCATGGTCCGGCCGTGGAACCCGTTGCGGGCCGCAATGATCCCCGGCCGTCCGGTCACCAGGCGGGCGAACTTGAGGGCCGCCTCCACCGCCTCGGTGCCGGAATTGCAGAGGAACACCCGCTCCGCCCACGGCGCTAGGGAGACCAGTTCGGCTTCCAGTTCCGCCCGGCGGTCGTTGTAGAGGGTCTCCGGGCAGGTGATGAGCCGCCCGGCCTGCTCCCGGATGGCGGCCACCACGCGGGGATGCGCGTGGCCCAGCAGGGCGACGCCGTGCCCGGTGGCGCAGTCCACATACTCCCGGCCTTCCGCATCCCAGACCCGCGCTCCCTCACCGCGCACGATGACCACCGGCTGCTTCCGGTACACCCCGCAGGTATACCGCTCTTCCCGTTCCATCCACTCAGCGCTCATTGCCCCATTCCCTCATTCGGTCATTCTGTCATTCAGTCATTCTGTCATTCGGTCATTCTGTTCATTCGGTCATTCTATCACCGTCCCTTCCCCGGCCAGCGCCCGCCGGATGGGGGAATCGGCGCGGCCGTCGGCCAGGATCACCCGGCGCACGCCGCCGTGCAGCGCCTCCTGGGCCCCCAGCAGTTTCCGCTTCATCCGTCCCTGGGCATAGGGGAAATACGCCTCCACCTCGGCGCGCCGGATACGGGGGATCAGGGTACTCTCATCAGGGAAGGCGCGCAGGAGGCCCGGGACGTTGGTCAGGAGGACGAGGGTATCGGCGCCCAGGGCGGTGGCGATGGCGGCGGCGGCCCGATCGCCGTCCACGTTCACCATCTCCCCGGCGAAACTGACGGCCAGCGGGGCGACGACGGGGATGTACCCCTGGCCCAGGAGTGTCCGGAGGAGGGAGACATTGACCCGCTCCACGACCCCGCTCCACTCGTCGTGCAGGACCTTCACCCGGCCGTCCTCCACGATTTTCAGGGAGGACTTGCGCTTCCCCTCCAGCAGCCGACCGTCCACTCCCGAAAGCCCCAGGGCCTGGATCCCCCGCCGCTGTAGACGCTCCACCAGCAACTTGTTGATCCGTCCGGCGACCACCATGGCGAAAATCTCCAGCGTCTCCCGGTCGGTGTAGCGGCTCTGATGGCCGGAGGGAGAGGTAACGTGGCGGGGCGGTTTGCCCAGCCGCTCCGCGATGACGTCGGTCTCGTGGGAGCCGCCGTGGACCAGGATCAGCGGGATTCCCTGCCCGACCAGCGCGGCGACATCATCGCAGAGGGGCTCCGGGTCAATCCCTGCCGCGCCGCCGAGTTTGACGACGATGAGGGTGTGCATACTGTACTCCGTATTCCGTTAAAGCTTTCTGAAAAGTCGTTCGTAGTGAGGCACGGAACGCAGGGGAGTGCCGTTTTCGTTCGTAGTGAGGCACGGAACGCAGGGGAGTGCCGTTATGGCCCACCAGAACGCTACTCCGCTTCACTTCGTGGCTGACTACGAACATCTTTGCCCTCTTAGATAGGGTGGAGGCCGGGGAATTCCAGGCCGGTCGTTTCGGGGAAACCGCAGGCCAGGTTCATCGCCTGGACGGCCGTCCCCGCCGCGCCCTTCATCAGGTTGTCTATGGCCGCGATGACCACCAGACGGCGCGTCCCCGACTCCCGGGCGAAGCCGATGTCGCAGTAGTTGGAACCGGCCAGAATCTTTGGCTCCGGGTACCGGTAAACCCCTTTGGCCGTCTTCACCAGCCGGATAAACGGCTCGCCCTCGTAGGATTGGCGGTAGAGTTGCCAGATTTCCCGCTCCGGCAGGTCTTCCTTTAGGAAGCAGTGGGCCGTTGCCAGCGCGCCCCGCACCAGGTCCACCGAGGTGATGGAGAGGTAGATTTCGGGGGACCGTCCGTCCACCGTCAGTTCCTGGATCAGTTCGGCCAGATGGCGGTGGCCGGCGGGGGCGTAGGAGCGGACGGCCTGAGAGCGTTCGGGGTGATGGGAGGCCGGAGTGGGCTCCGCCCCGCCCTCGGAGGAGCCGACCTTGACCTCCACCACGGCCCTCTCCACGACGCCGGCCCGGTAGAGGGGCCAGAGGGCCAGGTTGACGACGGTGGCGTTACAGCCCACGCCGCTGACGTAGCGCGCCGTCCTCAACTCCTCCCGGTGGAATTCCGGCAGGCCGTAGACGAAGCGGGGGAGCCACTGGGGCGCCGGATGCTCCCAGCCGTACCAGCGGGGATAGTCGGCCGGGTTGTGGAGGCGGAAATCGGCGCTCAGGTCTATCAACCGCTCCGCCACCGATGCGAACTCCTCAATGCGAGGGGCGACCAGGCCGTGGGGCAGGGCGATGAAGAGTACGTCGCACGGCGTCAGGTCGGCCAGCCGGGAAAAGCGCAGGTCCGTCCGCCCCCGCAGGTTCGGGTGGACGAAATACACCGGCTGACCGGCATAGTGCTCCGACGTCGCCTGCTTCACCCGGACGTGTGGGTGGTCCAGGAGCAACCGCAAGAGTTCCCCTCCCGCATATCCGGATGCACCGACAATGGATACGTCCATTCTCACCTCCTAAGAGCTTGTCTGCAAAGTCGTTCGTAGTGAGGCACGGAACGAAGTGGAGTGCCGTTTTGGCTCAGCAAGAACGCCACTCCGCTTCGCTTCGTGGCTGACTACGAACCTCCTTGCTACTCTCGCGGTA
>DAOTWL010000184.1:0-6124 GCA_034435875.1 Anaerolineae bacterium
GAGGCAGTCTTCCTGTTCCCTTGGGCGCTTGTCTATAACTGGCTCCCTCTATATGCTGTTATAGAGGGTATCCTGTTTCTCCTGCTCCTGCTGGGGGCCCTGCTCTACGCGTGGAAGAAGGGCGCGCTGGAGTGGGCGTAACACGGAGTACGGAATACGCAACACGGAGTACGAGATATGGACTGGCTCACCCGTTTGCTGGCTTTTCTCTCTAACGGTATCGTCAACATCGGGGCCTGGCTCCAGGGAGTACTGATGGGGTGGGGGCTCCCGGAGCCGACGGCGCTGCTGATTGTCCGGGCCGTCGGCGCGCTGGCGGTGGGCTTCTTCCCACTGGTCGTCGTCATCTTTCTCATCTGGGCCTACCGGAAAATCGCCGCCCGCATCCAGGGACGGCTGGGCCCCAACAGTTCCGGCACCTGGGCTGGCCCCTGGGGCATCCTCCAGACCTTCGCCGACGCCATCAAGATGATTGTCAAGGAGGACATTCGCCCGCAGGGGATTGACCCCATCCCCTACAACCTGGCCCCGATGCTGGTCGTATTTGCGTCGGTGATGCTCTGGGCGGTCATCCCCTTCGGCCCCGGCGGCTCCCTCATCGGCACCGACCTGAACATTGGCATCTTTTATATTATGGCCTTCGCCTCGGCGGCGCTCTTCGTCTTCCTGATGGCCGGGTGGTCGTCCAACAACAAGTACGCCACTGTGGGCGCGTTCCGCTCGGTGGCCCAACTGGTGGGCTACGAAATCCCCCAGTTGCTGGCCGTCCTGACGGTGGTCGCCGTCGCCGGGACGATGAAGATGCAGGGCATCGTCGGCGCGCAGAACGTCATCTTCCTGGTCGCCATGCCGTTGACCGCATTTATCTTCTATATGGCCAGTCTCGCCGAGATCAACGCCCGCCCCTTTGAGTTGCTGGAGGCGGAGTCGGAACTGGTCTGCGGATATTTCATTGAGTACAGCGGGATGAAATTCGGGATGTTCTACCTGGCCGAGTTTATGAACTCGGTGGCGGTTGCGGCGATTTTCACCACCCTCTTCCTGGGGGGCTGGCGGGGGCCGTGGGTGGACCAGGCGCCGATTCTGGGGACCCTCTGGTTCTTCATCAAGATGGGGCTGGTCATCCTGGCCTGGATGTTCATTCAGATTACGCTTCCCCGGCTGCGGATTGACCAGATGCTGAACTTCAACTGGAAGTTCCTGACACCGCTGGCGATGGTCAACCTCTGTGTGACGGTGCTGGTGAATAAGGGGATCACGGAGGCCTTTCCCGGCGGCGCGCCGGTCTGGACCCGCGCCGGGATTCTCCTGCTCTCCAACGTCCTGACCGTGCTGGTGGTCTGGGGGCTGGGCGCGCTGGGCCGGCGGCGGGAAGAGCGGCGGGCCTGGCGGGCGGCCCAGGCGACCGAACTGGAGGTGACCGTATGACCATCACGCTCTCCCATGTTCTCTTTATCCTCTTCGGGCTGATGGTGCTGGGCGGGGCGATTGCCGTCGTCACCGTCCGCAACCTTTTCCACGCCGCACTGTGGCTGATGCTGGTCTTCTTCGGAATGGCGGGCCTTTACGTTCTGTTGGAGGCCCCGTTTTTTGCCGCGGCGCAGTTATTCATCTACATGGGCGCCATCGGCATCCTGATTATCTTCGCCATCATGCTCACCCGCGCCTTTATGCGCCAGCCGATGCCGCGCGCCAATGAACAGTGGTGGCTGGCAGCTCTGCTGGCGGTGGTGCTCCTGGGCGTGCTGGTCTTCCTGATTCTGCAGAACATCCGCCCCAACATTGTGGCGGAGGCGGTCCCGGAGAGCACCATCCATATCCTGGGGGTGACGCTGGTGGACCCCACGGGGTATGCCCTGCCCTTTGAGGTGGCCTCGGTCCTGCTGGTGATGGTCCTCATCGGCGCAGTGACGATTGTGCGGGAAAGGTAATGGAGCGCGGATGGCTCCTGAGGGGGTTACCCTTTGGGTAGGGTGATGTATAATATGATGTATACCGGTGCGGAGAGGACGGATATGACGCAGATGCTTCGCAAACAGGTCTATCTGGCCCCCCATTAGGAGGTACTCCTCAAGCGATTGGCTCGCGAGCGGGGGATAACCGAAGCGGAAATCATCCGGGAGGCGGTGGAACATTTCGCCCGCTGGACCCCTTTCCGGCCCGATGGGGAAGCCTGGGAGCAAGAGCGGGCGTTCATTGACCGACTGGTGCAACAGGGGCCTGTCGCTGGAAAGCGGACCTGGCGGCGCGAAGACCTTTATGGGCAGTAGGAGTTCCGGCTGGAAGAGTGGACGTGAGCGGTCGGAAAGCCGTTCTGAAGCGGAAGCGGCGGGCGGCGGAGATGTTCGTGGCCCGATTGTTAGAAAGCCCGGCCCGTCCCTATGTGGCGTATGTGCTTCTCCACGGGAGCACGGTCTCAGGAAGGGTCCGTCTGGAAAGCGATGTGGACCTTCTGGTCTTCCGCACCGACGGCACCGGGATCGTGGAGCGGGCCTGTGACGAGGCCAGTTTCCAGGTCGCCTTGGAGGCGGCGGAAAGCGTGGAGCCGCTGGTCTATTCCCTCAACGAGCGCCGGTATCCGGCCTCTTACTTTCTGTATCGGGCCATCCGGGATGGGGAAGTGTTGTATGCGATGAGCGCGGAGGAACTCCGCCGGGAAGAGATTCGGGGGCTGCAGGAACTGGCGGCCGAGTATCTGGAAGGCGCGCGGGAACTGGAGCGGCAAGAGCGCCACCGCCTGGCCGTGGACCTGGCCTACAACGCCGCCGAACTGGTCGTCAAAGGGCTGGTTCTGTTGAAAGCCGAGCGGCTTCCCCGGACCCACGGAGGGTTGGTGGGTCGCTTCGGGGAACTCTACGTGCGGACCGGGGAGTTGCCCGCCGATATGGGGCGACGGCGGCGGGAAGCGCTCCGATACCGGAACCTGGCCCGCTACGATCGGGCGGCCATCATCGGCCCCGCCGAAGCCGAAGCGGTCATCCGGTTAGCGGAGGAACTGGGCCGGGAACTGGAACAGAGGAGCCGATGAGGCGATTGATCCCGTTTGTGGTCGTGTTGATTTGTCTCTACCTTCTGATAGGGCTGGGTTTCCACATCGGCTGGAAACGGGCGCGAGAGGCCTGTCGGGCCCAGATGGCCGCCCGCGGCGAGTTTGTGGAGCCGGAGGTGTTCGGGGGCCCGCTGGCCCTGGCCTTTGACCTGACCTGGTGGCCCGTCTACGCATGGGCGAATTTCTATCACGACGGCACCATTTTTGCAACACCGTGTACGCATTAAGAGCTGGTGTTTCATCCATATGCCCCGACGCAGTCTGCGGGAGGAACGGCGCGACGTGATTTTGTCCGAAGCGATACCGGTATGAAACGGGCGGTAACACTATATTTGGAGCAAGTTTTGCAAGACCTCAAAGGAGGAAGTGGTCAACGATGATTCCTCTATCCTGGTACCTCATCCTGGCGGCGGCTCTTTTCTGCATCGGTACCTACGGCGTGCTGGCGCGGCGGAACGCCATCGCCATCCTGATGAGCATAGAACTGATGCTCAACGGTGTCATCCTCAATCTGTTGGCCTTCTGGCGGTACGGTGAACCGACGACGGCTGTCGGGCAGGCCTTCGCGGCCTTCGTCTACGCCGTCGCAGCGGCGGAGGTCGCCGTCGGCTTGGCTCTCATCGTCGCCATTTACCGCCGCCGCCGAACCACCGACATAGACCAGATCAACCTGCTGAAGTGGTAGGAGCGACGATATGAACCCTCGCCAACTCCTGGAACTCCTGACCGTCCTGATCCCACTGCCGCCGTTCCTGGCCTTTGCCCTCATCGTCCTCTTCTTCAACCGCTGGAAGCGGCTGAGCCACTCGGTCGCCATCGGCGCGATGGCCCTCTCTTTCCTGATGGCCCAGTACGTCTTCTGGACGGCCGTCGGCTGGGGCGGCGAAGCGCTCTACGAGCATCCGATTGCCGTGAGCGTCCCGTGGCTTCCTTCGGCGAACGTCGCGCTGGAGATGGGGGTCTTTGTGGACCCGCTGACGGCGGTCACCCTCTTCTTCGTCTCCATCACCTGTCTGGCCATCTTCATCTACAGCGTGGGCTACATGCACGGCGACCCCCGCTACAGCCGGTTCTTCGCCTACATCAGCCTCTTCGCCACTGGGATGCTGGGGCTCACCGTCTCCGACAACTTACTGATCCTCTTCATCTTCTGGGAGATTATGGGCCTCTGCTCCTACCTGCTCATCGGCTTCTGGTTTGAGAAGCCCTCGGCCTACCGGGCGGCGATCAAGGCCTTCCTCACCACCCGCATCGGCGACGTCATTATGCTCATCGGCATCGCCTACCTCTACACGCAGACGGGCACGCTCAGTTTTGACGGTATCCTGCGGAATGAGGAGGTGCTGCACGAACTGGCGATCACGCCTTCGGTGATTCCCACCCTCTCCGTCGCCGCGGCGGTGGGGCTTCTGATTTTCGCCGGGACGGTGGGGAAATCGGCCCAGTTCCCGCTCCATGTGTGGTTGCCGGACGCAATGGAGGGTCCCACGCCGGTCAGCGCGATGATCCATGCCGCGACGATGGTCTCCGCAGGTGTCTATCTGGTGGTGCGGATGTTCCCGCTGCTGGCGGTGGGGCTGGAGCACGCCGCCGGGACGCCGCCGATGCAGGCGATGGCCCTCATCGGGACCTTCAGCGCGGTCTTCGCCGCTACCATCGCCGTCGCCCAGAACGACATCAAGCGGGTATTGGCCTACTCCACCATCAGTCAACTGGCCTACATGGTCGCCGCGCTGGGCATCGGGGCCTACATCGCCGCCGCGTTCCATCTGCTCACTCACGCCTTCTTCAAGGCGCTCCTGTTTCTTGGCTCCGGGTCGGTCATCATCGGCACCCATCACGAGCAGGATATGATGCATCTGGGCGGCCTGCGGAAGCGGATGCCCATCACGTTCTGGACCTTCCTGGCGGGCGGGCTGGCCCTGGCCGGATTCCCCATCATCACCGCCGGATTCTGGAGCAAGGACGAGATTCTGGCCCACGCCTGGGCCCACAACCCGACGGTCTTCTGGGCGCTGGCGGCGGGCGCGCTCCTCACCGCGTTCTACACCATGCGGCAAATCTGCCTGACCTTCCTGGGCCAGCCGCGCAGTCACCACGCCGAGCACGCCCATGAAACGGGCTGGGTGATGACGGGGCCGCTAATGGTCCTGGCGCTCTTCGCCCTCTTCTTCGGCTTTGTCGGCGTGCCGGAGGACTTTCCGGTGCTGGGCGAAGTGGGCAAGGCGCTCTTCCACGGCAACTGGTTCCACCACTTCGTCGGCGCGACGCTGGGGGAAGCGCCGGAGGCGCTGCCGTTCAACCCGGTCCCGGTCGCGCTTTCGGTGGGGGCGGCGCTTCTGGGGCTCCTGGGGGGCTGGCTGGTCTACGGGTGGCGCCCGCTGGCGGAAGGCCAACCTGACCCGCTGGTCCGGTGGTTGGGGCCGGTGCACACCGTCCTGCGCAACAAGTACTACTTTGACGAGTTCTACGGCCTGGTGATCATCCGGCCCACCCTCTGGCTGGCGAAGGTGGCCTACGAGTGGATAGACCGGGGCCTGATAGATGGCATCTTGCACGGCTTTGCCCGTCTGGGCGAACTGTGGGGCATCCTCAACCGCTGGGTGCACCGCTACGTCATTGACGGCGGGATGGTGGACGGGTCGGCGAAACTGGTGGGTCTCGTCGGCCGCGAATTCCGCCAGGCCCTGCAGACGGGCCAGGTCCAGCATTACCTGGTCTCGGTGCTGTTCTTCCTGTGCACCTTCGCGCTGCTCTATCTTCTCTACCTGGGGGTGACGCCGTAAGAGCTTGTCTGAAAACCACGAAGGACACCAGGAACACGAAGGATATCAAGGCGCTTTCGTTCGCTGAGATGCTCTTCTGTGCCCTCTGTGGTAGGCTTTTCAGACTACCTCTAAAAGGATGGTGAAGATTCAGGGGCTGAACCGGGGGAACAGGTAAGGAGGTGAAGGGGTGCGAAAAATCGCACTAAAGTAAAATCAACACCTTATGCGGTCCAGGGAAGTCGCTTTTGCCCCCACCCCCCTTCATCCCCCCTCCCCCATCGCTTCGCTTGGGGGAGGGGCCGGGGGT
>DAOTWL010000185.1:0-5948 GCA_034435875.1 Anaerolineae bacterium
GGCTTCAACGCCCGCCCGAAAATCCCCCTTCACCCTCCATCTCCGGGAGGGCTACCGGAGGACGACTTCCTCCCGCTCCGGCCCGACCCCAATCAGGGTGACAGGCACACCGACCGCTTCCTCTATCCGCTCCACATAGGCCCGCGCCGCCGCTGGCAGGTCCTCCCACCGGCGGGCCGAACGAATCTCCTCATCCCAACCGGGCAGTTCCTCATATACCGGCTGCCAGCGGGCCACCTCCTCCGCTCCCCACTCGCCGGGAAAGCGAGAGATCCGCTCCCCGCCCCGTTCGTACGCGACGGCCACCCTCAGCGGGTGAATCCCGGTCAGCACGTCCAGTTTGGTCAGCGCCAGTTCGGTCAGTCCGTTGACCTGGGCGGCGTACCGCAGAATGGGGAGGTCCAGCCAGCCACAGCGCCGGGGGCGGCCGGTGGTGGTGCCGTATTCTCCCCCGACCTCCCGGATGCGGTCGCCGACGGCATCGGTCAGTTCGGTGGGGAAGGGCCCGGCCCCCACGCGGGTCGTATAGGCTTTGGCGACGCCGATGACCCGCGTCACCGCCTGCGGCCCGAAGCCCAGCCCTGTCAGTGCCCCGCCCGCCACGCAGGAGGAACTGGTCACATAGGGGTACGTGCCGTGGTCCAGGTCCAGCAGGGTTCCCTGCGCTCCTTCGCAGAGGACGGTCTGTCCGGCCGCCAGCGCGCGGGCGACCCGTTCGGAGCCGTCGGCCAGATAGGGGCGGAGCCGCCGGGCCAGTGCAACGGATTCGGCCACCATCTCGTCCACCGGCAGTGGTTCCAGGCCGTAGTGCTCCTGAAGCAGGCGGTTATGGGCCTGGGCCAGGGCCTTCACCCGCTCGCCGAACCCTTCCGGGTCGGCCATCTGGCCGGCGCGCAGGCCCACGCGGGCGGCCTTGTCGGCATAGACCGGGCCGATGCCCCGGCGGGTGGTGCCGATAGCCTCCCGTCCCCGGGCGGCCTCCCGCGCGCCGTCCAGCGCGCGATGAGTGGGCAGGATAACATGGGCCGCTGCCGCCAGTTTGACCCGCTCCGGCCCCACATCCACCCCCAGCGCGGCCAGTTCGTCCAGTTCCGCCGCCAGTTGGACCGGGTTGACGACCACCCCGGCCCCGATCAGGCAGATCGTGTGGGGGTGCAGGATGCCGGAGGGGACCAGATGCAGGCGGAGGACATGGCCCTGAGCGACCACCGTATGGCCGGCGTTATCGCCGCCGTTGTAGCGGGCGACGATATGGGCCTCCCGGGCCAGGTCGTCCACGACCCGCCCCTTCCCTTCGTCTCCCCACTGAGCCCCGACAACAATCATCGCTGGCATCGGGGGCCTCCTTTCACCGGACACACCCGTGTCCTGCTCTATTCTACCGGTTCCACCACCTGGGGGGTGACGCTGACGCCGCAGTAGGGGCAGACCGCCCAGTGGAGTTGCAGGGGGCGCTTGCAGGCCGGGCAGGCCTGCTTGAGGCGGGTGTGGCAGACCGGGCAGAGGATGTAATCCGGTTTGACCCGCGCGCCGCAGCCGGGACAGATTTCCGGCTCCTCAATGGCCTGCAGGAGCGCCTCCTGCTCCAGCGAGCGCTCGTAGGCCTCCGCCAGCGTCTCGCGCGGACGCAGCATCAGATATACGATGAGCCCGAAAAGGGGAATGAGCGCCACCAGCAGCGTGGCGACAATCCACGCCAGGACGTCCCGGGAGCGGGCCCGCATATCCCGGAAGGTCCAGATGATCGCCCCACCGTGCAGGGCGGTGAAAACGACGCCGGCACCCAGCGCCAGCCAGAAGACGAGTTTTACCAGGGTATCCAGAAGGCCTTCCATAGTCGCTCCTTATTGGTTTGCCCCAACGAGGGGCATTATACCATTATTCGGCCGATGAGCAACTGCGCGCGTCCTCACCCCACCCCCAGCGGCTGCGCCGCTACCCCCTCCCCTCTCCTGACCAAAGGTCAGGAGAGGGGCCGGGGGTGAGGTGAAGGGCCGGGGGAGGGGTGAGGAGCGCAGGCCGCCCTGGTTGCGAACGAAGGGAAGCAACCCGGCCGAAGGCCCAAAGAGGCGGACTTCAGTCGGTTCCCGAGGCGGCGACCCAACCGGCACAACTCCTGAGTTAACGCTTATGGGGGGCAGGGGGAGGGGCAATCCCCGAGGCCGGAGGACGCAGAGCGCAAGATGAATCTTGCGCCACAAGTTTCTGGGTAGGATACCACGAACAGCCCTCCGGTTGCAGACTCTCCATCCTGTGCTATAATGTTTCCCACCGGAGGGGTGCCGGAGTGGACGATCGGGGCGGTCTCGAAAACCGCTGTGGCCCTTCGTGGTCACCGTGGGTTCGAATCCCACCCCCTCCGCCTCTCGTCCGTCTCTCGCTGCTGAAAGGAGGTGAGAAAGCCGCAAACTTCATTAATTTCTACTCTGTACCGCTAATCCCCCGAAGATGAAAAACTGTCCAATCAGTCAAATAAGGAGGAGAGATGAAAGGTCGCACGCTCTACACTCTGCTGGCCCTCGGGGTCGTTCTGGCCTTGCTGGCATCCTGCAAGCCGCCCGCGACCCCCACCACTCCGCCGCCCGCGACCCCCACCACCGCGCCGACGGCTCCGCCGCCCACCCAACCGCCTGCCCGGAAGGTCGCTACCTTCATCTGGACCCAGGAGTTTGACGTCCTCAACCCCCTCTACACCAACATGTGGTTCTCCTCCATCACCCAGCAAATCTGGAACTGCTGGGCCTGGGACTTTGATGACCAGAACAACCCCCACCCGGTCCTGGTCAAGGAAATGCCCAGTACGGAGAACGGCGGCATCTCCCCGGACGGCCGGGTCATCACCCTGAAACTGCGGGACGACATCGTCTGGTCGGACGGAGAACCCATCACCTCCGAGGACTTCGTCTTCACCTACGAGATGGTGATGAATCCCAAGAACACCGTCGCCACCACTTTCCCGTACGACAAACTGGAGAAGGTGGAAGCGCCCGACGCCCGCACGGTGGTGATGACCTTTAAAGAACCCTTCGCCGCCTGGCAGGCCACCCTCTGGCGTGGACTCCTGCCGGCCCACGTCCTGCGCCCTGTCTTTGAGAAAGAGGGGACCCTTGACAACGCCGAGTGGAACCGCGCCCCCACCGTCGGCTGCGGCCCCTTCGTCTTCCAGGAGTGGGAGTCCGGCTCCTTCGCCCGCTTCGTCGCCAACGATAAGTACTGGCTGGGCCGCCCCAAGATTGACGAAATCTTCATCCGCTTCGTCCCCGACGACGCCTCTCAGGTGGCGGCGCTGAAGGCCGGCGATGGCGACCTGGGCACCTTCATCGCCTACTCGGACATCCCCACCCTGGAGCAGGCCGGCGTCAAAATGGTCAAGGTCTTCTCCGGCTACAACGAGGGCTGGTACTTCTACCTCCATCCGGAGAAAGGGCATCCGGCGCTCAAGGACGTCCGGGTCCGGCAGGCCATCGCGCTGGCCTTTGACCGCTTCTCCGTCTGCAAGGACCTCCTGCTGGGCCTGACCAAGCCTCCGGCGACCTACTGGGCCAACACCCCCTGGCAGGACCCGACGCTGGAGCCCTGGCCCTACGACCCGGAGCGGGCCAAGCAACTCCTGGACGAGGCCGGCTGGAAGGACACCAACGGCGACGGGGTGCGGGATAAGGACGGCGTGGAACTGGTGCTGACCCTGGGCACCACGACCCGCGAGATTCGCCGGGACGTCCAGGCGGTGGCCCAGCAGCAACTGGCCCAGGTGGGCATCAAACTGGAACTGGCCAACGCCGAGCCGGACATCTTCTTCGCCAGTTACGGCGAGGGCGGCCCCTGCGCCACCGGCCAGTACGACATCTTTGAGTACTCCACCGTCACCAACTACCCCGACCCGGACACCGCCGACTGGCTCTGCAAGGAAATCCCCAGCGATGAGAACCCGGCCGGTGTCAACTGGCAGGCCGTCTGCGATGAGGAACTGGACAGGCTCTTCCAGTTGCAGGCCACCCAGGTGGACCCCGCCGAGCGGCAGCAGACCTTCCACAAGATTACCCGCCTCATCTACGAGAAGGTCTACTGGCTGGGCGTCTGGGAGGACCCGGACATCTGGGCGGTGGGCCCGCGCCTGCAGAACGTCCGCCTCTCCGGCGCGACGCCGTTCTTCAACATCGTGGAGTGGGACCTGAGCCAGTAAACCTGGGCGTGCCAGGCACTTCCAAAAGTGCCTGGCACGTTTCATAAACGAACATGCTGCGCTACGTTATCCGTCGGCTCCTTCAGGCCATCCCGCTGCTGTTTCTCATCAGCATCATCCTCTTTGTGCTGATGCAGAACATGGGCGACCCGCTGGCGACGCTGGGCGGGCGTCAGGTCACCCGCTCCGAAGACCGACAGCGGCTGGCCCGCCAGTTGGGGCTGGACCAGCCCATCTATATGCAGTACCTCTACTGGCTGGTCGGCAACGACTGGACGAAGATGGACCTGGACGGCGACGGCGTCCCGGAGACGCCGGGCCGCCGCAAGGGGGTCCTGCGCGGCGACTTCGGCGTCTCCCTGGTCGCCAAAAAGCCGGTGGTGCAGGTCATCTGGGACCGTCTGCCCAATACCCTGCTCCTGATGGGCACCACCGAACTGGTCATCATCGTCGGTTCCCTGGTTATCGGGATGTACTCCGCCCTCCGCCAGTACTCCTTCCTGGACCACCTGATGACGGCCATCTCCTTCATCGGCTACTCTATGCCCATCTTCTTCGTCGCCCTGCTCTCTATGTACATCTTCGCCGTCAACTTCAAGCGGTGGGGACTGCCGTACCTGCCCACCGTGGGGATGTTTGACCCCCAGGTGGGCAAAACCCCCGGTCAGGTGGCGCTCCACATGGTTCTGCCCGTTTTCAGCCTCTCGTTCATCTACTTCGCCGCCTACAGCCGCTACATCCGCAGCGCGATGCTGGAGGTCCTGAGCCAGGACTACATCCGCACGGCCCGCGCCAAGGGGCTCCCCCGCCCGACCATCATCTTCGTCCACGCGCTGAAGAACGCCTCGCTGCCCATCGTAACCGTTGTGGGGCTGGACCTGCCGTTTCTGCTGGCGGGGGCCATCGTCACGGAGCGGATTTTCGCCTGGCCCGGCATGGGCCGTCTCTTTATAGACCACGTCTCCCGGGGCGACACACCGGTGGTGATGGGCATCCTGATGATGATTGCCGTCGCCGTGGTGGTCTTCCAGATTATCACCGACATCGTCTACGCCTGGCTGGACCCCCGAATCCGGTATGAGTAGATGAAGATTCTGGAGAAACCGACAACAATCACATGGGACTACGATGAGGAAGCGGATGTTTTGTATCTTTCTATCGGCGAACCGGGCCCCGCTGTCGGCATAGATATTGGCGAAGGGGTCATCGTCCGCTACGATGAGCATCGCCGGGAAGTCGTGGGTCTCACGCTGATCGGGTTGCGTGCCCGGATAATGAAAAGCCTGATCACTCCGCACTGAGCATTGATGAGCGAAACCGCCATCCCTGCTTTCATACCATTAGAGGAGGCCGAAGCCCCGCCTTTGACCTTGCGGCAGTTGTTCTGGCGCCGCTTCCGCCGCCACAAAATGGCCCTCTTCGGCCTGGTCGTCCTCTTCCTGCTGGTCCTCTATTCGCTGGGCGGCACCCTCTTTTTCACCGAAGCGTATGCCAACCGCACCAACACCGTTATGCGCCTCCAGCCCCCTTCTCAGGAGCACCCCTTCGGCACCGACACCGTCGGGCGGGACATCCTGGCCCGTACCATCTACGGTGGGCAGATTTCCCTCCTCATCGGCCTGACCGCGATGGCGGTGATGGTGGCTATCGGCGTCGCCATCGGCGCGCTGGCGGGCTACTACGGCGGATGGGTGGATAGCGTCCTGATGCGCTTCACCGAGGCGATGCTGAACATCCCCCAACTCTTCCTCCTCCTTGTGATGGC
>DAOTWL010000186.1:0-6750 GCA_034435875.1 Anaerolineae bacterium
GCCAGCCAGACCGCGGCCATCACCAGGGCGATGGAGCGCAAGGTGGTCAGTTTATCCGGTTCAAAGACGCGGCTGGAGTAGATGTTAAAGAAGAGCGGGGTGACGATGATGGCGGCCAGCCAGCCGGCCTCCAGGATACCGTCCAGAACCGCGCTGAAGCGGGTGGTGTTCATCTATCTCCCCCTGACTCTACCAGTTCGCCGTAGGAGAATACTATATGGAAGCCCAACTCCCGGATTCGTTCCTGCACCTCCGGCCGGGCCCGGTAGCAGAAGCAGACGGGGAAGATTTCTCCCTCCAGGTTTCGGCGGGCCATATCCACGGTCCGGGCGAACTTCTCCACTTCCCGCATTGTCAGATTGTGTTTGGCCTCCCCCACAATCCAGATGCGCTGCTCCGGCCGGGCCGGGTCGCGGGCCTCGCCGAAGATGTTGACCTCCCGTTTCCGGCCATCCCAGTTCTGCCAGACCCGTTTCAGTTCTCCCACCTGCCAGCCTTTTTCCCGCTGGAGGACCCGGTGGATCACGATGTAGGCAATATCCTCTATATCTCCGCCGACAGTTTCGCTCAGCCCGCCGACCTGTCGGGCCAGTTTGTCCACCTTTCGCTCGGTTCGGGCCTGGGCCTCGGCCAATTCCCGAACCTGTGCCTCCGTCCGGGCCTGAGCCTCGGACAATTCCCGAACCTGTGCTTCCGTCCGGGCCTGGGCCTCGGCCAGACGGTCCAGTGCGGCTTCTATGCGGGTGAAGCGGGCTTCCGAGGACTCCCGGTACTGCCGGAACCCCTCCTCGGTGCGGGCCTGGGCCTCGGCCAGCCGGTCCAGTGCGGCCTCTATGCGGGCGAAGCGGGCTTCCGAGGACTCCCGGTACTGCCGGAACTCCTCCTCGGTGCGGGCCTGGGCCTCGGCGAGTCGGTCCAGCGCGGCCTCTATGCGGGCGAAGCGGGCTTCCGAAGCCTCCTGGTATTTCTGGAGTCTCTCTTCCGTCCGGGCCTGGGCCTCGGCCAATTCCCGGATACTCTCCTTGAGGTCCTGGATGTCCTCGCGGGTGGCAAACTCCCCCCGAATCTGCCCCGCAATGAGACCGAGGGTATCGGCCAGGATGTCGGCCTGAGGTTCATCAAACGCGCTGAGGAAACGCCGAAAGAGCAGGGACCTTTCCAGATTGGTGATAGAGATGCTCATCTTCACCTCCTGAATGGAACTGGAAACTTGCGCCACATTGTCTCTAAGCCAGCGGAGTACGCCCTGCATAGAGGGTCTTCGCAGCCGCTCTACCGAATCTCGCTCCGAAACCATTCCAGCGTCCGCCGGAGGCCCTCCTCCAGGGGCACTTCGGCCTCAAAGCCCAGCACGTCCCGCGCCCGGCGCACATCCGGCACCCGGCGGCGGGTCTCCTCAAAATCGGGGCCGTAGGCGGAGGTGTAGGGGACGAAGACGATTTCCGAAGCGGAACCCGTCAGGGCCAGAATCCGCCGGGCCAGGTCGGCGATGGTGATTTCCCGGTCGGAGCCGATGTTGAAGACCTCCCCGGCGGCCTCCGGGACGGTCCCCGCCAGAATGGTTCCCCGCACCGTGTCGGCGACGTAAGTGAAACAGCGGGTCTGCTGGCCGTCCTCGTAGACGGTAAGCGGCTCGCCCCGCAGCGCCTGGGTGAAGAAGCGGGCGATGACGCTCCCGTAGCCGCGCGGGTCCAGACGGGGGCCGTAGGCGTTGAAGTACCGCACCACGGTGACCGGCAGCCCCTTCCGGGCGTAGGCCAGGGCGAAGTACTCATCTATCGCTTTGGCGTCCGAATAAGACCAGCGGGGGACGGTGGTCGGGCCCAGGAGCCGGTCCCCGTCCTCCCGCAGCGGGACCTCGGTGGATTTCCCGTAGACCTCAGAACTGGAAGCGATGACGGCGCGCACCCAGTACTTGTGAGCCAGTTCCAGAACGTTCTCCGTCCCCCGGACGTTGACGATGATGGCATTCAGCGGGTCCTCCACCACGTACTTGACACCGACGACGGCGGCCAGATGGAAGATGAGGTCAGCCCGGCGGACCAGCCGCTCCAGCGTGGTGGTGTTGAGGATGGAGTCGTTGATGAACCGGAACCGTTCGCTCCCCAGGTGGTGGGCGATGTTGGCGACCTTGCCAACCGAGAGATTATCCAGGACGGTGACCTGGTGTCCCTGGGCCATCAGGGCGTCCGCCAGGTGGGAGCCGATAAATCCGGCCCCGCCGGTGACCAGGACTCTCATTCTGCCGCCTCCGGAGAGATTCGCTCCCGCACATGCTCCAGGACCTGCCGGACACCGGCGAGGGCATCCTGGGCCTGGTCGGCTGTGTACACTTCCTGCAGAATTCCGTCCGGCAGGCCGTTCGGGTAGCGGGTGGGGATGTAAGCCACCGTCGGGCTTCCTGAAGATTCCGATTCATAAATGACCTTCCCTTCTCGCCATACCTGCTCAATAAATGGGTTTCGCTCCTCCACCAGGCGGGCAAATTCCGCAGGCGTATAGACCAGCGGTTCTATGGGGAGCGGCAAGTCACAGAGGGCCAGAACCTCGCCGATCCGTTCCACGAACGGTCGGTCCGTCTCTTTGATGATCAGCAGGTCCACATCGCTCAGGCCATGGTCATCCCCGCGGGCGAAAGAGCCGAAGAGGATGACCCGCTGCGGACGGTAGAGGCGAAGGGCCTGGAGGATGGGCTCCAGTTCTTTCTGGAATCGGGCCGTTGACCAGCGCCGCATGGCCTGCTCCGGATATATCTTACCCCGAATCGGGGAAAAACGCCAGTCAATGATAGGGGGTAGCACTGCATTGAATCGTGGGAAGACGTAGGGCGGGCTTTCAGCCCGCCATATTGGGGGACAGCCTGGAAAGGCTGTCCTCCATCTGGGGGTTCTTAAACCCGTGAGAGCGCCACCACGATTTCCTGCAGACCTACTATGATAGGGGTCAAGGCTTTTCAATGTTCCAACAGGGAGGGGGTGAGGAAGGGGTTTTGCGGCGGCCTTCGGCGGCCGCACCCCACCCCCGGCCCCTCCCCCAAGGGCAGCGATGGGGGAGGGGGGATAAAGGGGGGTGGGGGCAAATGTTCGCACCATTGGGCTTTTAGCCCCTGGCGTAGGTAGTTACCAGCGGGGTAAAATATTTTCTTTGCGTCAGAACTTTGAAAAGCCCTGGATAGGGGTCTGCGGCCCCTGAATAATAAAAAGAAGGGCCGGAGCGGCCCTTCTCTGAAAGAAGCAGAGTGAGATGGCGCGGGCTTATGCCTGTCGCGCCATCTCTGCCAGACGGGCAAATGTAGAGGCATCCCGCACGGCGATGTCGGCCAGCACCTTCCGGTCCAGCGCCACACCGGCCCGCTTAAGGCCGGCGATGAAGCGGTTGTAGGAAAGACCATGCTGGCGGGCGGCCGCGTTGATGCGCAGAATCCACAGCCGCCGCAGGTCCCGCCGCCGCTGTCGGCGGTCCCGGTAGGCGTACCACATCGCCTTCATCCACGCCTCGTTGGCCCGACGCCAGAGGCGATGGCGGGTGCCATAGTAGCCGCTGGTCTGGCGGATAATTTTCTTGTGACGACGACGGGTCCGGAATCCTCCTTTGACTCTCACGGCCTCACTTCCCCTTTTCTCTCAGATACGGTGCCAGACGCCCCACGCGCGCCCGGACGGCCGGGGCTTCTACGACCAGCATCTCATCGTAGAGCCGCCGGGCCCGCGCGCTCTTCTTTCGGCGCAGGTGGGACTTTCCCAATTTGGTACGCAACAGTTTCCCTTTGCCGCCCTGACTGATGCGGAATCGCTTGGATGTGGACTTATGGGTTTTGATCTTCGGCACGCTTCACCTCGCTCTGCTGACCTCCCGAGCCCTTCTTCGGCTTCGGCGCCAGAATCATCAACATCGTCTGCCCTTCCATGTTCGGGGCCTGCTCCACCACCGCAATATCGGTCAACTCCTTCGCCACTTCCTGGAGTTGCTCCATGGCCAGTTCGGGGTAGGTAATCTCCCGGCCCCGGAAGCGGACCCGCACTTTGACCTTCATGCCCTCTTCCAGCCAGCGGCGGGCGTCCCGCACTTTGATGGCCCGGTCGTGGTCGTCCGTTTTCGGGCGCAGGCGGATCTCTTTCACTTCCACGATTTTCTGGGAGCGCCGCGCCTCCCGCTCCTTTTTGGTCTGCTCGTAGATGAACTTTCCGTAATCCACGATGCGGACCACCGGCGGGTTGGCGTTCGGGGAAATCTCCACCAGGTCCAGGTTCGCCTTGCGGGCCTGCTCCAGCGCCTCCTGGAGGGAGACGATGCCGATGTGCTCCCGATTGGGGCCGATCAGCCGCACCTGGGGCGCCTGAATCTCGCGATTGATGCGGTAGGCGTAGCGCAGGTCACGCTTGAATTTTTTGGGTGGTCTTCGCTTTATTTCGGCCTCGCTTTCGTGGGTTTTCTGGATTCTGGCGTTTTCTGCAATGTGGCGTCTATCATAACACAAGACGGCAAAGGTGTCAAATGACCTGGAGGACTAAATCTCCTCATCCGGGCGTGCCGGCTCCACATCCACGATGGTCCCCGGGGCCGGGCCGGAGGGGCCAGCAGCGGGTGCCGGGCTCTGCCTGGGGGGCTCAATCAACGGGGGCTCAATATCCGTGTGCATGGTGGTCTGCCCCCGCAGGTAGGCCCCCTCGCTGACCAGCAGGGAATTCACCGTCAGGTCTCCCCAGACCCGACCGGTCTCCAGCACTTCCACCCGGTTGCCGGTGATATTCCCCTTCACGGCCCCGGAGATGGAGATGTTGTTGGCCTGAATATCGGCGATGACTTTGGCCGACTCCCCGATCACCAGATTGCCGGTCGTCTGTATATTCCCCTCAAAGATACCGTCAATCCGGATGCCCCCCTCGGAGATCAGGTTTCCCCGAAAATGGGCATTGGGGCCGATGACCGTCTCAATGCGGGCCGCGGGCGCGGCGGGTGCGGCCGGCGCGGCAACCGGTGGCTGCGGCCTGACGGTTTTCTTCTCTTCTCTCCCGAACATGTTGGCCTCCTGATGAGATGGTATGGGAAATGTTGGGATGGTTCATAATCGGTGACACTTTTTGCCCTCACCCCGCCTTACCCCCGGCCCCCCTATGCGTTAACTTAATGGGCTGCGCCAGTTGGGTCGCCGCCTCGGGCGCTGACTGAAGTCCGCCTCTTTGGGCCTCACCCCTCCCCCGCCGCCTTCACCTCACCCCCGGCCCCTCTCCTGACCTTTGGTCAGGAGAGGGGAGGGGATAGCGGCGAAGCCGCTGGGGGTGGGGCCTCACCCCACCCCCCGGCCCCCTCCCCTCTCCCGAACGGAGTTCGGGAGAGGGGCCGGGGGTGAGGTGAGCCGCCGGGGGAGGGGTGAGGCCGCAGGGGGCCGATTTCCCATCGGCGCCCGGGGCGGCGGGAGAGGGCGACCAAACCCAGCCTGAAATGGATGCACATGGGGCGACCGCAAAGGTCGCCCCTACACACAGGTATCGCACGATGTTCATCACACTGGAAGGACCCGACGGGAGCGGCAAGACGACCCAGGCCCGCCTGCTGGCCCGGTGGCTCCAGGAGCAAGGCCATCCGGTTATCCTGGTCCGGGAGCCGGGGGGGACGACCATCGGGGAGCGGATTCGGGACGTCCTCCATGACCCCGCCCATACCGGCATGTCCCCCTGGGCGGAGGTCTTTCTGTATTGTGCTGCGCGCGCCCAACTGGTGGCGGAGGTTATCCGGCCCGCGCTGGCCGCCGGACAGACCGTCCTCTGCGACCGCTACGCGGATAGCACCCTGGCCTACCAGGGCTACGGGCGGGGGCTGGACCTGGAGGCGCTGCGGCTGGTCCTCTCTCTGGCGACCGGTGGCCTGACCCCCGACCTCACTTTCTGCCTGGACATTTCGCCCGAGGAGGGGCTGGCCCGCCGCCAGAGGGGAGGAGGAGAGTGGAACCGTCTGGATCGGGAGACGGTAGAGTTCCACCGCCGGGTGCGGGCCGGATACCTGGAGCTGGCCGGTCGGGAGCCCCGGCGGTGGATCGTGGTGGATGCCGCCCGCCCGGTGGAGGCGGTGCAGGCGGATTTGCGCGCCCTTCTGCAGGCGCGCGGGATCGGAGGGCTGACCCCTCCGGTGCTATAGTTCCTCGCCGATGTCCTCTGCCCCGCCTTCCTCCCCCATCAGTTCCGGCATGGCCTTCTCTATCTCCTCGGGGCTCTCCCCTGCCTCCAGCCGCCCGACGACCTCCTCAAACTCCGGCCCCAGGTCTTCCCCCACCTCGTCGGCCATCCGGCGCATCATCCGCGCCAGCGAGCGGGGGTCTTTCTCATCAAAGTCGGAGAGAAAGGAATCGTCGGCCAGCGACTCCAGGTGGCTCTCCTCGGAGCGGACCACGCGCACACGGGAGATGAGGCGGGTCAGGTTCGTCCCCCCGCAGTGGGGGCAGACCGGCGTCCCGCTCTGCGCTTCGGAGAACGTCCGCCAGAAAATGGAAACGCGACGACGACAGTCATGACAGCGATACTCGTAAACGGGCATCTCCGTTCCCTCCTGCCAACTGGCAGCGTGGGTAACTATCCGGCGCTGACTGCAAGCCAGCCTCTCTGGGCCTTTGGCCGGAGGACGGCCTACGCCGTCTTTTCAGGAGACGTCAACGCAGGCTTCGCCCTGAGGGCTCAGCCCGAAGGGTTGACGCCCGGCGCAAAGCGGAGGGGCAACCCTGGCGGTTGCCCCAGGGGAGGCCGATTTCCCATCGGC
>DAOTWL010000187.1:0-3966 GCA_034435875.1 Anaerolineae bacterium
CGCCGCCACAAAAACCACCGGGTCATTCTACTCTATCCTAGCAATCGGCGCAACTGCCGCGCCGTCCCCACCGCTTGCCCGCGCCAGTGGTTGTTCATGTAGACCAGCGTCAGCGGGGCCTCGGCGTCCAGTTGGCGGATTTTCGGCACCCACTCCAGCAGTTCCTCGTCGCTGTAGGTGTAGTCGTACCGTTCCCAGGCCTCCTCGTGCTCCCACCATTTGGCCGCGTTGCGGCCGTGGAAGCGGACGTAGGCCACCGGGCCGGTGGCGACGGCGACAGGTGGGATTAACCCTCGCAATCGGGGCTGGTCCACACAACAGAAGCCCAGGTTCAGCGCCCGCAACTCGTCAAAGGTGCGGCGGGTGATCCAGTCCCGGCGGCGGAACTCCACCACCACGGGCAGGTCGTCGAAACCTTCCCGCAGGCGACGCAGGTAGGCCCGGTTCTCCTCCGTGGCGTGGAAGGCGTAGGGGAACTGGACCAGGACGCAGGCGAACTTTCCCGCTTCCCGCAGGGGCTTCAGGGACTCCACAAACTGACGGATCAGCGGTTCCGGCTCTTCCCGCTGGTGGGTGATGCCCTGGAAGGCTTTGACAGAGAACAGGAAGCCCGGGGGGACTTTGTCCCCCATTCGGGCCAGGGTGTGGGGGTCGGGGAGGCGGTAGAAGGTGAAATCCAATTCGCAGGTGGGGAATTCCTGTGCGTAGTACCGTAGCCACTCCGATTTGGGCAGGTCCGGCGGATAGACGGGCCCCACCCAGTCATCGTAACTGAAGCCACTGGTGCCGATCAAAACAGTCATAGGCGTACCCCCTCCATCACATACCGGGTCAGTTCGCTCACGCTCATTCTCTCTATTCCCATCCGCTCCAGGGTCCGGCCGCGCCGCCAGTAGTCGGTGCGGTGGATGATGCAGGCCAGGCGGATGATGCTATCCATGCCCCGCACGGAGACGCCGTACCGCTCTCCCAGTGCGGCGATGGGAACCAGGCTCATGGGCACGTCCTCGGTGATGTAGCGGTGGTTCAGGGTGGGAGGCGCCTGGATGCCGTAGTAGCCGGGCTGGTTGTGGATGGCTTCGTAGAGGTCGGCGCCGGCCGCGTCGTAGGCCATCTTCAGCCACTCCAGCGCCGTCCGGGCCCGGATGCCCAGTGCCGCCGCGACGGTCACCCGCTCCCGGTCCAGTACCTCCAGCACCCGCGCCACCGATGGGGTGACGCCCTCAATGTAGAACTGAAAGTCGCCGCCGGTGGACTCTATCCGTCCGGCGTTGAGAAGGGTCAGCGCGGGGTGGAAGATGGCGCCCATATTGTTCAGGCCGGTGTGCAGGACGCTGACCCCATCTATGAACTGGGGGTAGGCAGGGGCCAGCGCCTCCAGGACGCGCCGGGTGCGGTTAGCGGGGAGCGCGGCGACGGGGACGGCCTCCTTGATGCCGAAGATGCGGGCCTGGGCCGGCCCCTCGGACCGGCTGGCGTAGATGAGGGTCTCCGCCTCGGCGACGGTGACGTCGGCATCGCAGCCGGAGTCCCGCAGAACCTTGACGAACTCCAGCGCGCCGCCAGTCCGGCCCGGGTTGAGGACGACAATCGGCCCATCCCGCAGATGGGGAGCAACGGCCCGGGCGATGTCGGCGTGGGCCGTGGAGGGCACCACGATCATCACGATGTCCGCTTCCGCCAGCGCTTCGGCCATATCCGAGGTGACGTTTGCCAGGCGGGCGAAACCCCGCGGCCCGCCCTCAAAACTCTCCAGTTCAATCCCGCCCCGGGCCCTGATGCCGGCGACGCTCTCCGGCGTCCGGTTGTAGAGGGTGACAGGGAAGCCCATCAGGGCAAGATGAGCGGCCATGGCCTTGCCGCCGTGGCCGGCGCCAATGACTGTGTAGCGCGCTTTGTCTCCCATAGCGATTCCTTTCCTGTAGCGCAAGATGAATCTTGCGCTACAAAACAAAAATCCCCAGGCGGGCGATGCGCTCCTCCTCGCCAAGCGGACGCCCGGTATCGGGGTCCACCGCGACGCAGGCCCCCCGCTCGTCGGTCCGGGTGACGATTTGGCCACGCGCGCAGGGGTTGTTGCGCAGGTGGGGGGCGTCCAGAATCCCCGTCGTCACCGCCTGGGCCAGGGTGGCCGGGTCGGTCAGCGGGTCGGGGACGTCCGGCCCAGCCAGCGCGCGGATGGCCTCCAGGGTGACCCGCGCCTCCCGGACCAATTCCTCCTTCCGCGCCTGGACGGCGGGGTCGGCGGTCATATCGGGCTGGCCGCGCAGCGCGTTCTCTATGGCCCGTCGGGCCAGTCCGCAGGCCTCTATGATGTCGTTGGCGGTGGCGGCGTGGTGGGCTTCGGTGTGGCCGACGACGTGAACGATGTGTGGCCTCAGCGCCATCTGCAGGTAGACCGTTGTCGCCAGATGGGCGCGCGCGGCGTCCGGGTCCAGTGGATAACTGAGAAGCCCTGTCCGCGTCTGCCGCCAGATGCGGAAATCCGGCCCCTCCAGAGGCGCAATCATCTCCAGAATTGCCAGCATCTTCGCCAGGTCCATCTGCTCCGAGAGGGTCGGCGGGCTGTTGAACATCAGTTGGGCGATGTAATCCCGGACGCCGCAGGAGCGGGCGTTGTACGCCGAAAGGTAGGCCGAGACGACGAAGACGACGTCCGGCGCGTCCCGCATCCCCCAGTGGTGGGGTTCGTTCAGTTCCACCGGGATGTTCCGCTGGCCGT
Source organism: Anaerolineae bacterium (assembly GCA_034435875.1). Taxonomy (GTDB): domain Bacteria; phylum Chloroflexota; class Anaerolineae; order B4-G1; family DUEL01; genus SpSt-77. The sequence goes on from DAOTWL010000187.1 coordinate 2,723, forward strand.
ACCAGGCCATCACCTTCTGGTGCTCCCGGATGGAGTTCTCCAGGTCCCAGGGGCCGCGCCCGTCCATCCGGTTGAACCAGAAAATCGGGATGGCGCACCAGGCGATGTGGATGGTCTCCACGTACATCTCGGCGAGCCGGATGAAGTCGTCGGTGCCGGAGTAGGTGCGCATCAGGGGGTAGTTGCCCTTCCGGCTGGCCCGGTAGAGGGCCCGGTAGTCGTCGGGGGTGCGGACGGGGACGCCGCCCGCGCCCCGGCGGCGGGGGTCCTGCCGTTCTGGATGGAAAAAGTTCTCCTGCGCGTCCTGGTCTATGCCCAGGGAGATAACGTCCAGCACACCGGCCTCGGCGATACGGGCAATGCCCTCAATCGTGGCTTCCATTGTGGGGAGGCCGAAGTGGTGGCGGAGGATGGGGTAGGGGGCCTTCCAGCGGATGCGCTCCACGGCCGTCTGGGGGAAGTCGGCCTCGGTGCGGCTCTCCACGGGCTGGCCCTTCAGGTAAGCCAGGACTTCCGTCTCCGGCTCGCCGCCGACGAAGACCCGTTCAAAGAAGCCGATAGCGCGGGCCCGTTCGGCGACGGGGGGCGTCCCGCCGAAGGCGAAGCGGACCCCCGTGCTGCGCAGGTCATCGGCGGCCTCGGCGAACTGGGCCAGGAGCCGCTCGCCAGTCTCCGGCGTCAGGCGGTAGGAGACGCCGACCAGGTCGGCCTTCTCGCGGCGGGCGACTTCCAGCACCCGTTCTACCGGCACCGCCGGGCCCAGGAAGACGGTCCGCCACCCGGCGGCCTCCGCCAGGCGCAGGAAGTTTATCACTCCGGCGACGTGGACGCATTCACCCAGCGCGGCGGCGACGACGGTTTTCATCTCCGGTCTCTCCTGAAAGGTCTGGACGCCGAGGAATCGGTCTGTGGCCGGCTGGTTCTCATTATACATCCCTTTGGCCCTCTTGCCAACGGCAGGATTTGGTAACTACTACGGCAATGGCAAATTCTAATCAATATTAGGAATACAACTTGCGCTGAGTCCGAAATGAGATACACTTTCAAGTATGGCGACGGAATTGGAACGCTTCCACTGGGGGATTCCCGAAAGCCGGCGGCGTTCCCGCAAGCCGCCTCGCTCTCAGGTGCTCCGCCCTTCCCGACCCGTGACCGTCCGCCAGGTGGCCCAGGACGCGCAGACCGTCTGGCAGACCCTGCGGGTGCGCCCCACCGAGCGGGGGGAATTGGTGGCCGAGTTTGCC
>DAOTWL010000188.1:0-42855 GCA_034435875.1 Anaerolineae bacterium
TCACCGAGACCGGCGCCTATATCAACCACCGTCCAACCGTCCTCAATTCGCGTGCCATATAACTCATACTGGCGGTCCAGACAGGTCTCCTTGATAATCCAGACATCCATCAGACTCCGCACCCGGAACCTGCACCCGTTCCTGAGCCAAATGACGGTCTGTTTGCCCAGCAAAAGGAAGGGCAAAAAATGCCAGTTCTCAACCTGCCCGAAAAGAGTCGGGATGGAACGGAAATAATAGCCGAGGCGCGAGGCCATCCCGGTGGCCCGAGTCATGGACACGCTCCAGAGGGATTTAATGCCAGGGCGGGGTCAACGAAATATTTCCACCAGTTGTTGGCCTTCCCATCGGGCCCGCATCCGTTGGCAGGAGGGATATGCCTGAACCAGTACACCAGATAGTCAAAATCCGTACAATTCCAGGATGAGCAGTTGGTGGGTTTTGCTGTAAACGTCGGGTCACCCAGATAGGGATAATTGAAAAAGTCATCGCAAGTGGAAGGGGTATACGAGACGTTGCGATAATCATAATCGCTTTGTCCGTTCGGTGGATAATGGATGTTCCCGCACCCGCTGTAAGAGTAGTTAGGCGAGAGAGCCTTCACCAGGGCAAACCGCTCCCAGTTATGGTCCGTTCGGTTTTGCTGCCAACCCCCGTAAACCCTCGTCATCGTGGCTTCCATCCGGTGTCCGAAATTGTGAATGGCGCAATCCAGACCCCGCTCAGGGCTCGGCCCCATAATCGGAATGAGCCGCTGGCAGGTGTGAGGCTCCGGGACCGGAGGGGAATTGTACCAGTACGCCCCCGGGCCAACAAGAGTGGACTCATAGAACCCAAAATAGGGGCCGTTATAAATCCAGACCTCGTCTATTTCGCCGCGATTGGCTTTACCGCAAATATCCAGTGCGGGTGAATTGACAATAGTGTTATAATCCACTGTGTCCGGAAAGTGAGGAGGACTTTGGCCGTTGATGACGGCAAGATATTCGGCTTCCGTATAGCGGAACCCGTCTGTCTTGGCGGGCCAGCCGTCGGTAACGATTGTAGTGTAAACGACGTTGTATTGGAGACTGTTGTTGGTGACCTGGCGGAAGAACTCTATCGTCCCTTGAGTCAAGGCAGTATGAGCGTTCCAACCAAGATAATCGCTGAGATATTGGCCGTTGCTCAAGATTGGGTCGTAAACAATCACGTAGACGTTTCTCCGGAGAACCTCCTGCGGATAGGAACGGGTGACAAGGGGAAGAAACGCACGCGGTGAGAGTGACTCGTCCTGGGTTGCCATTGTTTGGGCCTCTGGCAAGATTTCGTGGGTCGTTATACCATCGGAGAAGGCGATACCAGGGGCGGGAATCGCGAAGGTAATGTTTTCTGGCATCAGTGTGATCCGTACGTTGCCCACCCGAGGCTTACCCAACTCCGTCAGCACAGAATATGTCCTGCCGATAAGTGACTGCTGACGGCTTCCCTCCATTTGCCCATTCTGTACTGTTACGGAGAAATCAATAGCGTAGAGGTAGAAATTCCCGCAGGAATCTCTCTCCCCATACTCCCCGGCGTTGACAATGGCCTGAATCCCCATCTGAGCAAGGGCTTTTCGGGCCTGATCTGCAATTTCTGGCCGGTCTGGCCCATTCATCCATACCCAGCCGCTACCTGGAACGCAGTTGGCCGGCATAGTTGTGGCCGTAGTTTCTGAAGACCAGGCCATTACTACTGTTGGAGTCAGTGATGCTGAATGAGAATTTACCAGCCAGGAGGTGGGGATAATTAATAATATTGCGATAAGCAGAGAGGCGAATGCGAACGACGAGGTTTTCATTTCCCCCTCCTCACACATGCTGTGTGGTGTCTATTATAATCCAGATTGACCAAGTAGCAACTCCTCCGAAACCACTTTTACCCCCTCCCGTCGCAGAAGGGCGGCGGTGACGCCCTCCCCGGGCACCAGCCGTTCGCTGTGCGTCCCATCGTAGATTCCGGAGGGGCTGCAGGAGGGGCTGCGGGCCTTCATCACCGCCAGCCGAATCCCGTACCGCCGGACCAGGGCCAGCGCGGCTTCCGCCCCCCGGATGTAGGCTTCCGTCACATCCTCCCCGGCGACGGTGAGGACGCGCGCCCGGCCGTCCAGAACGTCGCCGCCGCTGCCGCCTGCGATCTCCGCCGGCGGACGGGGCACCGGGAGCCCACCCGCCACCTCCGGGCAGACCGGGACCACCCGCCCCAGCGCCGCCTGCCGGATCAGTTCCGCCACCGGACGCCCGCGCCCGTCGTAAGCGACGGGCAACCCCAACAGACACGCACTGACCAGGATGACCTCATCTCCGTCCATCGTACCCTCCTGAGGGGCAACCCCTGCTGGGTATTATACCCATCCCGCACAAGAAACAAAAAGCAGGACGCCCGACGCTCAAACCGTCCTCCCACCTTGCCGCTTGCTACCTTACCCATCTCGCCATTTTGCCTCTTGCCATCGTGCAATCCTGCTCCTCCCCCTTGACATCCGGCAAAAACTGCGCTATAATCATAGCGCATTAGTTCAATGGGTTATTAGTTCAATGAGATTGCAGATAGAGCCCCAGAGCCCGATCCCCATCTACGTCCAGATTGAGGAGCAGGTGCGGGCGCTGGTCGCGGCGGGGCAACTGCGCCCAGGGGACCAGTTGCCCACCATCCGCCAACTGGCCGTGGACCTGGGGGTGAACTACAACACCGTCGCCCGGGCCTACCTGGAACTGGAACGGGCGGGGGTCATCACCACCCAGCGCGGGCGGGGGACCTTCGTCGCCGGGGTGCCGGACGAGGCCCGGCAGGCCCAACTGCGGGCGGAGAAACTGCGCGCCCTCCTGCGGGCCGCGATAGACGAGGCGCTCCGCCTGGGGTATGGTCGGGATGAAATCGCGGCCGCGTTCCGGGAGGAGATAGAACGGGAGCCAGCACAAACGAACTGAACGGGCCAGCCACTTCGGAAAGCGCCTATCCCTGTCACCGAATGGAGGAGACAGGATGGACAAACGGGAACGCCTTCAGCGCACCATTGCCGGAGAGCCGGTGGACCGCCCACCGGTGGCCCTCTGGCGCCACTGGCCCGTGGACGACCAGACGCCGGAGGGGTTGGCGGAGGCCACCATCCACTTCCAGCGGGAATGGGACTGGGACCTCGTCAAGGTTACCCCGTCCAGTTCCTTCTGTCTGCGGGATTGGGGCGTCCGGGACGAGTGGAGGGGCAATCCGGAGGGTACCCGCGATTACGTCTTCCGTCCCGTCCAGTCCCCCGACGACTGGGCGCGCCTGACACTCCTGGACCCCCGCCAGGGCTCCCTGGGTGCCCAACTGACCGCGCTGGGGCGGATTCGGGCCGCTCTGGGCGATGAGGTCCCCGTCATCCAGACCGTTTTCAGCCCCCTGGCTCAGGCGAAAAACCTGGCCGGAGAGGACCGGCTGCTCCTGCATCTCCGCCGGTATCCCGACGCCCTGCATCGGGGCCTGGAGACCATCACGGAGACGACGGTCCGGTTCGTGGAAGCCGTCCGGGAGCGGGGCGCAGACGGCATCTTCTATGCCGTCCAGCACGCCCGGTACGGCTACATGAGCGAGGGGGAGTACCGCCTCTTCGGGCGTCCCTACGACCTGCGGATTCTGGAAGCGGCGCGGGGGATGTGGCTCAACGTCCTGCACTTGCACGGGGAGGCGGTGATGCTGGAGACGCTGGCGGATTCCCCCGTTCAGGTTCTCCACTGGCACGACCGGGAGGGCGGCCCCGCGCTGGAGGCCGGGCAGGCCCTCTTCGGAGGCGCGGTCAGCGGCGGCGTGGGGCGCCGGACCCTGGTCCTGGGGACGCCGGAGGAGGTGGAGGCCGAGGTCGCCGACGCGGTGGCCCGAACCGGGGGGCGTCGGCTGATTCTGAGTACGGGGTGTGTGGCCCCGCTGACGGCCCCCTGGGGCAACCTGCGGGCCCTGCGCCGGGCCGTGGAAAGGAGCGCTTTTGGATGATGAATCCTTTATTGAAATGAGAGATACGGTTTCTGTGTCGGTGGTTTTGCCGCCGGCACAGAAACCATCCCCCATCGTATTTCAAGGAGGCAACGATGGTCGTAGTTCCGGCAACTCAATCCCGGCGCGGGGAGCGCGCGCCGACATCGGGAGTCGTCCAGCGGAGAGAGTCCACCCTCAAAGGCTTTAGCGGCCTGGCCCTGGCGGCCTTCCTCCTCCTGCTGGCCGTCTCCGTCATCCTGGCCGTCGTCCTGGATTCCCTGGGCGTCCCGGACGGCTGGATTGCCGCCGAGGTCATCCTCCTCAACCTGGTGGGCCTCTACATTCTCTTCGCCCTGCGCGTCGCCAACCAGTGGGAGAAGGCCATCGTCCTGCGGCTGGGGCGCTTCCGGGGCCTCAAGGGCCCGGGGCCGTTCTGGATCGTCCCGGTCGTGGACACCATCCCGGCGATGGTGGACCATCGGGTGATGGTCACCCCCTTCACGGCGGAGCGGACGCTGACGAAGGACTCGGTGCCGGTGAACGTGGACGCGGTGCTCTTCTGGGTCGTCTGGGACGCGGAGAAGGCGGTCCTGGAAGTGGAGGACTACCAGACCGCCATCGCCTGGGCCGCCCAGACGGCGCTGCGGGAAATCATCGGTCAGATGGACTTGGCCAGCATCCTGGTCGGGCGGACAGTAATGGATGCCGAACTGCAGCGCATCATTGATGAGCGGACGACACCCTGGGGGATCACCGTCCAGTCGGTGGAAATCCGCGATATCGTCATTCCGGAGGCGCTGGAGGACGCGATGAGCCGTCAGGCGCAGGCGGAGCGGGAGCGGCAGGCGCGGGTCATCCTGGGGGAGAGCGAAAAACAGATTGCGGCGTCCTTCGCCGAGGCCGCGCAGGCCTACCGGGATAACCCCACCGCGCTCCACCTGCGGGCGATGAACATGCTCTTTGAGGGGCTGAAGGAGAAGGGCGCGCTGGTTATCGTCCCCTCCAGCGCGGTGGAGACGATGAACCTGGGCGGGCTGATGGGGATGGCCTCTATGACGGGCACCTTGCAGACGCTCCTGGCGGGCGGACAACCTCCGGCGCCGCCGCAGGAGGGCTGACATGGTGCCCGATGTACTGCGTGCGGACCAGATAGAGGTCATTCCCTCTGGCTTTTTCAGCCTCCACTACGAGTTTCGGTCGCCAGTGGGGACCCTGGGGGTGCTGACCGTCCCCGCCTTTCGGACGGAGGGCCGGTTCCAGGACGCCGACGGCCGCCAGTGGCGGATGCGGCGGAGCCGTTGGTGGCGGCGGGAGTACGAACTGCGGGCCGGCGACGCGGTGGCGGCGACGGCGCGCGGGCGGGGGTTCCGGCGGGCCGACCTGGACATAGCGTTTGGGGGAGAACCGTATCTCCTGGAGCAGGCGGATTTCTGGGGCGGGAAATGGCGGCTCCTGGGCCCGGTGGGGGCGGCCCTGCTGGAGATTCGGCGGCGCGGGGTGCTGCGCCCGGGGCTGGTCATGGATGTGCTGGGGCCGGTAGCGGGGGAACTGATGGCTTTCGCCGTCTACCTGATCGTGACCATCTGGCGGGAGGGCGCGGCCGCAGCGGCGGCCAGCGCGTAGACCTTCACCGCAGAGAGCGCAAAGGACGCAAAGCGCGCTCTAAGGTAGCGCAGGCCGCCAGGCCTGTAAGAGATTGTCTGAAAAGTCGTTCGTAGTGAGGCACGGAACGAAGTGGAGTGCCGTCGTTCGTAGTGAGGCACGGAACGAAGTGGAGTGCCGTTTTGGCAAAACGCCCCTCCGCTTCGCCTCGGCGCGAGCGCCTTCGGCCACGCCGCAGGCGGCTCGCCGCGTGGCGGCGCGTGGCGCTTCGTGGCTGACTACGAACATCTTTGCTGTTCTCGCAATATTTTTCAGACAGGCTCTAAGGGCAGGCCTCATCATAGGCTAACAGCCTGCGCTACGAAAAAATCGGTGCCATTGGGCTTTTAGCCCCTGACGCAGGTAGTTACTAAGGAGGCAAAGATGTTGCTTGTGGCGTTTATCGTGGAAATTCTCATCATGCTGGGTGCGCCGGTGGCGCTCTGGCTCTTCTTGCGGCGGAAGTACCGGGCCGCCTGGGGGCTGATCGCGGTGGGCGCGCTGACGTTCGTCCTCTCCCAGGTGGTGCATATCCCGCTGAACCTGGGATTGGGCCTGATCGGGGGCGGGCGTGGGGTGGCCCTCTGGCCCCTTCCGGCGATGGCCGCCGTGGCGGGCCTGAGCGCCGGAATCTGCGAGGAGGGGGCCCGCTATCTGGTGCTCCGTTTCTGGCGGAAGGAGGCCCGCTCGTGGAGCCAGGGGCTGGCCTTCGGGGCCGGGCACGGGGGGATAGAATCCATCCTGCTGGGGCTCTCCGTCCTGAGCGGCTTCGTCGGTATGCTGGTCCTGCAAAGGTTGGGGCCCGAAAATCTGGGGCTCTCCGGGGAGTTGCTGGAGCAGACCCGACAGCAGATGGAAGCGTACTGGGCCACGCCCTGGTATCTGCCCCTTCTGGGCGGGCTGGAGCGGGTTTTCGCCATCACGATGCATATCGCCTGGACGCTCCTGGTGCTGCGGGCAGTGGTGCGGGGGAACCTCCTCTGGCTGGTCCTGGCGGTGCTGGCCCACGCGCTGGTGGACGGGCTGGCGGTGGGCCTGATGCAATCGGGGGTTTCCCTTCCGGCCATAGAGGGGGTGGTCTTCCTGCTGGCGCTGGGCGCGCTGGCCATCATCCTGGCCCTGCGGCCGCGCGGGGCGGCGGAAACCGCCAGCGGATAGGGGGGCGCGTTCCGTTTTTAACGCCGCCGTGGAACGGGGCATGGCGCCGGACCCGGAAAAGGCAGTGGACCAGGTACTGGCCAGACCCCTTGCCCGCATGGGATGTTTCACGTGAAACGACCCAGGTGCCTGGCGCGGAGAAGAGAATGGACCCTTCCCTGTATTCCCATCTCATAGACCTGGCCCTGGCCGAGGACATCGGCCCCGGAGACGTCACCTCGGAGGCGGTGTTGCCGCCGGACCTGCGCCTGCGCGCCCACATCGTCGCCAGGCAGGCGGGAGTCGTCGCCGGATTGCCCATCGCCGAGGCCGTCTTCCACCGGGTGGACCCGTCCATCCGCTTTACCCCCTGCGTCGGGGACGGCGCCCGGGTGGAGGCCGGAACCGTCCTGGCGGAGGTGGAGGGGCCGGCCCGAAGCCTCCTGGCGGCCGAGCGGACCGCCCTCAATTTCCTCCAGCGCCTCTCCGGCATCGCCACCCTCACCCGCCGCTTCATGGACGCCGTCGCCGGGACGCGCGCCGTCATCCTGGATACCCGCAAGACCCACCCCGGCTACCGGGCCCTGGAGAAGTACGCCGTCCGCATGGGCGGCGGGCAGAACCACCGCATGGGCCTCTATGATATGGTGCTCATCAAAGATAACCACATCGCGGCGGCCGGCTCCATCACCGAAGCCGTCCGGCGGGCCCGCGCCGCCCGCCCCGACCTGCCCGTAGAGGTGGAGGTCAGGAACCTGGACGAACTCCGGGAGGCGCTGGAACTGCCCGTGGACCGGATTATGCTGGACAACTTTGACCTGGAGACCATCCGCGCCGCCGTCCGCATCGCCGCCGGACGGGTGCCGCTGGAGGTCTCCGGCGGCGTGACGCTGGAGCGGGTGGCCGAACTGGCCGCAACAGGGGTGGACTACATCTCCGTGGGCGCGCTGACCCACTCCGCGCCGGCGCTGGATATAAGTATGGAGGTGATTGAGGGAGGGAGATGATGCCAGTGGACCGACTGACGCGCGCTCTCATCGTTCTGCTGGTCATCCTTTGTCTGCTGGCCGGAACCATCGGGGCGGTGGCCTGGGCCTACTTCCGGTACCCCAATCACCCGATCTTCGTCTTTCTCTCCGGAGCGACGGCGACTCCCACTCCAACGCAGAGTCCACCCATCACCAGAACCCCGTTGCCCACCCGAACTCCTTCTCCGACTTCCCGCCCGGCTCCCTCACCGACGCAGACGTTCACGGCTACCCCCCGCCCCCGGCCCACCCGCTCCCCTTCCCCGACGCCCACGCCGGAGCCTGCGGTTCTGCTACCCCCGGAGGCGGTTCCTCTCTCCAGGGGAGTGCCTCTCCCGATGGACCTGTATTTCATTCGGGATGGCGGCCTGGGGCGCTGGTCTGAACAGGGGCAACTGGAACTCCTTGTCGCTCCGCCCCAACAGAGCGGTGCCCCCGGCAACATCCGGGCCAGGTACGTGACCGCTGGACTTCCCCGTCCTGTGGGCGTTACCCATTACCGCCTGAGCCCGGACGGACGGTGCCCTGCCGCTCCCCCAGTCCGCCGCCGCCGACCGGGGGGTTCAGCCCGGCCGGCGCATCCTGGCGGAGACGCTGGGGATAGACGGACCGTTGCATGGGGACGCGGCCGCCGCTCTGGGGATGGGACGGCGGGAATACTACCTGGTGGAGGTCTGAGGAACAAAAATAGCGCACCACAGCGTTCGCCGTGGTGCGCAAAAGGGAGGGGGCGGGAGGGGCGCTGCTCAGGACTTGCTCGTCATCTGTTGGAAAAATCGCATCAGCCGCGCCTTGCGGCGGGCGGCGTTGTTCTTGTGGATGATGCCCTTCTCGGCCGCCTTGTCCAGCGCGCTGTATGCCCGGCGGATTGCCTCCTGAGCCTCCTCCGGCCGACCGGAGAGGATAGCCAAGCGGGCCTTTTTGACCATCGTCCGAGCGCGGGTGCGGAACATCTGGTTGCGCAGCCGCCGACGCTCGTTTTTGCGGATATTTTTGATCGCCGACTTCGTGTTTGCCAACGCTTCCCTCCAGGATTCAGATGCGGGGATATTTTACCGCAATTCGCCGGATTTGTCCAGCGCGTCCTCACCCCTCCCCCAGCAGCTCCGCCGCAGTGAAAAATATTTTTTGTTCTTCTGGCCGGACAGAAGGCCGTTTCCGGCGATTTTCTACCCGCCTCCCCCGAAAAAGCCAAACTTCAGGGAGGGGGTGCCGCCGAAGGCGGCGGGAGTGGGGGGGAGGAACCCCAGCGCCCGGCCCGTCAGTTGATCGCCGCCCGGCGCAACAGGGAGATCACCAACGGGCGCGCCGGGTGCTCCACCCGCTCCAGTTCAGCAATGACCCCTTCCACGTCGTAGGCCACCCGCCGCAGGGTGACAGTGCACTCCGGGCCGTGGAAGTCCAGCAGGACATATCCGGCGCGGGGGTCGCCGTCCAGCGGCAGGCCGACGCTCCCCCCGTTGACCAGCCGCACCCCGCCCACCTCCCGGTCCAGCGGGCGATGGGTATGCCCGTAGACCATCAGGCGCGCCTCCAGGCTGGAGAGGTGGGGGAGGATCTGCTCCTCCGGCGTGTCGGGGAAGATGTTGGTCTCGTCGTCGCCGGGGACGGCGTGGACCGCCACAACGCGGCCGTAGCCGGGGATGTCCATCTCCAGCCGGGTCGGCAGGTCGCGCAGGAAGAGGTAATCCTCCCAGGTCAGCTGCCCCACCGTCCAGCGGAACAGCGCGTCCCGCATCTCCAGAAAGCCGGGCATGCGCGCCCAGTCCTCCGGGGAGCGCACGGGCGCCACCGGACGGCGCCCGGTGACCAGGTAGCGGTCGGTGTTCCCCTGGAGGAAGGAGACATTGGGGAGCGCGCGCAAGCGGGCCAGAGTCTCCCCGGGCCAGGGGCAGAAGGCGACCAGGTCGCCCAGTACCCAGTAGAAGTCCGGCCGGCCCTGGCGCTCCGCGTCGGCCAGGACCGCCTCCAGCGCGGGCAGGTTGCCGTGGATGTCGGAAAGGACGGCCAATCGGGTCATAGAAACCTCCTGTTCAGGAAACCATGCCCCCGGAGGGAGATTTCTCCCCGGCGAACCGGCGTCCCCGGGGGAAGAGAATCGCCCACACGATGACCAGGAACAGCCCGGAGAGCAGCAGGTCTCGCAGACGGGTCTGGCGGGCGTAGTCGGACGCGTCAAAGAGCAGGTGGTTCAGCCAGACGTGGGCCTGGTAAAGCGTCGCGGCGGCCAGGGTGGCCCGGCGGCTCCAGGGACGCCGCAGGTAGAGGCCCACCGCGCAGGCCGTCAGCGCGATCCCCCAGAACATCCCCACCCCCGCCAGATAGGCCCAGGGGACGGTCAACGGGAGGTCGGGGAGAATCCGTGCATAGTGGAGAGCCATCCCGGCCCGCCCCAGGTTGCCCAGGCCCACCAGTCCGACCAGTAGGACGCCGATCAGCGCCGATAAACGCGGATATTTTTCCCCGGACGTCTGCGCTTGTTCGCGCTTGTCCGCGCTCGTCCGCGTCCTGTTGGAAAAGGCGAGGAAAGCCATCCACCAGCGGGAGAGACGGGCTTTCATTGGACCCTTCCCAGGTCTGGGAGGCACAAAGGAGTTCCCGCGCCGCGCCAGGGGAGCCGGCCCACAAACCCCCACAACGGCTGGAGGCCGCTGACCTCCGTCCGCCGGAGATAATAGCGGCGCTCCGGCCGCTGGACGGGAGTCCCCCCTCCGCCTGCGGCGACCCGATAGCCGGCCCGCTCCAGCAGCGCCGGTAACCCTTTCCTGTAAGCGTTATAGGGATAGGCGAAACTGACAGCCGAAACCCCCAGCTTCTCCTCCAGAACCTCCCGGGAGCCGGCGATCTCTCGCCATGCCTCCCGGTCGTCTGCATCGGCCAGGTTGACATGTTTGCGACCGTGGGACGCGATCTCCATCCCGGCGTCCCGCAGTTCGGCCAGCTCCTCCCAGGTCATAAAGCGCGGGTAGCCGATATACGCTGTTATGATGAAAAACGTGGCCCGCATCCCGTACCGCTGGAGGATGGGAAAGGCGACGTCGTACTGTTCCCGCCAACCGTCATCAAAGGTCAGGGCGACGGGACGGTCGGGCAGGGTCATCTGGCCATCCAGCGCGGCCGCAATCTCGCCGACGGTCACCGGATGGTAGCCCAGTTGGTGCAGGAGCAACAGTTGGGCCTCCAAATCCGCCGCCGTCACGTTGAAGCGGGAGACGGAGCGCCCATCCCGCTCCAGCGTCTCCCGACCGACGAAGTGGTACATCAGAATGGGGATCAGGACCTCCCCCTCCTTCAGGTTGTAGACGGGGTCCGGGGCACAGAGGTGCCGGTTAAGGAGCGGGTCGGGTGGGGGTTCTCCCGGCGCGACACCGCCGACCCCCGTCGTGAGAAGGAAGACGAGGGGAAACAGGACGAAGAGCACGGATAGAGGGCGCATATCTTTCACCTCGGGGGCCGTCGCCCGATCAGTTGCTGTCACGCGAACGGGGTCTTCTCCTCGTCTGGACAAAGCGGACCAGGAAGTCGGCCTCCTCATATTCCCGGTCCGCCGGCCTGTACCATTCAAACGCCAGTTCCAGGGGACGGCCGTCTTCCCCTTGACCCCGCACATAGAGGTAGCGGCGGTCCTTCAGATACGGCCCTCCCGCCGGGGTTGCGGCTCCCAGAGCAGAGGCCAGGGCCCCCTTCAGGATGTGCCCGACGATGAACGGCTTCCAGTCCGGGCGCGGCAAAGAGACCTCCACGCGGATGTGACCCAGGGGCATGATACACCACCCATCGGGCCGGCCGTCCAGTTTGCTGCGCAGCGAAGGGTAGAGCCAGGCAAGCAGATAATCCGGTGTTAATTGTACATCCCCCAGGGAACTCACCGCCTGGGCGTTCAGGCTTTCCACGAAGGCCTGCTCCTCCGGCGTGGCGGCCGCCCGGTCTATGATACGGATGTGCCGGAAGGCCGGCCGGGAACGGTGGTGCCAGGGGAATTTCTGATAGAGGCGGAAGTACTCGTTCCCCTCGCGGTTGCGCCACAAGCACTCCAGAAGGTCCTGGAAGAAACGGACCGCCGCCGGGTCCTCTACGGAGAGAACGAAGCCCCACGTCCCTTCTTTGGGGAGGAGGGCCACTTCGTCCACGAAGTACGCTTCCGGAAAGACGGCCAGCACGTCCTCCCGGCGGGCGCCGGGCAGGTGGATTTCCTGCACGCTGGGATAGAGGGTGATCCTGGCGTTGGGCCGGGATAAGCCGCTGGTACCGGCCGCGATTTTGGCCCTGTGCGGTTGCGTGAAATCCACCTCATGCCAGCGGCGGCCCGTGCGCCAGCGAAGACGGTCGCCCTCCAGCACCAGTTCGCCCCGCCCCCGCTCGGCCAGGCGCATGAGGAGCGGGTAGGTCACCACAGCGACGGCCAGCCCGGGGATAAACCCTCCGAGGCAGACCAACACCCCCAGCCAGCCGGGGACGTTCCAGCCCAGGAGGACCAGGATGCCCAGGTATAGCCCTCCCCAGACCCCCAGGCAGATCAGGGTGGGCAGGACAACGGTGTACCAGCCGCTGGTGTACGGAATCTTCAGGTGATGCATCATAACCCTCCACGCCAGGGGCTCAAAGTCCCTGGCTCAAATGCGAAGCCCTCTTCGGAGGCTCTCAGAGCTTGTCTGAAAAATTGGGAAGGGGATAAAGATGTTCGTAGTCAGCCACGAAGCGAAGCGGAGTGGCGTTTCAGTGGGCCAAAACGGCACTCCCCTTCGTTCCGTGCCTTACTACGAACAAAACGGCACTCCCCTTCGTTCCGTGCCTGACTACGAGCGACTTTTCAGACTGGCTCTCAGATAGCCTGTCAGGGCCACGGTCCGAGCCCTCTGCAAGCAGTTGTCCATTCTCCCCCCACCATCGTCCACAGCACCCGCGTCTGGGGGATGAGGGACGGGTCGGCGGCGAAAATGTCCCGGTCCAGCACCACCAGGTCGGCCCATTTGCCGGGGGCCAGGGTGCCCAGGCGGGAATCCAGCCCGGCCGCATAGGCCGCGCCCCAGGTATAGGCCCGGACGGCCTCCTCCACGGTGATCCGCTGGGCCGGAATCCATCCCTCCGGCCCGCCGTACCCGTCCAGGCGGGCGCGGGTGACCGCCGCGTGGATGCCCAGGAAGGGGTTGGGGCTCTCCACGGGGCAATCGGAGCCGAAGGCCAGGACGGTCCCGGCGTCCAGGAGGGAGCGCCAGGCGTAGGCGGTGGCGCAACGGGCGGGGCCCCAGTACCGGTCCGCCATCGGCGCGTCCTGGACGGCGTGGATGGGCTGCATAGAGGCGACAATGCCCAGCGCGGCCAGCCGGCCCACGTCCTCCGGGTGGAGCAACTGGACGTGCTCTATGCGGTGACGGAGACGGACGCGGTTCTCCGGCGGCAGGGCCTCCAGGGCGTCCAGCACCAGCCGGTTGGCCCGGTCGCCGATGGCGTGGACCGCCAGCGCCAGCCCGCCCTCCGCTGCCCGCCGGATGGTCTCCCGCAGCGCCTCCGGCTCCATAGTCAGGATGCCCCGGTTGTCGGGTTCGCCGACGTACGGCTCCAGCATGGCCGCCGTGCGGGGGCCCAGCGCGCCGTCGGCGAAGAGTTTGACGCCGCCGATGCGCAGGAAGTCGTCCCCCAGACCCGAGCGAAGATGGAGCGCCAGCGCGTGCTCCAGCGCCTCCAGCGGCAGGTAGAAGACGATGCGCAGGGGGAGCGGGTCCCCGTCCTCCCGGAGCCGCTGATACGCCTCCAGTGCGGTCAGGTCGCCCATGTCGTGGACGGCGGTGAGGCCCAGGCGGGCCAGGTGCTCCAGCGCGGGCGGGAGCACCCGCGCCAGTGCTGTCGCGTCGGGGCGGGGGATGGCCTCCTGGACCAGCCGCATCGCCTCTTCCAGGAAGAGGCCGGTGGGGCGGCCCGACTCGTCCCGGACGATTTGCCCGCCGGGCGGGTCGGGAGTATCGGCGGTGATGCCGGCCCGTTCCATCGCGCGGGTGCTGGCGACCAGCGCGTGCCCGCTCCGGGCCACCAGCAAGACGGGGTGGTCCGGCGCGACAGCGTCCAGGTCGGCGGCGGTGGGGAAGCGGCGGTCG
This sequence comes from Anaerolineae bacterium, assembly GCA_034435875.1. Taxonomy (GTDB): domain Bacteria; phylum Chloroflexota; class Anaerolineae; order B4-G1; family DUEL01; genus SpSt-77. The sequence goes on from DAOTWL010000188.1 coordinate 13,874, forward strand.
GGCCATTCTTCCTGATGCCACCCCCGACCCAGGATCCACTCCCCCGCCGGGGTGGCGGCGGCCCGCGCGGCCACCCGCGCCAGCATCTCCTCCCGGGTGGCCGTCCCGGTCAGGTCCAACTGCTGCAGCCCCAGGGCGAACCAGGAGAGGTGGATGTGGCTATCGGTCAGGCCCGGCAGGACCGTCCGCCCTTCCAGGTCCACCACCTCCGTCCCCGGGCCGGCCAGCGCGCGCAGGTCGTCCCCGCCCACAGCCCGGACCCGCCCCCCACAGACCGCCAGCGCGCTGGCCCGGGGATGCTGCGGGTCCATCGTGTAGATGCGCCCGTTCAGAAGGAGTAAATCAGCGTTCATATCTCCATTTTCAGCCACGAAAAATTCGTGAAATTCGTGCCATTCGTGGCGAAAAAACCCTTATTCGCTGGGGTGCTACCGCGCCATCCCGACCTGGTGTATAATTATACCCACCTTCTTCTGGAGGAAAAATCGCCATGCGCCTGCTCATCCGCCAGGTCGCCGCCATCCCGCTGGACGGGGAAAAAGACATGCTCCCCGAAGGGGACATCGCCATAGAGGACGGGCGAATCCGGGCCGTCGGGACGGTCCCGCCCGATTTCGTCCCCGAACAGACGATAGACGGGCGGGAGTTCCTGGCCCTGCCGGCCTTCTTCAACGCCCACACCCACGCCGCGATGACCCTGGAGCGGGGCTGGGCGGAAGACCTCCCCTTTGACCGCTGGCTGAACGAGAAAATCTGGGTGGCCGAGTCGGCCCTGGAGGAAGAGGACGTCTACTGGGGCGCGGCGCTGGCCTGCTGCGAGATGATCCGCTCCGGCGTCGTCGGCTTTGCCGACCACTACTTCTGGATGCACCAGGTCGCCCGCGCGGTTCTGGAGGCCGGGATGAAAGCCCACCTGGCCTGGTGCCAGTTCGGCATCGGCGCCGAGCACGAGGTGGGCGGCGCCACGCTGGAGGACACCGTCGCCTTTATCCGGGAGTGGCACGGCGCGGCGGAGGGCCGCATCCGCTGCGCGCTGGGGCCCCATTCCCCCTACATGTGCCCGCCGGAGTTCCTGCGCCGGGTCGTGGAGGAGGCGGAGCGGCTGGGGGTGGGCATCCACCTCCACGTGGCCGAATCGGAGGAACAGGTCGCCAACTCGCTCCGGGCCTACGGCCGGACCCCGGTGGCCCATCTGGCCCACCTGGGCGTCTTGGACCACCCCACCATCGCCGCCCACTGCATCGCCGTCACCGATGAGGACCTGGACATCCTGGCCCGGAAGGGCGTCTGGGTGGCCCATACCCCCAAGACCTACATGAAACTGGCCATGGGGATGGCCCCGCTGGACCGCTTCCTGGCGGCGGGGGTCCGGGTGGCGCTGGGGACGGACGGGCCGGCCTCCAACAACGACCTGAACATGCTGGAGGTCCTGCGCATCACGGGGCTGGTGCACAAAAACCGCGTCGGCGACCCGGCGGCGTTTCCGCACGACCTGCTCCTGCGGCTGGCGACGCAGGAGGTATGGGGGCCTCACCCCTCCCCCAGCGGCTTCGCCGCTACCCCCTCCCCTCTCCTGACCTTCGGTCAGGAGAGGGGAGGGGGTGCCGCCGAAGGCGGCGGGGGTGGGGTGAGGTTGCGGCCCGGCGCCCCCGCCGACCTGATCCTGATGGACACCCGGGGCGTCCATTGGGCCCCGCGCCACGACCTGGCCGCCAACGTCGTCTACGCCAGCCACCCCACCGACATCCGCTACGTCTTCTGCGACGGGCGGCCCCTCCTGTGGGACGGCGAACTGGTGACGCTGGACGAGGAGCGCATCCGCTACGAGGCGGAGCGGCGGGCCTTCCGCATGGTTGGCACCCCCATGCGGCAGGTGCGGAGATACACAGGATAGACGGAGGCATCGGATGAACTTCATCAGTGCCCTTCGCTGCACCATCTGCGGCGCCGGGTACGGCCCGGATGAATGGGACTACGTCTGCCCGCATCACGGGAATGACGGCATCTTGGATGTGGTCTACGACTACGACCGCATCCGGCGGGAGGTCTCGCCCCGGGAGTTGACCGCCAGTCCGGAGCATTCCATCTGGCGCTACATGCCCCTCCTGCCGGTGGACCCGGAGGTGGCCCGGCGGCTGGCGGAGGGGACGGTGCTGGGAAGCGTCGGCGGGACGCCCCTCTATCCGGCCCCCCGCCTGGCCCAGGCGCTGGGGCTCCGGCATCTCTGGGTCAAGGACGATAGCCGCCAGCCCACCGCGTCGTTCAAGGACCGCGCCTCGGCCATAGCGGTCGTCCGGGCGCGGGAGCGCGGGGCGGAGGTGGTGACGACGGCCAGTACGGGCAACGCCGCCGCTGCGCTGGCGGGACTCTGCGCCGCCGTCGGCCAGCGCACCGTCATCTTCGTCCCCCGGACCGCCCCCCCGGCCAAAGTGGCCCAACTCCTGGCCTTCGGCGCCACCGTCCTGCTGGTGGACGGCACCTACGACCAGGCCTTTGACCTCTGCCTGGAGGCATCGGCGGCCTTCGGCTGGTACAACCGCAACACCGCCTACAATCCCTACATGTCCGAGGGGAAGAAGACCGCCGCCTACGAAATCTGCGAGCAACTGGCCGCCCAGAGGGGGGATTCGGCCCTCTTCCGGCCCCCGGACGTCATCCTCATCCCCGTTGGCGACGGGTGCATCATCGGCGGCATCCATAAGGGACTGCGGGACCTGGCCGCGCTGGGGTGGATAGAGCGGATGCCGCGCCTGATCGGAGTCCAGGCCGAGGGCTCCTCCCCGCTGGTGGACGCCTGGGAGCGGGGGCTGGAGGGCTGGGAGATGATGCCCGTGGAGGCCCACTCGGTGGCCGATAGCATCGTCGCCGGACTCCCCCGCGACCGCATCAAGGCGCTGCGCGCGGTGCGGGAGACGGGCGGCGCCTTCCTCCGCGTGAGCGACGAGGAGATTCTGGCCGCCATCCCCGCGCTGGCCCGGGGGTGTGGGGTCTTCGCGGAACCGGCGGCGGCGGCGGCCTACGCCGGTCTGATAAAGGCCGTGGAGCGGGGACTGGTGGGGGCGGAGGATGAGGTCGTCGTCCTGGCTACCGGCTCCGGCCTGAAGGACGTCGCCAGCGTGATGAAGGCGACGGGCCAGCCCCTCACCGTCGCCCCCAATCTGGAGGACGTCCGGCGGGCAATGGCCCAAATGTAGCGCAGGCCGCCCGGCCTGTTCCTCACCCCACCCCCCGGCCCTTCGGGCCGGGGGAGGGGCGAGGCCCCTCCCCCAGCCCCCTCCCCTGAACTTGGGCTCTTTGGGCGAAGGGGCGGAAAAGAAAATTGGGAAACCGCCCCAAACGGGCGAGAGGGAGTAAAAAGAAAATATTTTTCATTGCGGCGGCTTCGCCGCCGCAATGAAAAATATATTCTCTTTCATCCCGCTGGCGAAAAGGCCAAACTTGAGGGGAGGGTCAGAGGGAAGGGTGAGGAGCAGACCAACAGCCTGCACCCCCGTAGCGCAGGCTGCCAGGCCTCTATCCGTTGGGCAGTGAGCCGGTTAAAGGAGGTCCGATGAAACGGATTTATATGGACTATTCCGCCACCACGCCGGTGGACCCCCGGGTGGTGGAGGCGATGGCGCCCTACTGGAGCGACGTCTTCGGCAACACCTCGTCGGCCCACGCCTGGGGGCAGGCCGCCGCGGCCGCGCTGGAGCGGGCGCGGGAGCAGGTGGCCCGCCTCCTGGGCGCCTGCCCGTCGGAAATCGTCTTCACCGCGTCGGGGACGGAGGCGGATAATCTGGCCCTGCGCGGCGTCGCCTGGGCCGCCCGTCGGGCCGGTCGCGGCAACCACATCGTCACCACGCCCATAGAGCACCACGCGGTGGAGGCCACCGGGGAGCAACTCCACCGCCTCTTCGGTTTTGAGGTGACGGTCGTCCCGGTGGACGGGCACGGGCTGGTGGACCCGGACGCGGTCCGGCAGGCCATCCGTCCCGATACGGTCCTGGTCAGCGTGATGACGGCCAGCAACGAAGTCGGCACAGTCCAGCCCATCGCCGAAATCGCCGCCGTCTGCCGGGAGTACGAGGTCCCCCTGCACACCGACGCAGTTCAGGCCGCCGGGCGAATGGCGCTGAATGTGGAGGACCTGGGGGTGGACCTGCTGGCCCTCTCGGCCCACAAGTTCTACGGCCCCAAGGGGGTGGGGCTTCTCTACGTCCGGCGGGGACTGGCGCTGATGCCGGCCATCACCGGCGGGGGGCACGAGGGGGGCCGCCGCCCCGGGACGGTCAACGTGGCCGGCATCGTCGGCATGGCGACGGCGCTGGAACTGGCAGAGGCGGCGCGGGAGGAGGAGACAGCCCGCCTGGCCCGCCTGCGAGACCGGTTGATAGCGGGCGTCCTCTCCGCCGTCCCGGACGTCCGCCTGACCGGCCACCCGACCCGACGGCTTCCCCACCTGGCCAGTTTCGCCATCCGAGGCGTGGAGGGGGCGTCGGTGGTGGTCGGACTGGACCTGGAGGGGATTGCGGCCAGTTCCGGAGCGGCCTGCGCGGAGGGGGAGGCCCGCCCGTCCCCCGTCCTGGAGGCCATGGGACTGGCGCCGGAGTGGGCCGTGGGGGCGCTGCGCCTCTCCCTGGGCCGGTACAACACCGATGAGGACGTGGAGGCTGTGCTGGAAGTCCTGCCGCAAGTAGTGGCCCGTTTGCGAGAACCTTCTGGATGAGGCACTATGACGAAGACAAGGGGATTGGAGAAACCGGAGGACCTGGAAGCATTGAAAGGAGTTTTCAGAAAGTATCCGGAGGTCCAGGCCGTTTACCTTTTTGGCTCAGCGGCAGAGGGAGGGTGGGGGGCCTGAAAGTGACCTGGACCTGACCATTGTGCTCCGGTCTCCCGCCGCGCGGGCCCGCCGTCTGGACATCCTGGCCGACCTGGCCCGGGCGGGTTTCGGTAATGTAGACCTGGCCTTTCTGGATGCCGAAGACATCGTCCTGCAATACGAGGCCGTTCGCCTGAACCGGGTGGTATATCAGACGGCGGATTTTGACCGGGGGGAGATGTATTCTCGCGTCGTCCGTCGCTACCTGGATTTTTTGAAGATATTTGCGACTTGTCAAGCGTTGCGGCCAGATTGCCCCTCCCCCCGGCCCCCCCTCCCCACCGCCGCTGCGCGGCGTGGGGAGGGGGAGAGATTGTGGGGTTTGTGGGCGGCGGCTTCGCCGCCGCCCACAAACCCCACCCTTTCACCCCCCTCCCCCATCGCTGCGCTTGGGGGAGGGGCCGGGGGAGGGGTGAGGCAAGCGCGCCGAAAAAGTTAGCGCCATCGGGCTAACAGCGGTAGGTCTGCAGGAAATCGTGGTGACGCTCTTCTAACGGGTGTAAGAACCCCCAGATGTAGGACATCCTTTCCAGGCTGTCCCCCCATATGGCGGGCTGAAAGCCCGCCCTACGTCTTCCCACGATTCAATGCAGTGCTACCGGGCGAACCGCCTGTGCCACGAATACGCAGTTCCGATGAGTCACCATGTCGCGATCGCGATGAGCGGAGGGGTGGATAGCAGCGTCGCGGCGGCGCGGCTGGTGGAGCAGGGCTACCGGGTGACCGGCGTGATGCTGCGGCTGTGGGCCGAACCCGCCGCCGGTTGCCGGGAGAACCTCTGCTGCACGCCGGAGGCGGTGGAGCGCGCGCGGGACGTCGCCGCGCGGCTGGGCATCCCGTTCTATGAAGTGGACATGCGGGAGCCTTTCCGCCGCGCCGTCGTGGAGACCTTCGTCGCCGAATACGCCGCCGCCCGTACCCCCAACCCCTGCATCCCCTGCAACCGGGAAATCCGGTTCGGGTTGCTGATGAATTGGGCCCTGGAGCACGGCGCGGACTTCCTGGCGACCGGCCACTACGCCCGCGTCCGCCGGGCGGGGGACCGCTACCAGTTGCTGCGGGGCCGGGACCGCACCAAAGACCAGTCCTACGTCCTGCACGTCCTGACGCAGGAGCAGTTAGCGCGCGTCCTCTTCCCCCTGGGCGACCTGACCAAGAGGGAGGTCCGGGAAATGGCGCGGGCCCGGGGCCTCCCCGTCGCCGACCAGCCGGAGAGCCAGGATGTCTGCTTCCTGGCCGACGGGGACTACCGCCGGTTCGTCGCCGAACACGCGCCGGAGGCGGTCCGCCCCGGCCCCATTCTGGATACGGCGGGCCGGGTGCTGGGAGAACACAAGGGGTTGATCCACTACACCGTCGGGCAGCGAAAGGGCATCGGCGTATCGGCCCCGGTTCCCCTCTACGTCCTGGCGCTGGACCCTCAGCACAACGCCCTGATCGTCGGGCGGGCGGAGGAGTTGGGGCAATCGGAGTGCGTCGCCGCCCGGATGCACTACATCTCCGGAGAGGAGCCGCCGGGGCCCTTTGAGGCCACCGCCCAGATTCGTTACCGACACAAGGAGGCCCCGGTAGTCGCCACTCCCCTGCCGGACGGCCGTCTCCACGTCCGCTTCGCCGTCCCCCAGCGGGACATCACCCCGGGCCAGTACCTGGTTCTGTATGACGGCGAGGTTGTCCTGGGGGGCGGGGTGATTTGTGCGCCATGGGAAAGTATGATACAATCAGTATCAGGATGAAACGGCACCTTTGGTGATGAGGAGACTTTCTTAACCCCATGGGACCTCTTTGATGAAGCCGACGCTCAGAAAGCGGTGGAGGATGCCCGGCGGTGCATCACTGTCGCCGGGGAGATTTATCAGCGTCAATTCGGGGAATTGCCATCCCAATTCAGAGGAGAGAGCGATGGTAGCCAAGAGGGAGAATCCGGAAGCCGTCCCCACGCCCGCTGAGGCGCGTCTCAAGCGCAATCTGGTGCTGAGTCTGGTCATCGTGGGCGTGCTGATGCTGGGGATGATCGTCCTGCTGGTCGTGCTGGCGGTGGACGCCTATCGCTCCCCGGTCCAGCCCAGCCCGGGGGCGGCGGTCGTCTCCCTGCTGCGAGATGCGGCCATCATCCTGGTCGCCTTTGAGACCCTCCTGATCGGCATCCTGCTCATCGTCCTGACAATCCAGGTGCAGGCCCTGGTGTCGCTGTTGCGGGACGAGATTCGTCCCATGCTGGAGACCCTCAACGACACCCTGGCGACCGTTCGGGGGACGACGCGGTTTGTCAGCCATCACGTCGTCTCCCCGACGATCCAGGCGGCCAGTTTTATGGCCGGTGTGCGGCGGGTGCTGAAGGAGATCGCGGGGTTTTTGAGTGGGCGCTAATGGAGAAGTCGCTGCTTCTGCAACCCCCGAAACCCATAGAAGACCGATTCCGGCCCGAAGCCGAAATCGTGCTCTTTCCCGGCGACGCCAGTGCATTCCTTGCCCAAATTCCAGACCGGTCGGTAGCGCTGATTCTCACATCGCCCCCCTACAACCTCGGCAAGGAATATGAAACGCGCATGGCTGTAGAGCAGTACTTGCAGGGGCAGGCGGAAGTCATCGCCCAACTGGTGCGCGTGCTTCGGGACGACGGCAGTATTTGCTGGCAGGTGGGGAATTTTATAGAAGACGGTGAGGTTTTTCCTCTGGACATCCTGTACTATCCCATTTTCAAGGCCCTGGGTCTGAAATTGCGCAATCGGATTATCTGGCGCTTCGGCCACGGACTGCACGCGTCCCGGCGCTTTTCCGGCCGTTACGAGACCATCCTCTGGTTCACCAAAAGCGACCGCTATATTTTCAACCTGGACGCCGTGCGGGTTCCTGCGAAATACCCGGGTAAGCGCTATTACAAAGGGCCCAACAGGGGCAAACCGTCAGGAAACCCGCTGGGGAAGAACCCTTCAGATGTATGGGAGATTCTGGTCCAGGATTGGGAAGAAGCCTTCTGGGATATTCCGAACGTGAAATCCAACCACCCTGAGAAAACCATCCACCCCTGTCAGTTTCCGATAGAACTCGCCGAGCGGTGCGTCCTGGCGTTGACGAACGAAGGGGACTGGGTGCTGGACCCTTATATGGGCGTGGGTTCGGCTCTGATTGCGGCGGTGATGCACAACCGACGGGCAATGGGCAGTGAGAAAGAAGAGGAATACGTGGATATTGCCCGCCAGCGCCTTCTGGCCTATTTCAACGGCACGCTTCGTTATCGCCCATTGGGCAAACCCGTCTATCAGCCGACCGGCCGGGAGAAAGTCGCCCAGATACCCGAAGAGTGGAAACATTCGCCCATCTCCGCCGGGCTGAATCCTCTATAGCCCTCGTGCTCTCAACCAAAAGAACCAGGAGGTTTCCCATGGCAAAAGACAACGGCAGCGATGTGGTGGCATTCCTGACCGGATTTGTGGTCGGCGGGCTGGTAGGGGCGGCGGTGGCCCTGCTTTTCGCCCCCCAATCCGGTGCGGAGACCCGGGCCCAGATTCGCGCCAGAGGCGTGGAACTGAGCGAAAAGGCGAAGGAAGAGGCCGAGAGGGCCCGCGCCCAGGTAGAACGGGCACTGGAAGAGGCTCGCGCGAAGGCCGAGGCGGTCGCCGCCGACCTCCGCCGCCGGGCGGAAGAAATCCAGGCCCAGGGACAGGTGGTCCTGGAGGAGGGCCGCCGACAACTGACCGAGGCGGTAGAGGGAACCCGTAAGGCCGTCACCCGCGCCCGGGGAGGCGCCCCCGCGGAAGAACCCACCGCCTGACCCCTGCGGCCTCGGGACTACCGGCCAGGAACCGCTGTAAAAGAGCGGGAAAGGTACGCGCGCCTTGCGCCCTTCACCTTTCACGCTTCACGTCTCACGCTTCACGCCTCACACTTCACGCCGCGAGGTGACCGATGGAACTCCTGACCGTTCGCATCCAGAAGCCGGATGACGTCAACTTCATCCTGGGGATGAGCCACTTCATCAAGACGGTGGAGGACATCCACGAGGCGCTGGTGAACGCTGTGCCGGGCATCCGCTTCGGCCTGGCCTTCTGCGAGTCTTCCGGCCCGGCCCTGGTCCGCTGCAGCGGCACCGACGAGGCTATGATAGAACTGGCGAAGGGGAACGCCCTGGCTATCGGCGCGGGCCACTCGTTCATCATCTTCCTGGCCCCCGGCTTCTACCCCATCAACGTCCTCAACGCCGTCAAGATGGTGCCGGAGGTCTGCCGCATCTTCTGCGCCACTGCCAACCCCGCCGAAGTCATCATCGCCCAGACGGAGCAGGGGCGGGCCATTCTGGGGGTGGTGGACGGCGTCAGCCCCAAAGGGGTGGAGGGGCCGGAAGACGTAGCCCACCGCAAGGAATTCCTGCGGAAGATCGGCTACAAACTGTAGGAGGCCGGGATGCGCACTTCTCTTCCGCCCGTGGTACGAGAGGCCTGGGGAGAGAGCGTCGCCGACGCCTTTACCCTCTGGCTGGAGGATTGGGAGGCCGCCTGATCCGGGAGAAGGCCGTTTCACGGGACGAATATCGGGAAATCCTCTCCCGCCTGGACACCCTGGAGCGAGAGGGCGCCCTCCTGCGGGCAGAATTCCGCCAGGAAATTCAGGCCCTCCGCCAAGAGATGCTCGCTCTCCACCAGACGACGCTGGAGCAGTTAGACCGGTATCAGGCCCAGGCGCAGGAGCGGATGGACCGGATGGAGGCCCGGACACAGGAGCGGATGGACCGGGAATTTGCGGCAGTCCACGAACGCCTGGACCGGATGTACCACCAGATGGTCATCCAGACCCGCTGGCTGATCGGGGCCCTGCTGGGGTTCGGCACCATCATCACCGTCCTGCTGGCGATCGCCCCGTTCAAACCGTAAAAGGTCGGCGATGGAAATCCCCTCCCTCTTCCTGGCCCTCCTGGCGGGCCTGGCATCCTTTCTCTCCCCCTGCGTCCTCCCGATGGTGCCGGCCTACATCGGCTATCTGAGCGGCCGCGCCATCGCCGGGGCGGATGCCGGGACCTCTGCCCGGGAGCGGTTTGCCACCTTCCTCCATGCCCTGGCCTTCGTCCTGGGCTTCTCTGCGGTCTTCGTCGCCCTGGGCGCGGCCGCCGGTGGGCTGGGCCGCCTCCTGCGCGCTGACTGGGTGCGCTGGCTCGGTGGTCTGGTCATGGTCTTCTTCGGACTGGCGCTGATGGGGGCCGTCAAACTCCCCGCGCTCTACACCGAACGGCGGCTTCATCTCCGCGCCGGCTCCCGATGGGGCTACCTCTCCTCGGCCCTCGTCGGTGTCTCCTTTGCCGCCGGGTGGACCCCCTGCGTGGGCCCGGTGCTGGGGGCCATCCTGGCCCTGGGGGCCAGCCAGGAGACGGCCGGGAAGGCCGCGCTCCTCCTGGCGGCCTATTCCCTCGGCCTGGGCGTCCCCTTTCTTCTGGTCGGACTGGCGGTAGACCGGATGGGCGCGCATCTGCGGCGACTGCACCGTTACCTTCACCCCATCCAGGTTGCCACCGGTGTCCTCATTCTCCTCTTTGGTGTCCTCCTGTTTATGGACTGGCTGCGTGTCCTGGGCGCGTGGATGACCTCCCTGGGCCTGGGCTGGGACCTGGGGCTCTAAGGGCCCTGTGGTTACCCATCCCGCTTCAGTTTCCCTGTCCGTTTGGCGTACTGCTCGGCCTGGTGGAAAATCGCCAGCCCCAGGGGGATGGAGACGATGCCCGCCAGCAACGTCGGCCAGAGATAGGGCCAGAGAGACGCCGTGGGCACGCCGTGCAGGATGGCCGCCCGCATCCCCTCCAGCACAAACGTCGCCGGGGAGACCCGCGCCAGCGGCTGTATCCAGGTCGGGAGCACCTCCACCGGGTAGTAGACGCCGGAGATGAGCAGGAAGATGGCCTGGAGGACGTTGGTCATCTGCGCGCCTCGCTCCGGGAACAGCAATGGCAATACCGATGCGACGATGCCCAGTCCGATAAAGGAAAGACTCCCCGATAGAAGCACCACTGTTGCCCCCCAGAGGTTCGCCCCGCTCAGGTCCAGGTGGAAGAAGAGCACCACCACGCCCAGGATGACCAGTGTGAAGAGCAGGCTGTAAGCCACGGCGAAGGCCGTCTGTCCCATCATATGGGTGAAGCGGGTAACGGGGGCCATCAGGGTGTACTCTATCGTCCCCTCCCACCGCTCCCAGGCAATCATCTCGCTGATGTTGTCAAAGATGAGGGCCAGGAAACGCCAGACCATGGTCCCGATGAGCAGGTAGAGGATAAGGTAGTTGGTGTCCACCTGCACGCCGGAGATGGCCTCCATCCCGGCGCCGATGTAGGTGATGGAGAGGGTGGTGGCGATGGAATATGCCAGCCAGACCGCCTCCCATCCCCAGTAGCGGCGCACCAGATTGAAGTTGCGCTCCACGAACGCGTAGGAAGCGCGGATCGCCCATCGCAGATCGCCAATCGCAGATCGCGGATCGCGGGTTGTAGGTCGCTTCTGACAGGTCGCAGGTAGATTGTCATATATCGCATTTTGCCTTTTGTTCATTGCGCGTCACTCCCCCGATCAAAACCGCCCTGTGGATAGCGGTCAGCCGGCAGTGGGCAGTCAGCAGCCTCAGTGATCGGTACTCTGTCGTCGGTGGTCAGTGGTCTGTCGTCGGTCGTCTCCAGAACATCAGGTCGGTCTGGAATTCCAGGCCCAAGGCGGAGGCCAGAGTCCCGCCCTCCGGCTCTTCCAGAAGCAGGTCCACGTAGGCAAAGCCCAGTTGGGCCGCCAGGGCCTGCAGGGCCTCCACCGCCGGGCGCAGATCAGCCTCCGGCGGCGCCCAGACGAAACCGTCGGCCTGGGTGGGGGCCAGGGGTTGCGCCCGCAGCCCCAGCCAGACGGTCTCTCCGCCCGGCATGCGGGCCTGCCAGCGCCCCCAGGGGAGACGGGCCAATTCCGGCAGCGGCCGGTCGCCGATTTCGTGCCACATATGGCGCCCGGTCTGGTAGCGGCCCACCCGCAGCGCCAGCCCCTGCCTGGCGGGGTAAGGGGCATCATCGGCCCGGCACAGGTCGGCAGGGAGCGGCCCCTCCCGCGCCGGGGCCTGCCACTCCCGCAGCCATAGCCAGGGCTCAAACCCCATCCGGCGGTAGAACGGCTCCGCCTCCCGCTCCGGTTGGGTCGTGAGCGCTACACAGCCCCGCTCCCGCGCCAGCGCGCCCCCCGCCTCCACCAGCGCCCGGCCTGCTCCCCGTCCCAGATGGGCCGCGTGGACGTAGAGGAGAGAAATGTGCAGGACGTGCCCGTACGGCGGCGGTTCATCGTCCTCCACGAACTCCGCCTCGCCCACCCCCTCGTCCCCCCGCAGGGCGACCCGGGCCAGATGGCCCGCTCCCAGCCAGCGCCGGAGGTGCGCCGCGCAGGTCTCCACACTCATCCACGGGCCGCCGTGGAGCCACCGCTCGTACAGGGAGAGGGCTTCGTAGGGGACCGGCTCCCCCTTCCCGCCCCGCCGCCAGACCCGGATGTGGCTGCAGTGGACGGCGGTGATGGCGGCCGCGTCCTCGGGCGTCGCCGGACGGATGGTCAACCCGTTCATCCTTCCTCCTGCAGCTGTTTTCCCGTCAGTTCCATGAAAACATCCTCCAGCGTCACATCGTGGCCGTTAGCCACTCCAACGTGCGCTTTCAGCGCGCCGGGAGTGTCCAGGGCGATGATGCGCCCGTCATCTATGATGGCCACCCGGTCGCAGAGGGCGTCCGCCTCCTGCATATCGTGCGTGGTCAGGAGGATAGTGGCGTCGTGGCTATCCCGCAGTTCCCGCACGAATGCTTGGACCTCTCGCTTGGACCGGGGGTCCAGCCCGGTGGTCGGCTCGTCCAGCAGGAGCAGGACCGGCCGGGTGAGGAAAGCGCGAGCGATGGCGACCTTCTGCTGCATCCCCCGGCTCATCTCCTCCATCGGCTGGAAGACCTCATCCCGCTTTAGGCCCAGACGGGTGAGGATATAGAGGGCGCGCTCCCGGGCCTGACGGCCGTCCAGCCCGTAGAGGCGGGCGCCGTAGAGGAGGTTCTCCATCGCCGAGAGTTTCTTGAAGAAGGACGCCTCCGCCGAGACGCGGTTGATGAGCCGCCGGACGGCCATTTCCTCTCGCACGACGTCATGGCCGAAGACGGTTATCTGGCCAGAATCGGGCAGGAGGAGGGTGGCGATGAGCCGCACCAGCGTGGACTTGCCGGAGCCATTGGGGCCCAGAATGCCGAAAATCTCCCCCCGTTCCACCTGAAAACTGACGCGATCCACGGCGACAATGACGGATGGGGCCGCGTCTGCCCATTTCCGCAGGTGGAAGAACCGGTTATGTTTGCGGAACCGCTTGGTGACTTCGGATACGACGACGGCAGTGCGGATGTTTTCGTACATCTTCTCCCTCGGGATGGTAGCCGCAGAATATGTCTGGATAGACAGCGAGGCCGTGGTGGAGTCCCACGGCCTCGCGCGGTGGAGAAACAAAAAGGCCGTGGGCTCCCGCAGGCGCCCACGGCCTTAAGTATTATTTCAATTACCAACCGGGTGGCGCACTGCGGCAAGGCATGCTGGCAGCATTGCTGCACAGCACAGGAACTCCGATCATCCAGGAAGTCGTCGCAATGCGCATCTGGCCTGCTCCTCAGTGGTTTTGTCTTCTATTTTACTCCGATTCGGATAATTGTCAAATCAGAATGGCGCTTGCCACCTCCGATTCCAAATGGTATAATCCTGCCATCCGAGAAAAGTCCACCTGTGCAGTCATGGACGCCGTTTTCAGAAAGCCTCTCCCCCCTTGCCCCCTCCCCGTTGCCGCTGCGCGGCATGGGGAGGAAGGAGACAACGGGGGTTGGGGGCGGCGGCCTCCGGCTGCCGCCCCCAACCCCCTCCTTTCTCTTCTCCCCGCTGGCGGGAGAGATGGAGGGGGTCTCCTCCCGTTTCGGTGTAAAGGGGGCAGGAGGATGAGGAGGGGTAAACCGCTGCCCGCCCATTAAGGAATACCCGCCTCAACCGCACAGGTGGAAAAAGTTACAGACCGAAACCATCAAAGGAGTCCTATGGAAGCAATAGAAACCGCTATTGTGGAATTTCTCCATTCCGTTCTGAACGCCATCGGCTGGCCGGGGGTCGTGCTGATTATGGCGCTGGAGAGCGCCAATATCCCCATCCCCAGCGAAGTAACGATGCCGCTGGCCGGATGGATGCTGGTCCAGGCAAAGGGATGGCCTCTCTGGCAGGCCGTTCTGGACGGCGGCTTTTACGGTGGGCTGGGGTGTACCATCGGCTCTATCGCCTCCTACTTGCTGGGCATGTGGGGAGGGCGGCCCTTCCTCCAGCGCTGGGGCCGGTACATCCTCATCTCTCGGCACGACCTGGAGCAGGCCGACCGCTGGTTTGCCCGCTGGGGCGATTGGGCCGTCTTTATCTCTCGCCTCCTGCCCATCATGCGCACATTCATCTCCTTCCCTGCCGGCGTTGTCCGGGTTCCGCTTATTCGGTTCACCGTCCTCAGTTTCATCGGCTCCTTCATCTGGTGCGCCGCGCTGGCCGCCGCAGGCCACGCCTTCGGGAGCGAATGGGAGCGCATCCGGGAAATCATGCGCCCCTTTGACATCCCCATCGCCATCGCTATTCTGGCTGGCCTGGGCTACTACATCTACCGGCACATCCGCCGGGCCCAGACCCCCATCGCTGCCGGAGAGGGCGAACCGGTATAAAAAGCGGAAGGCGCTTTTGGAGCTGGCATGACCTTGATGCAGCGAAACCGTTTGTGGTCAGCCACGAAGCGGAGCGGCGTCAAAACGGCACTTCGCTGCGCTCCGTGCCTTACTACGAACAAGAACGAAGCGGTTCGGGCAATCCCTGATGAACGTCCTTCAGCATCTGCGAGAACTCTGGCAGTACCGGGACCTGGTCCGCAACCTGGTTGTCCGGGACCTGAAGGCCCGCTATAAAAACTCCATCCTGGGTGTGGCCTGGTCGTGGGTCAACCCCCTGATGATGATGGTCGTCTACACTATCGTCTTCAACATCCTGGCGGGTCGCTCCAACCTCCGCAACTATCCGGTCTTCATCCTCTGCGCCCTGTTGCCCTGGAACTTTTTCGCCAACGCCGTCTCCCAGGCGACCAACAGTATCGTGGACGCCGCGCCCCTGGTCAAAAAGGTCTACTTCCCCCGCGAGGTGCTCCCCCTCTCCGCCGTCCTGAGCAATATGGTCCACTTCCTCATCTCCCTCCCCGTCCTCTTCCTGCTGGCCCTGGCGATGGGAAACCCGCTGACCGGCTGGGCTCTGCTGTTCCCCGTCACCCTGGCCATTCAAGTAATGTTCACCGTCGGCGTCGGATTCATCACGGCCACGCTGAACGTCTTCTACCGGGACACCCGGCTGATTATGGATGTGCTCCTGCTGGCCTGGTTCTTCCTCACCCCCATCTTCTACCCGCTCACCACCGTCCCGGAACGGTACGTCCTCTGGGGCGTCTCTATCAACGTGCGGGCCTGGCTCTTGCGGCTGAACCCGATGGCCTCCATTATATCTTCGTATCGGGACCTCCTGTACTGGGGAACCTCCACCGCCTGGGACTTCCTTCTGCGAACGGCGGTGACATCGCTCATCGTCCTGGTGATCGGCTACCTGGTCTTCCTGCGGTACAGCCCCCGGTTTGGGGAAGAGGTGTAAAGAAGCAGGAAGTAGGAAGCAGGAAGCGAGATGAAATGTACGACGGTTGGCTTCCGGATGGTGGTCGTTGGGATTTTCCTGACGGCGATCCTGGCGTGTGCTCCTTCGGGGTTCCTGCCCAGACTGCCCTCCACGCTCCTGCCCACACCATCGCTCCCATCTCCGCCCCCCGATATCGCCCTCGCCCCTGAGGACGTCACGCTCTACCCCCTGCCGGTCCCCGGACCGGGGGGCCGCTGGCTTTTCTACCGGGGCGACCAGATTTCTTTTGACGTCACCCCCCGTTATCTGGGCACAATCCCGCCAGAAGATGTGACCGTCCGCATTTATCGCCTGAAGGGGACGGGACAGGAAGTCCTGACCGAAGGGACCGTTGGCTATCCGACTTTTGACGGGGCGCCGCGTGCCCGCCTGACCTGGGTCTGGGATACCCGGGACGCCGGGGGACGGGAGACCCTGGTCGTCCATCTGGACCCTGACGACCACATCCAGGTCGGAGACGAGGACCCGACCAACAACGTGGTCACGTTGACCATCCGCTTCATCGCCGACGCCGCCCGCCCGGCCCCGGAGGCCCTGGCCACCTGGGCGACGACGACCACCCACTGCTGTGTCCTCCATTACCTGACCTGCACCCGCGCCGAGCGGGACCTCACGATTTTGACCCAGGCTACCGAACGCGCCGTTGCCCTTGTCCAGGAGCGGCTGGGCACCCGGCTGGCATCGCCGCTGGAGATATACTTCATCGGACGGGTGGTCGGGCAGGGCGGGTATGCTCAGGAGGGCGTTGTCCTCTCCTACCCGGACCGCCTCTACACCGGGGAGGGGCTGGAAATCGTCCTCCGCCATGAAGCCGTCCATGTGCTGGATGCTTCCCTGGTAGGGCCGGCGACGCCGGCCCTGCTGCGGGAGGGGCTGGCCGTATGGGTCGCCGGAGGCCATTACCGGCCTGAGTCTATTCCCTCTCGGGCCGGTGCGCTGGTCCGGCGGGGTTGGTATATCCCGCTGGCAGAACTGGCGGAGGATTTTTACAGCCACCAGCACGAAATCGGTTACCTGGAAGCCGCCGCCCTGGTCGCCTACCTGGTGGAGACCTATGGCTGGGACGAGTTCCTTTCCTTCTACCGCCGGGCCGGGGAGAAGCCCGACGCATCCCCGACCGAGGCACTGGATAACGCGCTGCGCCATTCCTTCGGCGCAGGGTTGGAGGAAACCGAACGGGCTTTCCGGACCTGGCTATCGGGTCAGCCCACCACCCCCGAAGAGATGCGGGATTTGGAACTCACCGTCCGCCTCTTTGAGGCCATTCGCGGCTATCAGCAAATGGATGACCCCATGGCATATTTTCTGAGCGGGTGGTTCCCCGACGCGGCGGAGGGGAAACAACGGGGCATTACCACCGACTTTCTCCGGCGCCCGCGCACCGCGCGGGCCGTTGCCGTAGAACTGATGTTCGTCTCGGCCCAGGAGGCCCTCCGGCGGGGCGCACTGGATGAGGCCGACTTCCTGATCGGCGGAGCGGAGCAGGCCCTGGAGGGAGATTTTTCTATCCCCCCGGCATCGGAGTACCTGGCCATCGCGCGAACTATCGCTGGCCGGGGCAGCGAGGCCCAGCGGGTGGAGATACGGGGAGAAATGGCCTATGTCTGGGTCACCCCCATCGGGGACAAGACCGCCTGCTCGCTCCAGATGTGGACGCTGTACCGCGCCGATGCGCACTGGATAGCGGGGGAATAACGCCGGGGCTTGACACCCCCTCCGGTTTATGCTATCATCTTTTTACCCCTAAAGGGAGAGATTTGGGAGCATCAGAGCGGCCCTTCCTCCCTCCTACCAGCAGCAGGCAAGGAAGTGAACGATGCTCCAGGAACGAGTCTCCGCCGACATCTACCTTTTTACCAGTGATCTCTACACCCAGGTTACCGCCGGTGTCATTGTAACCCCAGCGGGAGCCGTCCTGGTGGACACGCTCCCGTTCCCGATAGAGACGCAGGCCATCCTTCACTTCCTCTCCCGTCGGGCGCCAGCAGGTCTCCGTTATATTATTTATACCCACTACCATGCCGACCACATTTACGGGGCCTGCCTGTTCCCCGATGTCCCTATCATTGCCCACGCGCGCTGCCGTGAACATCTGCTTACGGCAGGGGAGGAGGGGTTAGAGGCCGCGCGCGCGGAAGCGCCAGACCTCCTGGAGAACGTCTCCATTCGCCTGCCCGACATCGTGCTGGATCGGGGAGAATTGATTCTATCCCTGGGTGGCAAAACCCTGCGCATCTTTGAGACCCCTGGCCATTCCGATGATGGGATCTCCGTCTACGTGGAAGAAGACCTGGTGCTCTTCGCTGGAGATGCGATGATGCCTGTGCCTACGATCGTGGACGGTGACCTGGAGATACTGAAGCAATCACTCCGGAAGATTCAGGCCATAGAACCCGAAAGCATTGTCCAGGGGCATGGAGAGGTGATCCTGCGAGGGGAAGTCAAAGATGCGCTGCGGACCAACCTGGCGTACCTGGAGACCATCCAGCGGATCGCGGCCGAGGCGGTGACTAACGAACGGCGCCGGGCCACCCTCCTCAAAACCGACGTGGAGAAGTGTGGGGTTCCTCGCGTGGCGCTGAACGGAGAAGCCCCGCGCCTCCATGCAGCCAACCTGCGGACGCTCTACAACCGATTAGCCCAATCTGCAGACCAGAGCGGGGCATCTAACTCCCAGAAACCGGGGAGAAAAGGATGAACGTCGCGGTTACCGGGGCGGCAGGATATGTGGGACAGCGGCTAATGGCCCGACTGAGATCCGACCCTGACGTAGAACAAATCGTCGGTATGGACATCCGGCCCCCTGAAACGCTGCTTCCTCCCAACGCGACCTTCCTCCAGATGGACATCCGTGACCCTGCGCTGGGAGACATCCTTCGGCACTATAGAGTAGAGAGCCTGATCCACACTGCGTTTATTCCGGTTATCGCGGTGGCACTAATTCGGTAGGAAGCAAGAAGTATTTCATTTGTTGTCTGCTTTTTTCCGCAGTCACCGTAGAAGATGTGGATTTGTGGATAACCGGACATGCGGGATGAGCCCCCCAATTCCTGGGCTGTCGGTGCGAACCGGGTGTATTAGTGGGGGGATAGGGGAGAGATACCGCTTCCAGGGGCAGGGGATAAGTGGGGGAAAGTTGGAGAGAGTCTCCTCAAAGGACCGCATTGAGGGAGGGAGGATTCGTCGGGAGAGACACCGTACACAGGCGGAATTATCCACAGGCAATCAGAGTTATCCACAGAAATTAGCGGGTTATCCACACCCGAAGCGGGGCCCGGGGTGGGAAGAAGGCCACATATGGGGGGAAGGGGTCACCGATGTGCCAGGAATAAGGGATGTGGATGGGTGGGAAGAGTTGTGTCTTCCAGTAGATAAACCTCAAGGAGGTACCCCATGGAACTTGCCCGATTTCTCGCAGTAGCGCGAGGTGATGAGCCCGCGGAACTGGTGCTCCGGAACGGACGGGTCATCAATGTGTACACGGCCGAGATCATAGAGGCCGATATTGCTGTTGCGGACGGCCACATTGTCGGCGTGGGGGGCGGATACGACGGCCGCCAGGAGATAGACCTGGGGGGCCGGTACGTCTGCCCCGGCCTGATAGATGCCCATGTCCACATAGAGTCCTCTATGGTGACCCCCTATCAGTTCGCCCGTGCCGTCGTCCCTCGGGGGACGACGACCGTCGTCTGCGACCCCCACGAAATCGCCAACGTGGCCGGGACGGCCGGGATCCGCTATATGCTGGACGCGTCAGAGGGCCTGCCGCTGACCGTCTACGTGAACCTGCCCTCCTGTGTGCCGGCCACAACCATGGGGACCGCCGGCGCTGAATTGAGCGCAGCCGACCTTCTGCCGCTGGCTGACCTTCCCCGGGTCCTGGGTCTGGCGGAGTTGATGAACGTCCCGGGCCTGGTCCTGGGATTCCCCGACGTGCTGGCGAAGGTGGCGGCGTTCCAGGACCGGGTGATAGACGGCCACGCCCCGGGCATCGGCGGGAAGTGGCTCCAGGCATACGTGGGTGCCGGGCCGGGTTCAGACCACGAATGCACCACTGCCGCCGAGATGCTGGAGAAACTCCGCCTGGGCATGCGGGTCTTCATCCGGGAGTCCACGGCGGCGAAAAATCTGCGCGCGCTGATACCGGCCATCACGCCCCAGAACAGCCGTCGGTGTGCTTTCTGCACCGATGACCGCCATCCGGCTGACCTGCTGGACGAGGGGCATCTGGACCATCTCATCCGGCTGGCGGTGGCTGAAGGGTTGGACCCGGTCACGGCCATCCAGATGGCTACCCTGAACGCGGCCGAATGGTTCCGTCTGCGCGACCGGGGAGCCATCGCCCCCGGTCTGCGGGCCGACCTGGTGGTCTTTTCGGACCTGAAGAATTTCCGCCCGGAAATGGTCTTTTCCGCCGGGCATCTGGTGGCTCAGGCCGGAGAACCGGTTGGCCGCTGGGAGGAGCCTCCGGCGGACGACTCCCCGGTGCGGGGGACGGTGCGGGTGGACTGGGGACGGGTCTCCCTGCGGATTGAGGCCCCAGATGCTGGTGCCCGGAGGGTCCGGGTGCGGGTCATCGGTGCTATCCCCGACCAGGTCCTGACCGAGCACCGGGTAGAGGAACTTCCCGTGCGGGACGGGGAGGTAATGGCCGACCCGGAGCGGGACATCCTGAAACTGGCCGTCATAGAGCGGCACCGGGGGACGGGCAACGTGGGGCTCGGGTTTGTGCAGGGGCTGGGACTTCGCCAGGGAGCATTGGCGGGAAGCGTGGGGCACGATGCCCACAATCTCATCGTCGCTGGCTGCGATGATGTCTCTATGATGACGGCCGCCCGCGCGGTGGCCCGGATGGGTGGCGGCCTGGCCGTCGCGGTGGGGGAGCGGGTGCTGGCGACGGTGCCGCTGCCGGTCGCTGGCCTGATGTCGGACCAGCTGGTGGAGACGGTCCGCTTCCAGATGGACAGCCTGACCCGGGCGGCGAGATCGCTGGGGACCGCTCTGCCGGACCCCTTGATGACCATGAGTTTCCTGCCCCTGGAGGTCATCCCGGCGCTGAAGTTGACGGATCAGGGGCTGGTGGACGTGGAACAGTTTGCCTTTGTATCCCTTTTCGTCTGAGTGGAGGGGCAACCTCACCCCTCCCCCGCCGCCTTCGGCGGCACCCCCTCCCCTCTCCTGACCAAAGGTCAGGAGAGGGGAGGGGGTAGCGGCGAAGCCGCTGGGGGTGGGGTGAGGTTGACGCCCGGCGCAAGCCCCCAGGGGAGGCCGATTTCCAATCGGCGCCCGGGGCGGCGGCGGGAGGGGCGACCAAACCCAGCCTGAAATGGATGCATATGGGGCAACCCTTGCGGTTGCCTCCCTTGCAGTTGCCCCATTGCAGTTGAAGGAGGCGGGACATGACGTTCGCCAAAGCAGGAGTGACCCTCGGGGAGGGGCCCCTTCGCCCGGCGGACCTGGAGGCCCTCCAGCAGGCCGCCGTAGAAGCGGTGCGGCTGCGGGCCGGAGTCAACCCGGTCGGCGACGTGGACACGCTTCGGGGGCTGGGCATCCAGCGGTTCCTGGTCCAGTTGCTGAGCCCCCGGCCCGGCGCAGCGCCGACGTCGCCGGAGACGTTTGTGGAGGACTTCGCCCCTCTGGTGGCCGCGTTCCTCCGCGAAGGCGTCACCGACTTTGAAATCCACGGGGAGCCGAACACCGCCCCGCGCGGCTACAGCGTCTCCTGGGATTCCCCCGCCGCCTTCTCCGCCTGGTTTCTCGCCGTGGCCGACGGCCTGCGCCGCCGCTTCGGCCCGCCCCTCCGGGTGGGCTTCCCCGGCCTGGCCCCCGCCGGCCCCGCTCTGCCCGGACTGACCCCTGTTGTCCCCGATGAGGCGTTCCTGAACGAGTGCCGGGAGGCGCTGGCCGCCGCCGACTTCGTCTGCTGTCATGTCTACTGGACGACACGGGCGGAGATGGAGAACTACAACGGCGCCCTGCGCTTCCTGCGCCTCTATCTGGAACGGCCCGAGGTCCGCCCCAAACCGGTCGTCATCTCCCAGTTCGCCCATGTTAACCCAGCCCAATCGGATACCGAAAAGGGCGCCCAGTACGCCGATTTCTACTTTTTCTGTACCCAGTACGACCGGATAGAAGCCGTCTATGGTTTTCTCCTCCGTTCTTCCGACCCCTCCTGGGCCGGGCTGACCTGGCTCCGGCCCGACGGTACTCCGACGGCAATCCCCGGCGCGGTGGGCGGTCGGAAGCGGATGCCCCATCCGGCCGCGCTGCGGTTGCTCTGGCCGACGGTCACCCGGGCCTACACCCAGGCCTACGGCGACCGTCAGCAGAGCTACTACGAGGCTTCCTGGGACCCCGTCCACCAGACCTACTGGCTGCATGGGGGACACGAAGGGGTGGACTTACAGGCGGCGGAGGGTTCTCCTATCCTGGCCTGCCTGCGGGGACAGGTCTCCCACGGCCCGCCCGGCACGGCCTACGGGAAGTACGTCCGGACGGTCAGCAACGTCCCCGGCGTGGGGCAGGTCACCGTGCTCTACGGCCACCTGCGGGAGATTCTGGTGCCGGATGGCAGTACCGTCTCGGCGGGGGAGGTCATCGGTCTGGCGGGACGGACCGGTCAGGCGACCGGGCCGCATCTGCACCTGGGGATGCGGATTGGGGGGCTGGAACTGCGGCCCACCAGCCATTACCTGAACGCGCGCCGCTACCTGGAGCCGGTGCGGGGGACCCCCCGGGTGCCGTACGAGCGCACCTACGTCCTCCTGCCCCCGCAGGCCGACCGGGCCTGGGCCGAGGCGGTGGTGGCGGCCACATGGGACACCCGTCGTTTCACCGTGGGTGGCAGCGCCGACGACGCCGGCATCGGCGACCTGCCGGTCCGGCGGGTGATGGCCGTCAATCCGGAGGGCTGGCCCGGCGACCTGGCGGCTTTCTTCACCGAATACTATCCGGGGGTGGCGCTGGTGCCGGTCCACGCGGAGACCCCCGGAGAACTGGCGGAGATTTTGCAGGCCCCGCCGCCTTCCCCCGGGGTGCCGGGAGGGCCACCCCCCTCCGGCGGGTTGCCCCGGGTCCAGTACGGCCGGACCTCCGTCCTTCTGCCCCCGCAGGCCGACCGGGCCTGGGCCCGGGCGGTGGTGGCGGCGACGTGGGACCGCCACCGGTACACCCTCGGCGGCAGCGCCGACGACGCCGGCATCGGCGACCTGGATTTCCGGCGGGTGATCGCCGTCAACCCGGCGGGCTGGGGCGGGGACCTGCGGGCCTTCTTTGAGCGGTACTATCCGGGGATCATCTACGTCCCCGTGGAGGCGGAGACGCCGGAGGGACTGGCGGAGTGGCTGGAAGAGAGGGGGTGAAGCGCCCCCCCGGCAATCAAAAAGGCCGCCCCTGCAGGGGCGGCCTTTTTGATGGAGCCTCACCCCTCCCCCTGACCCCCTCCCCTCTCCCGAACGAAGTTCGGGAGAGGGGAGGGGGGAGCGGCGAAGGGCCATCCCTCGCCGGCGCTCGGGACGGGATGCCGAAGAGCCACGGCCCGTGGGGCTCGCCCGAGGCGCCGCTGGGAGTGGGGTGAGGAAGGCTCTTACACCTGGTCCTTCCCCGGACCGATCTTGTAGTAGTCGGCGTTCTTCTGGATGTCGGCCTTGTAGGCGTCGGGCACCTCATCCTCGTGGAAGATCGCCTCGTTGGGGCACTCGGCGGCGCAGGCCCCGCACTCAATGCAGGTATCGGGGTTGATGTAGTAGGTGGGCCAGTTGGGGTCCCCGTCCACAAAATGGATGGAGTCGGTGGGGCAGACATCCACGCAGGCCCCGGCCCGCTTGCACAGGCTGGTGATGACGTATGTCATTTTGAACCTCCGTGTATATTGGGGTGATGATGGTCTCTTTTGAGAAGGGTCGCCGGACGGCGCTATTATACCATCATGCCGGAGATTTGCAATTCAGATTGGGCGCGGGCCGACGGGACGGCGGTGGGCCCAGCGTTCGCCGCCGTCCACGAAGAGGACTTCGCCCGTGATGTAGTCGGCGCGGAGGAGGAAGAGGACGGCCTCCACCACGTCCTGCGGGTCCCCCCAGCGCCCCAGCAGGGTCCCCTGGGCGATCCGGGCCCGGTCTTCCTCCGGATAGTCCGGCGGCGGGAGGACGGGCCCGGGCACCACGCCGTTCACCCGTACATGGGGGGCCAGTTCCACCGCCAGGTTGCGGGCCAACGCCCAGAGCGCGCTTTTCCCCACGCTGTGGGCCAGAAAATCCGGCCACGGGTCAAAGGTCCCCCGGTCCAGAATGACCACTATGCTCCCCTCCCCGCGCGCGACCATCCCCGGGGTGAGTTCGCGGGCCAGGATGAAGAACCCATCCACCAGTACGCCCAGGACCTGGCGCCAGAGTTCGGGGGTCGTCCCGGAGAGGGAGGCCCGCACAAAGGGGGAGGCACCGTGGACGATGACGTCCACGCGGCCGAAGTGGGTGAGGGCCTGCCGGGCCAGCGAGAGGGTCTCCTCCGGGTTGGCCAGGTCGGCCGGGAGGGCCACCGCCTCCACGCCCTGCGCTCGGGCCCCGGCGACGGTCTCCCGGGCGGCTTCGGCGGAGCGGTGGTAGTGGACGACCAGATGGGCCTCGGCCGAAGCCAATCCCAGGGCAATAGCGCGCCCCACCCGCACGGCGCCCCCGGTGACCAGCGCGACTTTGCCGGAGAGGTTCATCGGCAATGACCTCCACTTCAGGGCTGACTCGTTACGGCCACTGGCGGCCCACGTCCTGGATGGCGCGGAAGATCGCGTCGTATCAGCCCGATGCAGGCTGTTGCAGTTTAACAAACGCCCTCACCCCACCCCTATACCCCTCCCCTCTCCCGCTTGCGGGAGAGGGAAGGGGCCGGGGGAGGGGTGAGGGCCCCGCCGCCGAAAGCGAGCGGGAGAGGGGCCGGGGGTGAGGCGGGTGAGGGCGAGTCGCAGTTGATTGCCCAAATAATTTTTCCAGTTGCAAAAGCCTGCGGTACGCCTGATGCAGGCTGAGCGCCAGGGCGGGGACGGCATGGGCTTTGCAGGCGCGGCAGGGCACAAGCCAATGCCACCTTGCAGGGGTGCCACAGCATTGGTTGGGTTTGAAACAACATCAAAGCGGCAAGCCTCGCCTGTGTAGGGGCGACCCTTGCGGTCGCCCTATGGTGCAGCCAGGCCTGGCGGCCTGCGCTACTTGCCAAAATCCGCAATGCCTGCTATAATACAAATCAGCGGGGCGTGGCGCAGTTTGGCTAGCGCGCTACAATGGGGTTGTAGAGGCCGACGGTTCAAATCCGTCCGCCCCGACCAGAGACGTGCCGGGCACTGGAGGAAGTGCCCGGCACGTCTGCTTTTACACCCGAATCCCCACCAGTTGCCGGAGCCGCTCCTCGGAGGCCGCCCGAACCTCCTCGTGGATGGAGCGTCCGTGGCTATCCATCGTCACCACCAGAGGGAGGTTCTCCACCCGGATGACCCAGAAGGCCTCCGGCACCCCGAACTCGTCCTTCTTGTAGACGGTGAGGACCTCCTTGACGGCGTCAGCGATGAGGGTGGCGGCCCCACCGACTGCGTGGAGGTAGACCGCGCCGTATTCCTGGCAGGCCCGCAGGGTTCGGGGGCCCATCCCGCCTTTGCCGATGACTCCCCGCAGGCCGAAGTGGGCGATGACGTCGGCCTGGTAGGGCTCCTCCCGGATGGAGGTGGTGGGTCCGGCGGCGACGAACTCCCGGCGCCCGTCCTCCCGCTGGCGGACCACCGGCCCGCAGTGGTAGATGGCGCCGCCCGCCAGCAACCGGCGCAGTTCCTCGTAGAGCGCCCGTTCGCTCTCCGGCACGGCGGCGGAGCGGATAAACGTCTCCACCATGTACTTGTGGGCCGCATCCCGCCCGGTGACGATGACGCCGGAGAGATACACCGTATCCCCCACCTGGAGGGAACGGACGGCTTCTTCGGAGATGGGAACGGTCAGATGAACGGTTGCCATGTCCTTTTCCTCCCCGGTCGGGCTCATGCGTACGTCACTGTCCCGCCCCGGACTTCCATCCGTACCCGGCGGCACGCCCAGCACATGTAGGCGACGGTGACGAAGTAGCAGGCGGGCAGCCGGTGGGCCGCGCCGATTTTGACGCCGAAGATGGTGGTCTTCCCACCGAAGCCCATCGGGCCCACCCCCAGTTCGTTGCACTCCCGCAGCAATCGCTCCTCCAGCGCGGCCAGTTCCGGCACCGGGTTGACGTCATCCAGCGGGCGGAGGAGTTGCATCTTGGCGTAGGTGTAGGCCGTCCCCCGGTCGCCCCCGATGCAGATGCCCAGGATGCCCGGGGCACATCCCTCGCCCTGGGCCCGGTGGACGGCGTCCAGCACGACCCGCCGGACCCCCTCCAGGTCCCGGCCGGCCTTCAGGGGCTCGTAGGGGAGGCTGTACTGGATGCTGACGTTTTCGCTGCCGCCTCCTTTGAGGAGCAAGGCGACTTCCAGGGCATCGCTCTCCCATTCCTCCATGTGGAAAACAGGGAAGCCGATGCCCAGATTGTTGCCGCTGTTGCGCCCGGTGAGGGAATCCACGGCGTTGGGGCGCAGGTAGGCCCAGCGGGTGGCCTCTGCCACGGCCGCTTCCGCCTGGGCGCGCAGTTGCCCGGCGCTCATCCCGGCCGGATAGCGGATGTGGAAGATGGGGGTGCCGGTATCCTGGCAGATGGGCTGGGAACGGGCGCGCGCCAGGGCGACGTTCTCCAGGATGGCCGTCAGCGTGCTGGCGGCGGCGGAACCCGCTTCCTCCCGGTCGCGGGCGGCCTGCAGCGCGGCCTCCACGTCGGCGGGCAGGTCGGTGGAGGCCTTTCGGATCAATTCTACCAGAGGTTCGGTCAGGTCCATCGGGTCTTCTCCTGAATCTGGCTATCTGACACTTTTCAAATAGGACGCGGAAAAACACGGATGAACACGGCAATAAAAAAATGATTTTCCGTGCATTTCCGTGTTCTTCCGTGTGCTACAGGACGCGGAAAATGGGGATAGACGCGGGTTTTTTTTCAAAACGCATGGCAAAAGGCATCTCACCCAAAGGCACAAAGATCACAAAGATTTATGTTGATTTTCTTTGTGCCTTTGTGTCTTGGTGTGAGAACGATGGGTAGCTCCTGAATTTGTCCTGTAGCGCAGGCCACCAGGCCTGTATCCGCGGGCTGACAGCCTGCGCCCCGGCGAGCAGCCTGCGCTACAGGGAATTCCATCACTCAACTCTCATCAATGAAGTGTGCTCAGCCAGCGGTCGTAAGCGGAGAGGTCGGGCCGCATCAGGCCCTTTTCCACCAGGATTCTCTCCAGCATCGCGATGCGCTGCCGGTACCGGCGCATTTCCGCGTCCAGCGCCTGGACCCGCTCCTCCAGTTGCCGCATTCGGGCTTCCATCTCCTGGAGGCGACGCTCCTGCTCCCGGAGTTTCCGCTCAACGGTCTCCATCCACTCTTCTACGGAAAAATGCTCCAGCATACTTACTCTCCTCCTGTACTCCGACATTTCTGCTCCGGTGAAAGGCTACCGTGGCTTCGGGATAGCCAGGTCGGCCGGGCCCTGCTCGGAGAGTTTGAGATGAGGGTAGGTGGCCTGGATGAGTTCGTGGATGATCTGGGCGTACTTCACCTTTTCGCGGGCCTGCCAGGCCAGGAAATCCGGGCTGGTCCAGGGGCGGTACATCGCTCCGGCCCCGGCCGCCAGCGCCGGTCCAGGCTCAATCTTGAAGTAACAGGGTGCGCAGACCCGCGCCATCTCCGCCCCTTCGTAAAAACGATTGAAACCGCCGAAGGAGTCAGAGAGGTAAATATGCAGGTCCAGCGGGATGTCCACAGCCTGACGGATAGCGGCCAGTTGGGGCAGGGAAAGGTCGCCCAGAGGGTTAAACGTAGACGCACCCAGCATCTGGAGTACCTTTCCGCCTGCCGCCGACGCGTGCCCGGCGAAGATACTGACCTTGAAGACCACGTCCTCGGGGATGTCGCCCGTCTTCTTTAACTGGTTGACCACCCAGAGGAGCCCCTCGTCAATGCAGAGGAAGCCGCGAAAGCCGATGTCAATGCAGCGGAGCATCTCGGCGATGACGTAGGAGAGTTGGTCGGAGCCGCGATAGCGGAGGCCGGAAAGGGCGCCCTCCGGTGTCGCCAGTTGTCGCCCCACGTCCCAGCCGGAGCGGGGGCCGGGGGTGATGATGACTTCCAGTTTCGCCTCCGCCGCCATCTGGGCGAAGTCCCGCAGTTCGGCATCGTCCAGCAGCGTGGAGCCCATCACGGTGGAGATGAGCCGCTGGATGGGGACGTTGCGCTGGCGCATCTCGTCAATGAGCGCCTCCAGCACCTGAGGCCGCTCCACGCCGGAGATTTCCATCCGGTAGTGCGCGCCATCGGGGAAGCGCTTGGGGCTATCCGGCAGGTCGTAGGCATCCCGTCCGGGAATGCCGATCTTCTCCAGCATCTTCCGAACGTCGTTCAGACTGCGCATGGTTCCTCCTTGGGGTGGGATTCGGGTTACCACATCGGGGGAAACGCGGGCCAGGGCGAGGAGCCTCCGGCCCGAATGTCCGTCCAGGGGTACGGGGGGCCGTCCAGGCGTCCGCTCACCGTCACCGCCATTTCGTTCAATTGCATCCAGGCCGGCAGGAACAGGCTGAACGGGTAGTAGTGGGTCCGCCCGTCGTAGGCATCTATCAGGTAGAGGCCGTCGGCGTCATAGCCGACGGCGATGAAGGTGTGCTCCCACTGGACGACGATGGAGACAGTGCCGTCGGCGGCGGTCCAGGAGGCGATTTCCGGCTGGAGCATCCGGTAGGTGGCCCAGATGACGACGGGGCGTCCGGCGGCCAGTTCTTCTTTCAGGGGCTCCAGCCCGAACCAGCGGTGGGCGCGGGCGTCCAGCCCGTACCGGCGCAGGGCGGTGGCGACGGGGCCGGCGTAGACGCCGTAGCCACCCGGGGGCAGGCTCCCCGGCGGGTCATCCACGTCGCCGACAAAGCCGGAGTGGGGGTTATCGGAGCGGGGCAGGGTGGCGAAGAAAGCCTCCTCGCTGACGGCGACCCCCCAGAACGCGGCCAGGTCCACCGCGGAGCGGGCCTCACAACTGAGCGGGCGCTCCTGCCGGTGCCCCAGCACTCCGGGGACGTAGGCGGATTCGGGGGGCCCGGGGGCCGCGTGGACGGTCAACGGCAGGAGAAAGAAGAGGGCCAGGGCCCGGCTCAGGAGTCGGTGCGCCGCCATTGCGGGGATCAACCTCCTTTCAGCCGGGCCAGTTCGTCCCGTAATCGTTCCAGTTCCTCTTCCGCCCGGCGGCGGGCTTCCGCCTCCTCCGCCGCCCGTTGCTCCGCCTGCTGGCGGGCCCGTTCCGCCTGCTGGCGGGCCCGTTC
>DAOTWL010000189.1:0-2610 GCA_034435875.1 Anaerolineae bacterium
GGAGGGGGGAGAGGGAAAGGGAGGGAGGAGGGGTTCTGCGGCGGCCGAAGGCCGCCGCAGAACCCCTTGCTCTCCCCCCTCTCCCCTGGCCGCAGGCCAGGGGGAGAGCTGAGCCGGAGAAAAAATGTCCGAGCAGTCATACGAGCACACGGTGCTGGCACAGAGTCGTCTGGCTCAAACCACAATTCTGGCGCCTCTTAAACGGTGAGCCGACGCCGGTTGCCTGCACGGCCATCTGGCAAGTATTGCCCGGTGTGGCCCAAATAACGCTGCGCGGACACGACTTGATCATCGTACTTTACATGGAAACGGCGGCTGATAGCCCTGCAGGAGGGAGGCAAGTCATGTCTGAGAAATGGATCGGTGAGATGAACGATGCTGAGTTTGAGCAAATGTTAGAAGCGTTCATTGACCGCCCCGGTCTGGATGATCAAATACCGGCCGAATTGGTTTTTACAATGTTAGACCGAGCCGAGCAGCCTGAACCGACTTTGCAAAGCGCGATTGTAGGTGACCGGCTGGTGCTGACTGCGCCGCTTGGCAAGACCGTGCCCTCCAACGTCCGCGAGATTGAAATCAACTTGCCCAACGTGCGGGTCATCGTCAGTCCGTCGCCTACCCCTACATGACGACAAGCCCTGCGCGACGAGGCAAACGGGCATCAATGACATCGGCACGGCGCGCCCGGATGTGATTTCCCCCATTCCCGTAAGCATCCAGTTGCCGGAAGCAGAGCCCATAGCGTGCGAACGGGAACCTGGGGACGGCTCGCCGCAGGAGCGGAGCGGATTGAGAGCGCGCAGGGGCAATCCACGCCAGACGTCTGAGCAGGGGGGAACATGAACGGTTTCACCGAGTACGACCGCTACGATGGCCTCGGACTGGCCGAACTGGTTCGCCGCAAGGAAATCTCCCCGGCCGAACTGGTAGAAGAGGCGATTCGCCGCATAGAGACGGTCAACCCCCAGATCAACGCCGTCATCCACCCCATGTACGACCTGGCCCGCCGGCAGGTGCAGGAAGGGCTGCCTGAGGGGCCGTTCCAGGGCGTGCCCTTCCTGCTGAAAGACCTGCTGGCCCACGCCGCCGGAGTCCCCACCCGCAACGGCAGCCGCTTTTTCCGCGACTTCGTCCCCGACCACGATAGCGAAATCGTCCGGCGCTACCGGGCGGCCGGGGTGGTGATTCTGGGCAAGACCAACACGCCGGAGTTGGGGTTGGTGCCGTATACGGAGCCGGCCCTCTTCGGGCCGTCCCGCAACCCCTGGAACCTCTCCCGGACGACCGGCGGGTCCAGCGGTGGGTCGGGGGCGGCGGTGGCCGCCCGCCTGGTCCCCCTCGCCCACGGCAACGACGGCGGCGGCTCCATCCGCATTCCTGCCTCTTGCTGCGGCGTCTTCGGGCTGAAGCCGACGCGCGGCCGCATCCCCATGGGCCCAGACATCGGCGAGGCCTGGCGCGGGATGGCCATCCACCACGTCCTGACCCTCTCGGTGCGGGATAGCGCGGCCATGCTGGATGCCACCGCTGGGCCGGACGTCGGCGCGCCGTACATCATCCCGCCACCCCAGCGCCCGTTTCTGGAGGAAGTGGGGCGGGGCCCGGGCCGACTGCGGATCGCCTTCACCACCCGGCCCCTCCTGCCCGGCACCGTCCACCCCGACTGCGTCCGGGGCGTGGAGGAGACGGCCCGCCTCTGCCAGGACCTGGGCCACGATGTGGAGGAGGCGGCGCCGCAGATAGACGGCCACGCCTTCGCCCGCGACTTCCTGACCATGGTCTGCGCCGAAACCCGGGCGGACATCGCGGAGGGGGAGGCCCTCACCGGAAAGAAGGCCCGCTACGGGGAATTTGAGCCGGCCACCTGGGCGCTGGGGCTTCTGGGGCGGCAGATTTCGGCGGGCGAGTACGCCTGCGCCCTGCGTTCGCTTCAGTGCGCGGCCCGTCAGGTGGGGGCGTTCTTTGAGCGGTACGACGTCCTCCTGACCCCCACGCTGGCGACGCCGCCGATGGAGATCGGGTGGCTCCAGCCGGCCGGCGTCAAAGCCTTTGCGCTGAAACTGCTGGGGAGTCTGAACGCGGGCGCGCTGCTGAACAGACTGGCCGGGATTGAGGCACTGGCGGAGGAGGTCTTCGCCTTTATCCCGTTCACGCCGGTCTTCAACGTCACCGGACAGCCGGCGATGTCGGTGCCGCTGGTGTGGAACGACGAGGGGTTACCCATCGGGATGCACTTTGTGGCCCGCTTTGGGGAGGAGGCGACGCTCTTCCGGCTGGCCGGGCAGTTGGAGCGGGCCCGCCCCTGGTTTGACCGCCGCCCGCCGGTATGCGGGTAGGACATCCTGTAGACGCAGATTCACGCAGATTTTCGCGGATGGTCTTTGAGAGCGGGTCTGAAAAGTCGCTCGTCGTGAGGCACGGAACGAAGGGGAGTGCCGTTTGGGTTCGTAGTGAGGCACGGAGCGAAGGGGAGTGCCGTTTGGGTTCGTAGTGAGGCACGGAACGAAGGGGAGTGCCGTTTTGGCCCAGTGGAACGCCACTCCGCTTCGCTTCGTGGCTGACTACGAACATCTCCACTCCTCTCGCGGTATTTTTTAGACAAGCTCTGAA
>DAOTWL010000190.1:0-1543 GCA_034435875.1 Anaerolineae bacterium
CGGAGGATTTTCGCCTCTTTAGCGGAAGCGGCCCCCTCTCCTTTCGGCTTGAGGCGCGCTCTTCGGATGACCCCATCTGCCTGATCGCGGTTGTGGATAACTCGGGTTCGGTCCGGCCCGGGCTGGAGCAGATTCGGGAGGCCCTCCGGAAACTGAACGATGCTCGCAAACCCGGAGATGAACTGGGGATGGTGATATTCGCCCGCCACGACGAAATGACCGTCCAGATGCCCGCCGACGCTCCCCTCTCAACCGATAAGGTAAACGCGACGGGCAATCTCACGGCTCTGTGGGATGCCGCACTGGTCGGCCTGGAAATCGCCCGGTCCTGTCATTATTCCAACAGGTATCTGATTCTCCTGACCGATGGCCGGGATAACGATAGCCGGAGACTGAAAGGCGATAACCTCACCAAAGCGCGGGAAATTGCCAGGCAAGCAGTTGAGCAGGGTGTCTCTATTTGCGCGGTGGGGGTGGCGTCAAAGGAGTTGGAGGAGGAACCACTCCGTGTGGTGGCGACCAAGTGTGGGTATTACTCGGCCGAAACCTTTGACCAGGTCGCTTCTCTCTTCCACGAACTCTTCGGCTACATGCGGGATTTCTACCGGCTGCGGGTGGAGCCCGGTGCTGTTTCCTCTGGTTCCCAAATGACCCTTCAAGTCCTCGGCGCGGAGGTGGCCTTTGTCCTATCAGAAGCCCCATAATGCGACCGAATTGCCGCAGTCCCCTGCGGCTGTTCCCGAAGTGACCCCAACACTGGTTGTTCTCTGGGGCCTGGGCGCTGAGGCGATGAGTGGCCTGCAGGCAGGTGTGGTACGCCGCCTGGCCGCCTATTCCGAAACCGGCGCGCTGAAATGGGCCGGCCCCTTTTCTCCGGATGAGGAGATAGACAGCCAGAAACTTGCAGAGGCCTGCGAGCCCTTGCTCTCATGGGACCTCTGGCAACGCCTGGTGGAGAAAGGGTATTGGCCAGGCCTGCCTGAACCCGGCTCTCCGGCCCGGATACAGGTCATTCTGGTCGTGGACAGGGTGACAGGCGAGGCGAATAGCCCTCCCCTGGAAATCATGGAAGAACTGCAAAAACACCTGCGGGGGCAGGTTGACTTAGCGCCAGTGTTGATCTGGTTGGGCAAGAAACCCGAGCCGCCTCCGAACCTGAACGTCTACTGGCCCCGCATCCGGATGGAGCCGGTTGCTGCGGGGGGGATTGTGGTGAACCCCCAACTGGTATGGGAGACCACGGAGCACCTCCTTGTTGCTTTGATGGGCTCCGCTTTCATTCCGGCCATGAATCGGATTGCCAGGCAAGAAGAGACCGAATGGCTGGTGGTGGGAGCCTCTGCCCTGCTATTACATCCCGACATAGAAAAATGGCTTCAGGAAGCCGTCCTCCGAGAAGTTCTGAGATCCCTCGTTGCTCCTCTACCCGAGGCGGAAACGGACCGGATAGAGGAGAAAATGGGCGAATATGCCCAAAAAATTCGGGAAGCGTTGCTGGAGGAGGCCACGGCTGCGCTTCGGGAAATCGGCTGGGAAATCGGGG
>DAOTWL010000191.1:0-17933 GCA_034435875.1 Anaerolineae bacterium
GCGCGCAGCGCCGCCCCGCCGCCCCGCGCGCGCCTGGTAGAGACCCAGGGTCTGCCGGTCCGGGTCCGCCAGCAGCAGGCCCGCCCCGCCGTCCAGCACCACCATCGTGCCGGAGGGGATTTGCAAGACTCCCGGGCCGATGCCGACGACGGCGGGCAGGCCCAGCGCCCGGGCCAGCAGGGCCACGTGGGAGGTGGCCCCCCCCTCCGCCGTGCAGAGGCCCAGGACCCGGGAACGGTCCAGGGAGAGGATGTCCGACGGCATCAGGTCGTGGGCCAGGATGACAGAGGGAACAGGGGGGATGGCATCCGGGCACGGGCTGATGCCCAGGAGGAGGCAGAGGAGGCGACTGGTGACGTCCCGCACGTCCGCCGCGCGGGCCCGGAGATACTCGCTGTGCACTGCCTCCAGCATATGTACGTAGAGGCCGGAGGCATCGCTCAGGGCGGCTTCGGCGTTGACCCCCTGCTCTTCCAGGGCGGCCCGCACCCGGGTCAGCAACTCGGGGTCTTCCAACATGAGCATCTGGGCCTGGAAGATGGCGGCGGCGTCGTTGCCCAGGTCTTTTTCGGCCTGAAGGGCCATTTCTGCCAGTTGGGACCGGGCGGTCTCCACGGCGTTCTGGAATCGCTGCCATTCCGCGCCGGAGTCCTCTACCTGGCGGCGGTCAAACCGGAGGTCGGCCCGACGGAACTGGAATGCCGGACCAATGGCGATACCACCGGACGCGGCGACGCCGCGCAGGGTCTGGCCGGAGAGATTGTTGTCGGGTGAGTGGTTCACTGTCGTCATCTGCGGGGCGGCGAAAACCCGCTCGCCTCTATTGGGGCGGGCGGATTTTCGCGGATGTCGGTTGATTCCCGGCGAATTATACTGCGGGTTGGGCAGGCGAGCAAATTTGGACCTCTCAGGTTGTCTACGGATGTCCCTCCATGAATTCGGACGGGGTGAGAACAGGGGGCCCCGTCTTATTGCGGAAGTGACGGGCGTTCCAGGTCACGAAGGCTTCCACGTCGGGTACTCGCTCTGCAAGGCTGAGGATCAAAGCATCCAGGAAAGCCATCCGTTGAGATTGCATCTTGGCCAGTGGCCGGTCGTATATTTCCTCTCTGAAGAAGACTCGGGCGGTTTGCTCTCTTGTCGCAGGCCATATCACGGTCAACCCGTAGGCTTCTGGACGCTGGCGAATCTTCCTTTGGAGATTTCTGCACGTTTTCAAGAATCGCCAGACTCCCGTTTCTGATGGAAAACTCTGCGCTCTCTGTGTTCTCTGCGGTGAGTTTTTGCAGTGAACTCAAACGGAGGATGGAGGTGTCCCCCCTCGTCGGTCAGAAATCCACCTCCCGGCCCTCATAGGCGTACTGGAAGAGTCGGCGGAGTTCGTCGTAGGACGGGGCGCGGACGGCGGTGACCATCTGGGTGTCGTTGAAGGCGTCGTCCACCATCTTATCCAGTTGCGCCTCGTGGGCTTCCCGCTCCACGCCCGCCTCGGCGACCGAGAGCGGGCTGCCAATCTGCCGGGCCAGGTCCCGGATACGGCGGGCCAGGGCGCGCGCGCCTTCCTCCCCTTCGGCCTGGGAGCAGCCGGTCAGCGCGGCCAGTTCGGCGAACCGCTCCGGCGCCTCGCGGGCGCAAAATTCAATGGTGTACGGCAGGTAAATGCCCACCGCGCGGCCGTGAGGGATGTGGAACATGGCGCCCAGGGTGTGGCCCATCGCGTGGGCCATGGAGGCCATAGCGTTTCCGAAGCCCATACCGGCGATGGCGGCAGCGTTGTGCATCCGTTCCCGGGCCTCCATATCGGAGCCGTCGGCCACCGCGCGCGGCAGGTACTGGAAGACCAGCCGGGCCGCCTGGATGCAGAGACCGTCGCTGATGTCGTTGTGCCAGGTGCAGGTGTACCCCTCCACCGCGTGGGTCAGTGCGTCCATGCCGGTATCCGCCGTCAGCCGGGGCGGCATCCCGACCGTCAGCGCGGGGTCCACAATGGCCATATCGGCGACGTTCTCCCGGTTCCCCAGCCCCATTTTCCGCTGCTCCTCGGTGTCAGTGAGGACGATGGCCCAGGTAATCTCCGCGCCGGTGCCGCTGGTGGTGGGGATGGTGATAAGGCGGGCCTTCTGCCGCAGCCCCAGACGAACGAAGGGGTTGATCTCTGCCGGATGGAGGTCGGGTCGTTCGTAGAGAATCCAGATGGCCTTGGCCGCGTCCATAGGAGACCCGCCGCCCAGGCCGATAATCCAATCCGGCTCAAAGGCGCGGGCCACCTCGGCGCCGCGCATGACCGTTGCCACGCTGGGGTCCGGCTCCACCTCGTCAAAGACCCGGACTTCCAGCCCGGCGTTCTTCAGATGGAGCAGGACTTTGTCCACAATGCCCAGTTTCACCAGAGTGGCGTCGGTGACGATGAGGGCCCGGCGGCCCTCCAGTTCGTCCAGGGCATCCAGCGCGCCCTCGCCGAAGACAACCTGGGGAGAAACGAAGTACCACATGTTGACCTCCGTAGTCGGTAGCTGGTAGCCGGTAGCCGATAGCCAGTAGTGCTAACCCCTACCCCCTGACGGCTAACGGCTAACGGCTGTACTACACATCCAGATGCTGCACTTCTTTCGCGTGGGTCTGGATGAAGCGACGGCGGGGAAGAACCGCGTCGCCCATCAGCACGGTGAAAATGCGGTCGGCCTCCGCCGCGTCCTCTACGGTGACCTGCAGGAGAATCCGGCGGGCCGGGTCCATTGTCGTCTCCCATAACTGCTCCGGGTTCATCTCTCCCAGCCCTTTGTAGCGCTGGATGGTCACCTTGTCCCCACCCAGTTTCTTCAGGATTTGCTCCTTTTCCTCCTCGGAGTACGCGTAAAGGACCTGTTTGGGGGTAGCGATGCGATAGAGAGGTGGCTGGGCGATGTAGAGATGGCCCTCCTCAATGAGGGGCTGCATATAGCGGTAGAAGAAGGTAAGCAGAAGCGTGCGGATGTGGGCCCCGTCCACGTCGGCATCGGTCATAATCACGACACGGCTGTACCGCAACCCTTCCAGATTAAACTGATCTCCAATCCCCGTCCCCAGGGCCGAGATGAGGGCCTGGATTTCCTTGCTGGAGAGGACTTTGTTGATGCTGGCCCGTTCGGTGTTGAGGATTTTGCCCCGCAGGGGGAGGATGGCCTGAAAGTGGCGGTCGCGGCCTTGCTTGGCGCTCCCACCGGCGCTATCTCCCTCCACGATGAACAACTCCGTCCGCTTCGGGTCCCGCTCGGAGCAATCGGCCAGTTTCCCCGGCAGGGTGGTGCTCTCCAGAACGGACTTGCGGATGACGAGGTCCCGGGCCTGGCGGGCCGCCGCCCGCGCGCGGGAGGAGGTCAGGCACTTCTCCACAATCCGCCGCGCCGATGCCGAATCCCGCTCCAGAAACTCCATAAACGCCTCGGCAACCACCGACTCCACGATGGCCTTCACCTCGGCGTTCATCAGTTTGACCTTCGTCTGGGACTCAAACTGGGGGTCGGGATGCTTGACGCTGACGACGGCGGTCAGCCCCTCCCGGACGTCGTCGCCGGAGAAATTGGGGTCTTTCTCCTTCAGCAGGCCCGCCTTGCGGGCGTAGTCATTGATGGTACGGGTGAGGGCCGCCCGGAGCCCCGTCAGATGGGTCCCGCCGTCCACCGTGTGGATGGTGTTGGCGAAGGGGTAGACGGATTCGGTATAGGAGTCGGTGTACTGGATGGCGACCTCCACCCCGATGCCGTCCACCTCTTTCTCCGCGTAGACGGGGGGGTGGAGGGGGTCGCGGTTGCGGTTCAGGTAGCGGACGAACGAGAGGACGCCGCCCTCAAAGTAGAACGTCATCCGGCGGGGGAAGTCGGCGGGCCGTTCATCTACCAGCCGGATGGTGACCCCCCGGGTGACGAAGGCCATTTCGCGCATGCGCTGGGCCAGGATGTCAAATTGATAATCCACGTCCTTGAAGATGGTGGGGTCAAAGCGGAAGGTGACGGTGGTGCCCCGCCGGTCGGTCTTGCCCAGAGTTTCCACCGGGGTGACCGGGACGCCCCGCTCGTACCGCTGGCGGTAGCGGAAGCCATCCCGGGGGTTATCCACCACCACCTCCAGCCACTCGGAGAGGGCGTTGACGGCGGAGACGCCGACGCCATGGAGGCCGCCGGAGACCTTGTAGCCGCCCCCGCCGAACTTGGCTCCCGCGTGGAGGGTGGTCATGACCAGTTGCAGGGTGGAGATTTTCTTTTCGGGATGGGGCGCGGTAGGGATGCCCCGCCCGTTGTCCCGGACGGTGACGCTGCGGTCTTTGTGGATGATGACCTCTATCTCGTCGCAGGCCCCAGCCAGTGCCTCGTCTATGGAGTTATCCACGACCTCATACACCAGGTGGTGCAGGCCGCGCAGGTCCGTCCCGCCGACGTACATCCCCGGCCGTCGGCGGACGGCCTCCAGCCCCTCCAGAACCTGAACATCTGCCGCTTCGTAGCTCAGGACATCATTTCCTTTTTTGGACATTCTCTCCTCCTGCGGCTTCATTTTACCACAGGTTCCGGAAGAGGCCAAAATGGAGTACGCATCTTCCCGGTTTTGTGGTATACTACCTCCCGAAGTAACTATTCAGCCTCACCCCTCCCCCGGCCCTTCGGGCCACCCCCTCCCCTCTCCTGACCGAAGGGTCAAGAGAGGGGAGGGGGTAGCGGCGAAGCCGCTGGGGGTGGGGTGAGGAAGGCTGATAGTTACCGCCCGAAGATGCTTTCAGGCAGGGCGATTCGTTGATGTCAGGCGTCACCTTCGGAACTTCCTTCCAGGATAGAGCGGAGGGAGGGCGGTGGACACAATCCGGGTGCTGATTGTAGACGATCACCCCTTCTTTCGGGAAGGGCTGCGCAGAGTCATCACGGCGGAGGGGGACCTGGAAGTCATCGGCGAGGCTTCGGATGGGGAGGAGGCGGTGGAGCAGGTAAGGCATCTGCTGCCCGACGTGGTCGTGATGGATGTCAATCTACCGCGCATCAACGGCCTGGAGGCCACCCACCGGATCAAGGATGCCCACCCGGAGGTCGGCGTGGTGATTCTGACCGCTTACGACGACGAGGAGCAGGTCTACCACGCCGTGCGGGCCGGGGCGTCCGCGTACCATTCCAAAGATGTCAGTCCCCAGGAATTGGTGCGGACAATTCGCCACGTCCACGCAGGCCGATACGTGCTGCGCCAGGTGGTGCTGAGCACCGAACAGGAATTGGGGCGATGGCTGCGGGACCGGTACCGGCAGTTCGGCGGCGACGTGCTGGCCGACGAGCGCCATCTGGCCCCCCTCTCCAGTCGGGAGATGGAAGTGTTGCGTCTGATGGTGGCCGGAATGAGCAATAAAGAAATCGCCTACCGCCTGGGCATCAGCCACCAGACTGTGAAGAACCACGTGACGGCGATTCTCAACAAACTGGGCGTCGCCGACCGGACTCAGGCCACCGTCTACGCGCTGCGCCATGGATGGATCCCACTGAGGTCATCTGACTCGTGTCGGAATTAACTCCCTCCAGATCGTTCTCACACCAAGACACAAAGGCACGAAGGAATAAATTAAAACCTTTGTGATCTTTGTGTCTTTGTGAGCTGGAGGATTTCCATTGTGATTACCATCTCGTTTCAGCCCCTGGGTAGAAGAGGACAGGTCCCTGCCGGTATTTCGGTACTGGAAGCTGCCCGCCTTCTGGGCGTTGGCCTCAGCGGAGTCTGCGGCGGCCGGGGTGTCTGCGGGACCTGCCGGGTGGTGATTCCCCCGGAGTATCGGGACGCGCTCTCTCCCCTTTCGGATACGGAGGGGGAGCGGCTGGATGCGGCGGAACTGGAACGTGGAGTCCGGCTGGCCTGCCGGGCCTTCATCCGGCGGGCCCTCCAGGTCTTTGTCCCGCCGGAGTCCCTGACGGCCAGCCAGCGCACCCAGGTAGAGGGCCGCCAGACCCCGGTGCGGATAGACCCCGTCGTCGTCCCTGCCGACCTCTCTCTCCTCCCGCCCACGCTCTCCGACCCGCGTAGCGACGCGGAGCGCATCCGGGACGGCCTGGGCCGCCCCGTCCGCCTGGACCTGGAGGTCTTGCGCCGCTCCTCTCCGCTCCTGCGGGAATGGGAGTGGGCCGCCCGGGCCGTCCTGCGGGGGGACGAAGTGGTGGCTCTCCTGCCCCCTGGCACCCCGCTGATAGGGGGGGCCGTGGACCTGGGGACGACGAAACTGGCCGGGTATCTCCTGAATCTGGAGACGGGGGAGACCCTGGCCAGTGCCGGGGCCATGAATCCCCAACTGGCCTACGGGGAAGACGTGATGGCCCGCATCACGTACGCGCTGCAGGAGCCGGAGGGGGCGGAACGCCTCCGGCAGGCTGCAGTGGATGGGTTGTCCCAACTGGTGGCGGACCTTTGTACCCAGGCCGGTGTTCAACCCGAGCAGGTGGTGGAAGCGGTGGTCGTGGGCAATACGGCCATGCATCACCTCTTCCTGGGCCTCCCGGTCCGCCCCCTGGGGCTGGCCCCCTACGTCCCAGTGGAAAGTGCCCCTCTGGACGTCCGGGCCCGGGAGGTCGGCCTTCCTTTGGCCCCGGGGGCGATGGTTCACCTCCTGCCCAACGTGGCCGGATTTGTCGGCGCGGACCACGTGGCGGCCCTGCTGGCGACCCGCATGGATGAGGCGGACCGCCCGACGCTCTTGCTGGACATCGGTACCAATACCGAGATTGGCCTGTCCGTCGGGGGGGACCTCTTTTCCTGTTCCGCCGCCTCCGGTCCGGCCTTTGAGGGCGCGCATATCCGCTTCGGGATGCGCGCGGCCCCCGGAGCGGTGGAGCGGGTGCGCATCATTGACGGGCGGGTGTACTGGGAGACGGTGGAGGGAGCTCCGCCCGTCGGTATCTGCGGTTCGGGCATTCTGGACGCGGTGGCCGAACTGCGGCACACGGGCTTTCTGAACGGGCGCGGCGGCTGGGCCGACCGGGAAGGCCGGGGCCCGTCTTCGGTCATCTCCACCGATAACGGCACGGAGTTCGTCCTGGTCCCGGCGGAGGTTTCCGGCCTGGGGCGCGCCATCACCATCAGCCGGAAGGACGTGGGGGAGATTCAACTGGCGAAGGCGGCCATTGCGGCGGGCTGGCAGATTTTGCTGGAGGAGGCGAGCATCCGGGAGTCCGACCTGGCGCGGGTGCTGGTTGCCGGCGCCTTCGGAACGTACATTGACATCGGGCATGCGGTGGCCATCGGTTTGCTTCCGCGCCTTCCCCTGGGCCGGTTTGAGCAGGTGGGCAATGTGGCGGGCACGGGGGCGCGGATGGCGCTCCTTTCCCGCGCCGAACGGGAACGGGCCGCCCGTCTGGCCCGGCGGGTTCGCTACGTGGAGTTGACGGTCCACCCCTCCTTCCGGGAGCGGTTCGCCCAGGCGCTGCAGTTGTAGCGCAACTCCTGCGGAGGTGGGCTACAAGGAGATGAGCATGAGATGGATACTGATTCTGGGATGGATACTGGCCTTCGCTGGCCCGGTCGCGGCCCAGGACGGGCGAACGGTCTACGTGCTCACGGTGGACGGCGCCATCACGGCGGCCATCAACGACTACATCGCCCGGGGCATCCGGCTGGCGGAGCAGAATGAGGCTGAGGCGGTTGTCATCCGGCTGAACACTCCCGGCGGGGATTTGTCCTCTACCACCCGCATTATGGAACGGCTGG
This sequence comes from Anaerolineae bacterium, assembly GCA_034435875.1. Classification (GTDB taxonomy): domain Bacteria; phylum Chloroflexota; class Anaerolineae; order B4-G1; family DUEL01; genus SpSt-77. The sequence continues at coordinate 7,705 of DAOTWL010000191.1, forward strand.
AGAACGCCGAGGTGCCGGTAATTGTCTATGTCTGGCCGCGCGGGGGAATTGCGGCCTCTGCCGGCACCCTCATCCTCCTGGCGGCCCACGGAGCGGCGATGGCCCCCCGGACGACCATCGGCGCGGCCCATCCGGTGGTTTCCCCCGGCGCCGAGGAGGCCGTCAGCCCGGAGATGATGGAAAAACTCGTCAACGTGATGGCCGAACACGCTGCCCTCTTCGCCCAGCGGCGCGGCCAGGCGGCAGTGGACTGGGCCCAGCGGGCCATCCGGGAGAGCGCCACCGCCGGGCCCGAGGAGGCACTGGAACTGGGGGTCATTGACCTCATTGCGGCCGATATGGACGAGTTGCTCCGGGGCTTTGACGGCCGCACCGTCACCCTGGGGGACGGAACGGAGGTGACGTTCCATACCGCCGGGGCGGCCCTCCAGGACGTCCCGCTTTCCCCGATAGAACGGTTACTTCAGGTGCTGATTAACCCCAACGTCGCTTTTATCTTGCTGACCATCGGCGTGCAGGCTCTTCTGATAGAACTCTCCTCCCCGGGCGGGTGGGTGGCGGGCTTTATCGGCGTCCTCTGCCTGGCCCTGGCCGCCTACGCGCTGGGTGTCCTCCCCTTCAACTGGCTCGGACTGATTCTGATGGGGGCGGCGATTGTCCTCTTCATCCTGGACATCAAGGCCCCGACACACGGTGCGCTCACCGTGGCCGGGACGGTCACCTTCATCGCCGGCGCGATGATCCTGTTCAACGCGCCGCTCTCCCCCTACGGTCGGATTTCCCTGCCCCTGGTCATCGCCGTGGGCATCCTGACGGCGCTTTTCTTCGCCTTCGTCGTTGCCAAGGCCCTGCAGGCTCAGAAACCCCGCTCCGTCACCGGACGAGAAGGGTTGGTGGGGCGGAAAGGGGTTGCGCGGAGCCGTCTGGACCCGGAGGGCTGGGTGCTGGCGGCAGGGGAACTCTGGCGGGCCATCTCCGAAGAGGGGACGGTGGAGGAAGGGGAAGAGGTAGAGGTGGTTCGGGTGGAGGGTTTCCGCCTGTATGTGCGTCGGCGGGGGTAGGATTCCAGCGGGTATGGAACTGGACCCATCAGCCATTGATGCTCTGTTCTTTGACCTGGACGGCACCCTCCTGGACTCGGACGACGAGGGGGTGGAGGCGCTGGCCCGCTGGCTGGGCCGGCTGGGCGTTCGGGACGCCCGGCACCGGGCGCGCCGCATCGTGCTGCGGATGGAGACGCCGGTCAATGCCCTGATGACGGCCCTGGATACAGTGGGGCTGGACGCCCCCTTGCTGGGCCTTTCTGAAGGGCTGCGCCATCAGCGCCGCCGCACGACCCCTCGCTTTCGTATCGTCCCCGGTTCGGAGGAGGCGCTCCGTCTCCTGGCCCGCTCGTACCGGCTGGCCGTCGTCACGACGCGGGGCCGCCGGGATGCTCAGGCCTTTCTGGAAAGTTTCGGCCTCTCCGACCTCTTTGAGGCGGTGATTACGAGAGAGTCCACCTGGCGGCTGAAGCCCCATGCCGCCCCCATTCGCTACGCGGCCGGGCGGTTGGACCTTCCGCCCCACCGCTGCGCGATGGTGGGCGACACCCCAGTGGATATGCGCGCGGCCCGCCAGGCCGGGGCGTGGGCCATCGGCGTCCTCTGCGGCTTCGGTGAAAGGGGGGAACTGGAACGGGCCGGTGCCCACCTGATTGTCCCCTCTCCGGCGGACCTGCCCTCAGTTCTGTAGCGCAAGATGGATCTTGCCCGGAGCGCAAGATGGATCTGGCCCTTGTGGCCTCTTGCGCCACCGGCCCCCGTCGCTACGCCGTCTCCAGATACCGCTCCAACTCCCACGGGGTGACCTGGATGCGATACTCCTCCCACTCCTTCCGCCGGGCCCGCAGCATGGTCTCCACAATCGCGGGGCCCAGTGCCTCCCGGATGACCTCGTCCCGCTCCAGTTCGTCCAGCGCCTCCGCCAGCGTGCCGGGCAGGGTGCCGATGGACCGCTCCCGCAGGTCGCCCTCGTCAAAATGATAGACATCCTCGTTGACCGGCGGGGGCGGTGTCAGACCCTTCTCTATCCCGTCCAGCCCGGCCGCCAGCATGGCCGTAAAGGCCAGATACGGGTTGGCGCTGGGGTCGGGGCAGCGCAACTCAATCCGCGCCGCCTTCTCCCGCCCGGCCCGCACCGCCGGTACCCGGATGAGCGCAGAGCGGTTCAGGTGGGCCCAGCAGATATAGACGGGCGCCTCGTAGCCGGGGGTCAGCCGTTTGTAACTGTTCACCGTGGGGGCGGCGACGGCGGCCAATGCCCGCGCGTGGACCATCTGCCCGGCGATGAACTGGTACGCCAGCCGGGAGAGGTGATACGGGTCATCCGGGTCGTAGAAGAGGTTGCGCCCGGACGGGTCGGAGAGGCTCTGGTGGGTGTGCATCCCGGAGCCGTTGATGCCGAAAATGGGCTTGGGCATAAAACTGGCGTAGATGCCGTGGCTGGCGGCGATGGCCCGCACCGTATATTTGAAGGTGACGGCGTTATCGGCGCTGGTGAGGGCATCGGCGTAATGGAAGTCTATCTCATGCTGGCCGGTGGCGACCTCGTGGTGGCTCATCTCCACCTGGATGCCCAGGGCCAGGAGCATCAGGACAATTTCGCTGCGGACCTGCTGGGCCTCGTCCCGGGGGGAGAAGTCAAAGTAGCCGCCGACGTCGTGGGGGACGGGGCGCAGGCCGGCGTCGTTGTTGCGCCGGAAGAGGAAGAACTCTATCTCCGGGCCGACGTTATAGATATATCCCTTCTCGGCGGCCCGCCGGAGCATCCGCTTGAGCGTGGAACGGGGGTCGCTGGGAGAGGGCTTCCCGTCTGGGTCGTAGACGTCACAGAAGATGCGGGCCCGCCGCCGCTCCGGCTCGCTCCAGGGGAGCAAGCGGTAGGTGGCAGGGTCCGGCACCAGGAGACGGTCGCTTTCGTAGATACGGGCGAAGCCTTCTACGGACGAGCCGTCAAACCAGACGCCGTTCTCTAACGCCTCTTCCAACTGGGTCACCGGGATGGTGACGCTTTTGACGGTGCCCAGGATGTCCGTGAATTGCAGGCTGACGAAGCGGACACCGTCCTCCCGTGCGCGGGCGATCAGTTCCTCGCGGGTCATCTCTCCTCCTGAAGGATTGCGGATTGCGTATTCCGTGCTCCCTGGGGCCTGCTCCGGGTTATTCCACGATTCGGATGTGCAGCTCCGCCAGTTGCTCCGGGTCCACCGGGGAGGGGGCGTTGGCCATCAGGTCCATGGCTTGGCCGGTCTTGGGGAACGCCATCACTTCGCGGATGCTCTCCTCGCCGGCCAGGAGCATCACCAGCCGGTCAATGCCGGAGGCGATGCCGCCGTGGGGCGGGGTGCCGTACTCAAACGCCTCCAGCATATGGCCGAACCGCTCCCGGGCCTGCTCCCCGTTCAGCCCGATGAGCCCGAAGATTTTCTCCTGGACCTCCCGTCGGTGAATCCGGATGGAGCCACCCGCAATCTCTTCCCCGTTGCAGACCAGGTCGTACTGCTGGCCGCGCGCCGCGCCGGGGTCAGTATCCAGAAGCAGCAGGTCCTCCGGCATCGGCGCGGTGAAGAGGTGGTGGCTGGGGTCCCAGCGGTGCTCCTCCTCGTTCCACTCAAAGAGCGGGAAGTCTATCACCCAGCAGAAGGCCATGGTTTTGGGGTCTCGCAGGCCCAGCCGCCCGCCCAGTTCCAGCCGCAGTTCGGAGAGGGCCGCCGCCACCACCGGGGGCCGGTCCGCCACGAAGAGCAACAGGTCGCCAGGCCGGGCCTCCATCCGGGCAATAATGGCCTGTATCTGTTCCTCCGTCAGGAAACGGGCGAAGGAGGAGCGGACCTCGCCCTCGGTGCCCAGGGCCAGCCAGGCCAGCCCCGCCGCGCCCTCTTTCTGGACCCGTGTGGTCAGTTCGTCTATTTGACGGCGACTGTAGCCAGCGCAGCCGGGGGCGCGGATGCCCTTGACCTGCCCGCCCGCCGCGACAGCCTGGGCAAAAATCCCGTAGCCGCTTCCGGCGACCAGATCGGAGATCTCCACCAGTTCCATCCCGAAACGGAGGTCGGGCTTATCCGTGCCGTAGCGGGCCATCGCCTCGGCGTAGGAGAGGCGGGGGAACGGTTGGGTCAGCAGGCGGCAGTCGGAGCATTCCTCCACGATGCCGATCATCAGTTCCTCTATGAGCGCCATCACGTCTTCCCGGGTGACGAAACTCATCTCCAGGTCCAGTTGGGTGAATTCCGGCTGCCGGTCGCCACGCAGGTCCTCGTCCCGGAAGCAGCGGGCAATCTGGAAGTATCGCTCAAACCCGGCCACCATCAGGAGTTGCTTCAGTTGCTGAGGGGATTGAGGCAGCGCGTAGAACTTGCCGGGGTGGACGCGGCTGGGAACCAGATAGTCCCGGGCGCCCTCTGGCGTGCTCTTGAAGAGGATGGGGGTCTCCATCTCCAGAAAGCCGCGCGCGTCCAGGAAATCCCGGATATATTTGACGACGCGGTGGCGGAGGATGAGGTTGCGCTGCATCCGTCGTCGCCGCAGGTCCAGGTAGCGGTACTTCAGCCGCAGGGTTTCGTCCACCGGGGTGTCCTCAAAAATGGGGAAGGGGGGCGTCTTCGCCGGGTTGAGGACGACGATTTCGTCGGCCAGGACCTCAATCTCGCCGGTCTCCATGCGGGGGTTGACCCGTTCGGCGGGGCGGGGGCGGACGGTGCCGCGCACCTGGAGGACGTACTCCTGGCGGACGCGGGCGGCCCGTTCGTGGGCCTGAGGGGCGTGGGCGACGTCGGCGACGACCTGGACGACGCCGGAGCGGTCGCGCAGGTCCACGAAGATCAGGCTGCCGTGGTCTCGCTGGCGGTTGACCCACCCGGCCAGGGTGACGGTCTGGCCGACATGGTGGGCGCGCAGTTCGCCACAGTGATGGGTCTTGAGCATGGTACCTCCTGGGAGTGGAATGGGCCCTATATAAAGCGACAGGCCGCCCTCCTGGTGGGGGCGGCCTGGCCGTAAGCAATCGGTTGATTCACCGCGCGGTAGCAACGGCTACCGCCCCTCGGGCGGGCCGGGCCGGCGGTTATTATCCACAACCATCGGACGGTACATCGGGTCCTCCGCTGCTGATTATATCACCTTTCGCAAAAATGGCAAGTGGGTATCTCATCGCATGGAACGCGGGAACTTGCCATCTGAGAGAAAGGGGGTATAATTAGAAGCAATTGGGTAGGAGGGAGGTGATAGGATGCCGATCTATGAATATCAGTGCAAAGTGTGTGGTGTTCGGTTTGAGCGGTTCCAGCGTTTCACCGAGGAGCCCCTGAAAGTTTGCCCGGAGTGCGGGGGCAGTGTCTATCGGCTGGTTCAGCCGGTAGGAATCATCTTCAAGGGCTCTGGCTTTTACGTAACCGATCATCGGGCCTCTTCTTCCACGACAGCAGCGGGCAAAAAATCCGCGAGGGAAAACGGGGGCTCGGAGAAAAGCGAAGGGGATTAGAAAAGCCGTCCCGGCCATCAAAAAGCGGACGCGCCACAGGGCAGCGTCCGCTTTTGTTTTCTGGAGCACTGGCAATCCGCTGTCTCCGCCAGATCCGATCTCCCACAATGGCAGGTTTTTAGAGCGGGGATCAGGCTATGGCCTTCGGCGGCCTGCTCCGAGCCTTAGCGAGGGGGAGAGGGGAGGGGGCAGGGGGTGGGGTGAGGGCGAAAACGCACTGTCGGAATAATTTGTTAGGTTGCAATACCGCCAGGCGGGATTGTCCCAAAGTGTCGGGTAACCAGGCCGTCGGATAAAAAACCGGGGACGGAGGACAAAGCCGTTCGCCCCCGATTATCGGACTATTTGTCGCTCAGCACCGCCACGCCGGGGAGCGTCCGCCCTTCCAGAAACTCCAGGCTGGCCCCGCCACCGGTGGAGATGTGGCTGAAGCGGTCGGCCAGGCCGCTCTGCTGCACCGCCGCCGCCGAATCCCCGCCGCCGACGACAGTGACGGCCCCCAGGCCCGCCAGGACCTTCGCCAGGGCGAAAGTCCCCTGGGCAAAGCGGGGCATCTCAAAGACGCCCAGCGGACCATTCCAGAGAACGGTGCGCGCGCCAGCCAGCGCGGACTCAAAGGTGGAGATGGTCTTGGGCCCCACATCCAGCACCCGCCAGCCTGGCGGCACCTCGTTGGGGGCCACGACGCGGGTGTGTGCCTCGTTGTCAAAGGCGTCGGCGATGACCACATCCACCGGCAGGACCAGGCGGCTCCTGCCCCGCTCCAGGAGCGACCGGGCCGTCTCCACCGCCTCCGCCTCCACCAGCGAGTCCCCCATCTCAAAGCCCATCGCCTTGAAGAAGGTGTTGGCCATTCCGCCGCCGATGAGCAGGCGGTCGCATTTCTCCAGCAACCGCTCTATCACGCCGATTTTATCGGAGATTTTGGCCCCGCCCAGGATGGCAATGAAGGGCCGCTCTGGTTCCTCTACCGCCCGGCCCAGGAACTCCAGTTCCTTCTCCATCAGGAAACCGGCTACCGCCTCGCCACCTCGCTCCCGGACGACGCGCGCTACCCCTTCGGTGGACGCGTGGGCCCGGTGGGCCGTCCCGAAGGCATCGTTGACGTAGAGGTCGCCCAGGGCCGCGAGTTTCCCGGCAAAGGCCGGGTCGTTGGCTTCTTCCTCGGGGTGGAAGCGGAGATTCTCCAGCAGGACGACATCGCCGGGCCGGAGGGCCGCGCAGGCGGCCTCCACCTCCGGACCGATGCAGTCGTTCAGTTGGCGGACGGGGCGCCCCAGGAGTTCCGAGAGGCGGGCCGCCACCGGGGCCAGGGAGTACTCGGGGTTGGGCTTCCCCTTGGGCCGGCCCAGGTGGGACATCAGGATGACGGCGGCGCCGTGTCCCAGCAGATACTGAATTGTCGGCAGCGAAGCGCGGATACGGGTGTCGTCGGTCACCCGGCCCTCTTTGATTGGGACGTTGAAGTCCACCCGCATCAACACCCGCTTGCCGGAGACGTCTACGTCACGAACCGTTTTCTTGTTCATCAGCAACCTCTAAGAGATACTGGCGTAGGTATTCATGCATTTCACGGGCCAGCGCGAGCACTTCCCGGGCCATCTCTTCGGTGATCACCGCTTCGTAGACATAGCGGGCATCGTGCCGGTAGCCCAGGGCCTGATGAAGCCGGTGCCCCAGACCGGGGGGAAACGCTGCTCCTGGAGAATGTAAATTTCGCCGAATTTCTGGACGATGCTCCCGTGGCGGGAAGGAGTACGTTCCACCTTTCCCAGCAGGAACGCTTTAGCGCATAACTCGGCAGCGTGGTAAGCGGCATCAATCGCTACCCGCTTCTCGCCTTCTGAGAGGAGGCGCTCGGCCACCTGAAGGTTCACGAAGCGCTGCAGGGCCACCAGTTTGCGGTAGTGGACTTCGCTGGTGGCCTGCAGTTCGGTTCCGTTGACGCGAACGGGAGGCCAGGGAGTGCTCATCGGGAGTGTTGGGGTCTGGGGCGGCGGCCCTTCGGGCCGCCGCCCCTTCCCCCCACAGACGGCGGGCCCGCTACATCTTCCGGGCCATCAGCGCAGCCAGGTCGGCCACGCGGACGGAGTAGCCCCACTCGTTATCGTACCAGACCAGCAACTTGACCGTCCGGTCAATGGCCATGGTCAGGGACCCATCTACAATGGCGGAGCGGGGGTCGCCCTTGAAGTCCACTGAGACCAGCGGCTCTTCGGTATAGCCCAGGATGCCCTTCATCCGGCCCTCGGCGGCGGCCTTGAACGCGGCGTTCACCTCGTCGCGGGTCACCGGCCGCTGGAGGGTGACGACAAAGTCGGAGATGGAGACGGTGGGGGTGGGCACCCGCAGCGCAATGCCGTCAAACTTCCCCTTCAGTTCAGGGACGACCAGGGTGACGGCTTTGGCGGCGCCGGTGGTGGTGGGGATAATGGAGAGGGCCGCCGCGCGCGCCCGCCGCAGGTCCTTGTGCGGCAGGTCCAGGATGCGCTGGTCGTTGGTGTAGGAGTGGACGGTGGTCAGGAAGCCGTGCTCAATGCCGAAGTTATCGTGGAGGACCTTGGCCACCGGCACCACCGAGTTCGTGGTGCAGGAGGCGTTAGAGACGATGTGGTGCTTCTCGGGGTCGTACTGGTCCTCGTTGACGCCGATGATAATGGTAATGTCCTCGTTTTTCGCCGGCGCGGTGATGATGACCTTCCGGGCGCCGGCCTGCCGGTGGGCCGCCGCCTTCTGCGCGTCGGTGAAGACGCCGGTGGACTCTATCACCAGTTGGACGCCCAGGTCCTTCCAGGGGAGGTTGGCCGGGTCCTTCTCGGCGAAGACCCTGACCTCCTTCCCGTCCACGATGATGCTGCTGCCCTGCACCTCTACGGTGCCGTTGAAGGGGCCGTAATTGGAGTCGTACTTGAGCAGGTGGGCCAGGACGTCGGGGGAGGTGATGTCGTTGACCGCCACCACCTCCAGCAGGTCCCCGTACAGATCGCGCATGGCCTTAAAGACCTGACGTCCGACACGGCCGAATCCATTGATACCGACTTTCACCATGGTGACCTCCTTATGTGAGTTACTGGACTCTGGCGAATCTTCCTTTGGACGCAGATTCCCGCAGATTTTGCGCAGATGGTCTTTGAAAATCCTCAGAATCTGCGGGCGAAGCCTGCGGAAATCGGCGTCCTATTGGGAGATTTCTGCACGTTTTCAAGAATCACCAGACTCCAGTTCCAAATAAATGGGCATTAGGAGATGAACGTCCGGGCGATAGAACTTACCCCGTACACCTTTAGAAAAATCGTATTCTCTTCATGCTTTCCGCTTCTCCAAAATCCGCATCAGCGCGCGGGCCAGTTTCCCGCTGTCGTGCCGCCAGGGGCAGGCCGGGTCTACCAAATCGGCAGTGTGGAGGATATAGGAAGCCCCCGCCGGAATTTCCAGGCGGGGGTGCTCTACGCCCTCCGGTAACCGGTCAGCGTAGGCAAAGTTGTCGTTGGCCAGGACAATCGGGAAGAGGCCGGGACCCACATGCCGCTCCAGCGCGGCCACATGGTCGCCGACGGTGTAGCCATCGGTCTCTCCCCGCTGAGTGGCCACGTTGCAGACGTAGACCCGCACCGCGCGGGTGGCTGCGACCGCCTGGGCAATCTCCCGCACCAGCAGGTTGGGCAGGACGCTGGTGTACAGGGAGCCGGGCCCTGCGATGACCATGTCGGCCTCCAGAATCGCCCGTACAGCCCGCGGATAGGCCGGAACGTCGTCCGGCTCCAGATAGACCCGCTCAATGGTCCCGACGGCCTGGGTAATCGTGGATTCCCCTGCCACCCGTCGTACCCCGCCCTCGGTTGCCTCTTCCCGCAGGTCGCCCATCAGGGTCACGCTGTGCAGGGTGCTGGGCAGTACTTCCCCCCGTATCGCCAGCACGCGGCTGGATTCCAAAATCGCGCGCTCAAATGAGCCGGTCACTTCGGCCATCGCGGTGATGAAGAGGTTGCCGAAACTGTGACCATCCAGGCCCGAATCCGCACCCGCCGAGGGGAAACGGTACTGAAAGAGCTGGGTGATGAGCCCTTCGTCGTCCGCCAGCGCCGCGATGCAGTTTCGGAAGTCGCCAGGAGGAAGCACACCCAGAGCCCGGCGCAGACGCCCGGAACTGCCGCCATCGTCGGCGACGGTGACAATCGCAGTGATGTTGGCCGTGTGGGCCTTCAGCCCCCGGAGCAATGTCGCCAGGCCGTGTCCGCCTCCGATGGCGACGATTTTCGGCCCCTGGCTGCTCTGTCGGTGTCGGTATAACGCCTCTACGACTTCGTGGCCATCCCGGACAAATGGGGAGAGCAGGACCCGGTTCAGGCCAATCAGCCCAACGATGACCAGCCCCAGGCCGATGAGGATAAGGAGCGGGCCCCGGGCCCAGAGGGGCAGAAAGGCCAAGGATAGATAGCGGTAGATTCCTGCGAACAGGTAGAATTGTCGGAAAAAGAGGCCCGTTCCCAGGCCAATGAGGATGACGCCCAGTGCCAGTACCAGCAGCCAGCGCTTGACGCCGATGCCTGGCAGGAGCCACTTGATGTAGGAATGGACCGGTTCCGGCAACCGCATCTTCAAGTCCCCGTACCCCCCGAACTGACTTTTCCTTTTGTACTACAAACGCGCTGATTTGTCAAACGGATTTCCTGCCGTCCGGAGGGAATCTGTTTCGGGATCTGGCTGGG
>DAOTWL010000192.1:0-1715 GCA_034435875.1 Anaerolineae bacterium
CTAATATGGGTATGTACTGGCCTATCACTTTCCGGAGTCTGCGGAGGGAGGACAGCCGGGTCGGATTCCGCTGTGTAAAGGGGCCACAGCCGCTGCCCCTGGCCCAGGCGGTGGTGCACATCTCCACCTACCCCACGCCGGAGCCGACAAGAGAAGTGGACCTGAGCCGGATGGTCTATGTGCCTGCCGGGGAGTTCATTATGGGCAATGACGACGTAGGGGATGACCCGGTGCGCCAGAACGAGCGACCGGCCCACATCGTCTATCTGGATGCGTTCTATATTGACCGCTATCCGGTTACGGTGTCCGAGTTTGTGGCGTTCCTGAATGCCCTGGGCGGGCACAAATGGCGCTGCGGGTTGGACTGCATTGATACACTGGATGGAGAGAAGCCAATGGGGCGGGAGATTCAGATGGTGGATGGGCGGTATGTAGCGGGGGAGGGATACGAGAATTTGCCAGTGACGATAGCCACCTGGGAAGGGGCAGATGCCTACTGCCGGTGGGTGGGGAAACGGCTGCCGACGGAGGCGGAGTGGGAAAAGGCCGCGCGGGGTACTGACGGCCGCCGCTATCCCTGGGGCGATGAGTGGGACCCCACCAGGCCGGCCGGAGCTCTGTGGGACCTGAGTTCGCCTGGCTCTCCTTTTGCCCCGGTAGGGAGCCATCCTGGGGACATAAGCCCGTATGGGGCATACGATATGCTGGGGAACGTACCCGAATGGGTGGCAGATTGGTACGCTCCCGATTACTATTCCCGCTCCCTTTATACTAATCCCCCAGGGCCAGAAAATGGAAAGGTTCATATCGCCAGAGGAGATTTCGGTCTTTTAGCAGAGGTGGGTATAACACATCGCTACCCTGGCAAAGGTGCTACCGGCTTTCGCTGCGCCTATATCCCGAAGCCTTCTCAAAGGTAGGAGGATTCAAATGCCACGCAGAATTGCTCTTGTTCTTCTTGGCTTCGGCTCTTTCCTTCTTCTGGCACTAACTGCTTGCCAGCAGCCCACACCTACTCCTTCACCCACGCCAGAGCCTTCTCCTTCCCCTACTCCGGTAACCCATCCCCCGCCGGCCTCCACGTGGGTGAACAACCAGATTGGCGTGACATGGGGCAACCTGCCGGTCGTAGCGTGGCGAACCGCCGACCGCGTCAGCCTGGCCCGGGAGGCCGGCGCCGCCTGGGATCGCTGGTCAGCCTTCTGGTTCTGGGTGGAGCAACCCGACCGCTGGGGCTATGGCAACTTCGTCTTTCCCGAAGGTGACGAGACCTTTACCCATCCCGATAACCCAAACGATGTGACCTGGTTCAATCTTCGCAGCGCGGCAGCGGGAAATGAGGGCAATCTGAGCACCCTGGTGGTGCTGGACGGCATTCCGCGTCCTTACGACTGCATCTTTCCAGCTGAGCGAGGCTCCCGCTGCTACGGAAGCAACGAGCGAATCCAGGGGCTGTTTCTGGAGCCCTTTGTCGGTGGGTCCATCAATCCCGATAACCACTGGGCGGATTATGTCTACCACGCGGTGGACTACTTCCGGCAGTTCGGCATTCACCACTATCAGGCCTTCAACGAGCCGAATGTCGGTTACTGGAACGGCGGTAACGACCCGGAAGGTGAAGGCTGGGCGAACGACTATGCCCGCCTGGTAGAGGTTACCCTGGCGGCTGCGCGAGCCTCTGATCCCCGGGCCAGGATCGTGCTGGCCGCATCGGT
>DAOTWL010000193.1:0-8871 GCA_034435875.1 Anaerolineae bacterium
CCAAATCCCTCTTTTCCCCTCCCCCTCGCCCGAACGAAGTTCGGGAGAGGGGGAGGGGCCAGGGGAGAGGGTGAGGCTTCTACCGCCGGAAGGCGAGTGGGAGAAGGGAGGGGTAAGGGGTGGGGTGAGGGCCCGGAATCGGCATCCCCCGCTCCTTGAAAAACCTCCGCTTGTCAGCCCCGGTCCCTCCCCTCTCCCGCAAGCGGGCGAGGGGAAGGGAGAGTGGTTGGGGGGCGGCGGGTGGTTTCGCCGCCCGCCGCAACCCCCTGATGCTAATCCGCAATTACCGCCGGGCGGAGGCTCTCCGCAATCCACGGCGGGTGGCCCGCGCCCATCCCAGCGGGAATTCTTCTACGGTGACCAGTACCCACTCAGAGACGCTGGGGCCGGGGATCGTCTCCCCGCGCAGAAAGGCCGCGAGGTTGGGATCGGTGAGTTCCAATCGGTAAACCTCCCGCGCAGCCTCGGGCCGGATGCCACTCGCCAGCGCGCGGAAGGGCACGAAGGCTGTCCCCTCCACCTGCCCCAGCAACCATCCCGGACGAAACACCCTCAGGCCTTCCCACATTTTGGGTGGGAGGACGGCGCGGTACAGGTGGTTGCCCAGAACCAGCAGGTCCTCGTCGGGGAGTGGGCCCCGCAGGGCCTGCTGGACGAATTCGTTATAGAGGGCGCGCATCCGGCCGGGAAGACGGGTGCGGGGGCGGGGGTGGTGAGGACGTTCGTCCCCGGCGCGGCGGAGAAGGGCGTAGAAGTGACCCTGCCCGGGGCCCCGGTGGGGCCAGAGCCGGACGGCGCGCCCCAGCCGGACTTCCGTCTCGCCGACCCATTCCGGGTGCCCGGTGTCCCCGATGGCTTCCGGCACGTCTGTCAGGTCAAAGTCGGGGTGATCCCGCAGGAAGCGGCTGATGACGCCTTCGTTCTCTTCGGGGGCGAAGGTACAGGTGGCGTAGAGCAGGTAGCCGCCGGGGCGGACCAGAGGGGCGGCGGCGTCCAGGATGGCCGATTGTCGCCGGGCGCATCCCCGGACGGTCTCCTCACTCCAGTCCCGTGCGGCGGCCTCTTCTCTGCCGAACATCCCCTCACCGGAGCAAGGGGCGTCCACCAGGACCCGGTCAAAAAGCCCTTTCCAGCGCGCGGCCAGGCGGTCGGGCGTCTCGTTCAGCACCATCGCGTGGGTGACGCCGCACCGGTCCAGGTTCTCCGCCAGGGCGCGCACCCGGCGGGGGTGGATTTCGTTGGCGACCAGTACTCCCCGATTCTGCATCCGCGCGGCCAGGTGGGTCGTCTTCCCGCCGGGCGCGGCGCAGAGGTCCAGCACCCACTCGCCGGGCTGGGGGGCGAGGAGCGGGGCGGCCAGCATGGCGGCGGGGTCCTGGAGGTAGTAGAGGCCCGCTTCGTGGTACGGGTGGATGCCGGGCCGGGCCGTCGCTTCGGGAACGACGAAGCCTTCCGGGCACCAGGGGACGGGTTGGAGGGGAAAGGGGGAACGGGCCGAGAATGCCTCGGGCGAAATCTTGAGCGAATTCACCCGCAGGCCAGTAGGGTGGGGGGCCTGGAGGGCTTCCAGGAAAGCCGGAAACTCCGGCCCCAGCCATGCGGCCATCCGCTGGAGGAAGAGGGGAGGGAGGGGCATGTCCGTCTCTTCTTATCCACCCGAGAATGACGCCGGGCACAGGTGTGCCAACATCGCATTCATTATACCACAGCCTTCTATTTTGCGGGTGCTCCCGGGCGCTGACTGAAAGTCAGCCTCTTCTCCCTCTTGCCGGTTTGGTGGCTTCTTAATTTTCTTTTCAACCCCTTCGCCCAAAAAGCCAAAGTTCAGGGGAGGGGGTCGGGGGGTGGGGTGCGGCGGCCTTCGGCCGTCGCAAAACCCGCCCCACCCCCGGCCTAAAGGGGGGGCAAAAGCGGCCCCCTTGCCGGTATCAGGTGTTAATTTGACTTCAGTGCGTTAGAACTTTGAACAGCCCTGCGGCGGTCTCTGTCCTGGTTGCGGTTTCCGCCTGCGTGTGGTAGAATATATTTCCGTCAGATGGACCAGAATTTAGGAGGACCCCTATGCCTGTCTCAAACGAAGAGTTGCGGGAGCGCCTGCTACAAGAACGCGCGTACCTTCTGGAGCAGTTGACCCGAACGGGCGAAAACGAGTATCGCGGAACCGGCTACGGGAATCACATCGCCGATGATGCCACAGAGACGTTTGAGCAGGCCAAAGAGGTCTCCCTTCAGCGAAATGAGACCTCTTTGCTCTGGCTGGTGGACCATGCCCTGGAGAAGTTTGAACTGGGCACATATGGCATCTGTGAGGCGTGTGGCGCCCCCATTGATCGGGCTCGCTTGAAAGCCCTCCCCTACGCCCTCTACTGCCTGGATTGTCAGGCCCAGATGGAGCAGCGCCGGTAGGGGCAACTTTCAGGGACGGCCCACAGGGGTGCTCCGTTGTCCGGTCTCAAAAACCCGCTTTTACCCGCTGTTGCGGGAATGGCTCTTGCCCTGGACCAGCTCAGCAAGTCCTGGGTGATCGCCCATATGAGTTTGGGGGAGTCCAGGGAAGTCGCTTCATGGCTGGCCCCTCTGTTTTCCCTGACGTATGTCACCAATACCGGTATCGTTTTCGGCCTCTTCCAGGGCATGGGCGATGTCCTCCTGATTGTGGTTTTCATCGCTATTGGTGCAATTCTCCTCTACTATCGCCATCTCCCGTCAGGCCCGATACCCCTGCATGTTGCCCTGGGCCTGCAAATGGGCGGTGCCCTGGGCAATCTGGTGGACCGGCTGACGCGGGGCGCCGTGGTGGATTTCATAGACCTGAACTTCTGGCCGCTCCACCACTGGCCCATTTTTAACCTGGCCGATGCCAGCATTGTGACCGGTGTCGTCCTGCTGTTGCTGGTGATGCTGACCGAGAAAGAGCGCCAGCCAGCGCCCGCATCGGATGAGGGTAGGATTGTAGAGGGCCACGAAGCGGCAGAATGACCCTTTCGGGAGAGCCATTGTCAGAGGAGATCTCCTTTATTCTGCCTCCGGAAGAGGCGGGAGAGCGGCTGGACCGGGCCCTGGCGGCCCGGTTTCCCCAACTCAGCCGGGCCCAACTCCAGCGGCTCATCCGCTCCGGCGCCATTACCGTCAACGACACCCTCGTCCGTCCGGCCTACCGGCTCGCCCCGGGTGACCGGATCAAGGCGACGTTTCCGGAAGCGCCGACGGTCCGGCCCGAACCTTTCCCGCTGGACATCGTCTACGAGGACGAATACCTGCTGGTGGTGAACAAGCCAGCGGGAATGGTCGTCCATCCGGCGGCGCGGGTCGTCAGCGGCACCCTGGTCAACGCCCTGCTGGCGCACTGCCCCCAGGTGGCGGACGTGGGCGGTCCGGACCGGGCAGGCATTGTCCACCGGCTGGACCGGGAGACGTCGGGGCTCATCGTCGTCGCGAAGAATCCGGAGACCCATGCGGCCCTCCAGCGGCAATTCAAGCGCCGACGGGTCCGCAAAACCTACGTCGCGCTGGTGGAGGGGCAGGTTTCTCCCCGCGAAGGTATCATTGAGGTCCCCATCGGCCGGGACCCGAAAGACCGGACCCGCATGGCCGTCTCCCGGACCGGCCGTCCGGCGGTCACCCAGTATCGGGTGGTGGAGGTCTTTCTCCAGCACACGCTGCTGGAGGTTCGCCCCCATACCGGCCGGACGCATCAGATACGGGTGCATCTGGCATGGCTGGGCTATCCGGTGGTGGGAGACCGCGTCTACGGGCAGCGCCGCCAGACCTTACTCCCGGACCGCCACTTCCTCCATGCCCGTGAATTGGCCTTCACCCATCCGGTCACCGGTGAGAAACTGGCCCTTTCCGCCCCACTTCCGCCGGAACTGACGGCCCTGCTGGACCGGTTACGGAGGGAGAAACGAGAGGGGAGAGGGCCTGTCGTCTAACCGGCAGACCCGATGAGAGGTGTACGATGTTCGGTTTTGAAACGTCCGTGATTCCATTCATGCGAGAGGCAAATCTCTTCTATGTCCGATGACCTGCTCCAGCGGGTTGTTCCGCCCCCCGAACCGGCGGGTCCGGGCTTCCGGCTGCGGGCCGCCCGGGAGGCCCGGGGGCTTTCCTATCAGGACGTGGAGGCCGTCACCCGCATCCGTGCTCGCTATCTGGAGGCCCTGGAGACGGGGCGCTACGACGTGATGCCGGGCGGGGAGGCCCAGGTGCGCGGCTTCCTGCGCCGCTACGCCGCCTTCCTGAATATCCCCCCGGAGGAGATCATCGCCCTCTACGAACGGAAGACCCGCCGGGAAGCCATTCCCCCGTCCCCTGTGCCGGCCCCGACCCCGTCGGCTGCTCTCAGACCCTCTCCGGCTCCCGCCGTCCGCCCGACCTCTCCGGAACTTCTTTCCCGGCGGAGGATGCCAACCCTGGCCCTGCTGGGTCTGCTGGTTTTGATCGGGGCCATCGCGCTGGGGGCAGTTTGGCTGGCGACCCATCCGGAGCAGATTTTCCCGGGCTCCCGGCCCACACCGACGGCCGGTACGCCCCGGCCCGCGCTCTTCCCTTCGCCGATGGTCACTGCCACCCCTGCCCTCCCGACCTCTGTGCCCACCCCGGCTCCCACGCCGACTTTCCCCGTCTCCACCAGCGGGGTTACCCTGACCCTGGAGGCGCAGGAGCACGTCTGGGTGCGGGTGACGGTGGACGGCTTCACTGCCTTTGAGGGCATGCTCTCCCCGGACTCCCCCCAGACCTGGGTGGGGCAGGAGATGGTCATTGTGGAGACCGGAAACGGGGCCGGGGTGGTTGCCATCGTGAACGGACAATCCCAGGGCCCCCTCTGCGGGCGCGGCGAGGTCTGCACGCGTGGCTGGGGGCCGACGGGGGAAATCCCAGAGGTGAACCGCTAAAAGCCGGAAGATGTTGTTCGTAGTGAGCCACGAAGCGCAGCGGAGTGGCCGCTTGTAGTAAGCCACGAAGCGCAGCGGAGTGGCGTTCAGAACAGCCCTCCACTTCGTTCCGTGTCAAAAATCGGCGTAACCCTGCGTGAATCTGCGTCCCAAAAGGGAGGTGCGCGATGCGACCGTGGCTGAAAGCCGGACTTATCGGCGGCGGCGTCCTCGCCGTCCTGACCATCATCCAATCCCTGGGGATGCTGTTCCCCCAAGCAAGCGGGATCATCAGTTGCTGCATCTGCATCCCGTTCCTGCTGGCTTATCCAGGCGTCGGCGTGCTGGCCGCCTACTGGCTGACGCCGCCCCGGACGGCCGGGGAGGGAGCGAAGGAGGGCGCTCTGGCGGGCGTGATCGCCGGAGCGATAGACGCCGTCGTCACTTTCATTATGGCGCTGATTACTGGCCCCGCCGGGGTCCAGCAGGCGCTCCAGCAGATGCCCCCGGAGGCCCTGCAGGCGTGGAAGGAAATGGGCCTGAGCGGCTTCTTCACCGGGAGCGGCTTCGCTGCCCTCAGTTGCGTCGGCGGCATCTGCGGCCTCCTTTGGGCGGTGGCGATGGGGGCAGCCGGCGGCGCCATCCTGGCGGCCGTCAAGCGGGATTAGTCCCCCCGCACGGAGGACGCAATACGCAACACGAATGTACCGGCACTCCGCCAACGGCCTCGTCTTCTACCGGTTTGAGGGGCTGGACGGTGCCGGCCTGACCCACGCGTTCCTCACCCGGCTGGGCGGGGTGAGCCAGGGGCCCTACGCCACCCTCAACCTGGGCCACACCGTCGGTGACGACCTGGGCGCCGTCCAGGAGAACCACCGGCGGGTCTTCGCCCTCTTCGGCGTGGACCGGGGACAGGTGGTCAGCCCCTACCAGGTCCACAGTGCCCACGTCCGGCCAGTGGGGCGGGAACATGGCGGCACCGTCCAGAACGGCACCGACGGCCTGCTGACCACCACGCCGGGCCTGATGCTCCTCTTCCGCTTCGCCGACTGCGTCCCGCTTCTACTCTGGGACCCGGTCCATCGGGCCGTCGGACTGGTGCATGCCGGGTGGCGCGGGGTGGCCGGCGGCATCGTCCGGGCCGTCGGGGACGCGTTCGTCCGCCACGCGGGGAGCTGCCCGGAGGACCTCTGGGCAGGTATCGGGCCGGCCATCGGCCCCTGCTGCTACCAGGTGGGGCCGGAGGTGATAGACCGGGTGGCGCAGGCTGTCAGCCTGCGGCCCGACTTGGTTCACCGCCGGGATGACGGCCTCTATCTGGACCTGCCCGGTGCGGTGCGGGCCGAACTGGAGGCCCTGGGCGTCCGCCGGATAGAGTCCTCCGGCATCTGCACTGCCTGCCGCACCGACGAGTGGTTCTCCCACCGGGCCGAGGGCGGGCGGACCGGGCGGTTCGGCGCGCTGGTGATGCTGGAGCGATGACCGCCTTCCGGTTTGACCTTATCGCCACCGACGGCCAGGCCCGCGCGGGCCTCCTCCATACTCCCCATGGCGAGGTCCCCACCCCGGTCTTCATGCCGGTGGGGACTCAGGGGACCGTCAAGGCCGTCTCCCCGCGCGACCTCCGGGGTCTCGGGGCGACGATGATTCTCTCCAACACGTACCACCTCTACCTGCGCCCGGGGGATGAGCGCATTGCCCGGCTGGGCGGACTCCACAAATTTATGGCCTGGGACGGCCCCATCCTCACCGATTCGGGCGGGTTTCAGGTCTTCAGCCTGGCCCCGATGCGCCGGGTGGACGCCGATGGGGTCACTTTCCGCTCCCACATAGACGGCTCGGAGCACCGCTTCACACCGGAGAAGGTGATCGCCATCCAGGAGAATCTGGGGGCGGACATCATTACCTGTCTGGACGAGTGTGCGCCGCCGACGGACTACGACTACAATCGCCAGGCGCTGGAGCGGACCCACGCCTGGGCCCGACGGTGCCGGGAGGCCCACCGGCGCGCCGACCAGGCCCTTTTCGGCATCGTCCAGGGCGGGGTCTTCCCGGACCTGCGGGAAGAATCTGCCTGCTTCATCACCGGCCTGGGGTTTGACGGCTATGCCATCGGCGGTCTGAGCGTCGGCGAGCCCAAAGAGCAGACGTACGCGGTGCTGGAATTAATTGATGGTCTCCTGCCTGCCGACCGTCCCCGCTATCTGATGGGGGTGGGCACACCCCAGGACCTGGTGGAGGGCGTGGCGCGCGGGGTGGATATGTTTGACTGCGTCCTGCCTACCCGGATGGCCCGCAACGGCGGCGCGCTGACCCGCCACGGCCGCATCAATCTGCGCAACGCCTGTTACGCCGATGACCCCAACCCCTTGTGGGCCGATTGCACCTGTTATACCTGTACCCACTTCAGTCGGGCGTATCTCCGTCACCTGATCCTGGCCAACGAAATTCTCGGCGCGCACCTGCTGACCCTTCACAACCTGCACCTGATGCTCACCGTCGCCCGCGAGATTCGGGAGTCCGTCCTGGCAGGCCACTTCGCGGCCTATCAGGAGGCGTTCTGGGCTGCGAGAGACGCTACAGAATCAGCACCCCGGCTCCGTTGATGCGGCTCTCTTTCAGGGCCAGGAGCGCTTCGTTGGCCGCTTCCAGCGGAAAGGTCTGCACGGTGGTCTGGACGGGGACTTCGGCGGCCAGTCGGAGGAATTCCGCCGCGTCCTCCCGGGTGAAGTTCGCCACACTCCGGATGGCCCGTTCCCAGTACAGCAGACGGTCGTAATCTAATTCCGGGATGGGGGTCATGGTGACCCCGGCCAAGGCCAGAGTTCCGCCCCGTTCCAGCACCCGCAGCGCTTCAGGGACCAGCTCCCCAGCCGGAGCGAAGATGATGCCTCCGTGGACTGGGGCGGGGGGGTCGTCTTTGGCGCTTCCGACCCAGGCGGCGCCCAGTTCCTTTGCCAGTTGTCGGTGTCTTTCCCCTCGGGTGAAGACGTAGACCTCGCATCCCCAATAGCGGGCAATTTGCAAAGTGATGTGGGCGGATGCGCCGAACCCCCACATTCCCAGGCGTTCTCCGGGCCGGATTCCGCTGAGCCGCAGGGCGCGGTAGCCGATGATCCCCGCACAAAGGAGGGGGGCAGCGGCCTCGTCGGAGAATGTTTCGGGGACGGGGTAGGCGAAGTCCTGATGGACGACCATCGCCTCAGCGTAGCCGCCGTCGGCGTGGAGGCCGGTGAAGCGGGCCTGGCGGCAGAGGTTTTCCAGCCCGCGCTGGCAGAATTCACAGGTGCCGCATGTCCGGTAGAGCCAGGGCACGCCCACGCGCTGTCCAACGGCGAACCGTCGGACTCCTTCGCCGACCGCGTCCACGACTCCGACCACCTGGTGGCCGGGCACCACCGGCAGTTTGGGGAGCGGGAGGTCTCCCTCCACCGTATGCAGGTCGGTGTGGCAGACGCCGCAGGCCCGGACGCGCAGGCGAATCTCCTCCGGGCCGGGCTCCGGCATAGGAAGGTCTTCCATCTCCAGCGGGCCTTCTTCTGCAGGGCGGGGTGAGTGCAGTACCATCGCCTTCATCGGCTCTCCCTCCGGATTTCTGATGAGAATTATAGCCCCATTGTTCAGGATTGCCACTCTCCGCCCTTGTCAATTAGCCTGAAAGGATTATAATAGTGTGTAGTCACAACTATTCAGGCCAGTAGGTCTGAGTGCGGTCTTAAGACCTTCGCTATTGTTGAATCCCGCAAAGTCGTACCGGTTCAAAGTCTCAAAAAGTCGTGCCGGGCAGCGGCCCTTCCGGGCGGCGGATTGACCGCTCCTCACCCCCTGGCCCCATAGGCGTTAACTTAAGGGTTAGATTCGGCTATCTGCTTCCCGCCGCCCGGAGCGCCGATTGGGCCTCACCCCTCCCCCGGCGGCTCACCTCACCCCCGGCCCCTCTCCCGAACTCCGTTCGGGAGAGGGGAGGGGGTCGGGGGGTGGGGTGAGGCCCAGGCAG
>DAOTWL010000194.1:0-2236 GCA_034435875.1 Anaerolineae bacterium
CTGGAAGGCAGTACGGGGAGTAACCGATATGAGGATAACGCGCTGGGCTGCAATGGCTCCCCGGCCCACCAGGGAGCCTCAACTTCTTTCCCATTGGTCTTCATCCGTCCGATCCGGGAAGATAATTCGTGGTGGATATCCTTCGCAGATCTCCTCCTGCTCAGGCCCAGAATTTGGCGCAATCCCCGCTCCTCCAGTCCATTGACCCCCCGAATGACCGCGCTCTTGAAGGACTCCATATCCCCCCGACGAATCCCTTCAGCCAACGCTTGAAGCCATGTTACGCGACCCAGCGGCTCAATGACATCGGATACCTCTAAGATAGTCACGAGGGGCTCTCCGCGAAGTTCCTGCTCCAGAACGTTCGTAGCCAACTCCTCGGCCTGTAAGAGGTAATCCACCTGAACCAGGATGTTGAAAAATTCGCTCAGGGTTGCACTTATCCATCGGCCAACTTTTTTGATCCGCCACACAATCGGGATGCGAGCCGGCCACAGCCACCAACTTAACTTTTGGGCCTGACGGTGTAGCCGCTCCAGAAGCGTTCCCGGCTTCCGAATCGGCCGCCCATCTCGGAGATCGCAACCCAAGAGGTGCCAGGCCCAGGCCCGCACGAAATGGGCGTTCTCCAACCGTTGCCAATCTTTTTCCTCTTCCAGCCACTGTTTCAGCGGTTGAACAACCTCTTGTCTGCTTCCATCCCGTATGACCGGACTTGTCATCACGAACTCCCCACCGGAAACCCATTCCTCTCCAAGCAATTCATTGAGGGCTTCTTTCCACGCGGTCACACGGCTCCGCACTTCGGCAAGGGGGGACGAAAACCCCCAATAGGCAGGGAGACGCCACCTCCGAATATTATTGCTCAGGCTTTCCGCGTTTTGCAGCCGGCTGAGCCTTGTGGTAAAGGCGGGAGAAGGCGAAAACGAGGCCTCCCCTTTTGTGAGCAGTTGTTCATACTCCGGCTGCGCCCATTGCGACCACAATTTCTGAAACTCGGCCCTGATGACCTCCCTAACCTGATGGGCAGGGAGAAGTTCTTTTTCCAGAAAATACCGGGCCCTGGCTTCCAGCCTCAGCAAAGCATCCACTGCAACCAGCGTTTGCACGAACTCTCTGAGTAGTTCCTGTACTTCCCGCGCCCATTTTTCGCGGCGGGGAGAAAGCCCCAACCTGTCCAGCGGGGACGAGATCCTGCGGACTGTTGTCAATAGTTCTCCCAGACAACCCCCCTTTCCTCCTTCTACAGGCTTCCCCGTCCGTAAGTCACATCCCAGCAGGAATCGCGCCCAGGCAACGGCCCTATGGGCCTCCTCTACTTGCCGGAACCATTCCTCACTGCCGAACGGAGCGTTCCCCGGCTCCGCTACGCGCAGAAACTCACGACCTGCTGCTCCTTCAAAGGCCCATTCCGCCTGCAGGTCTTCCCATCCCCTCCCTACAAGGTCTTCCACCACCCTCCTCCACTCTTCCACAAGCGACCGAACTTCTTCCAAACTTTCTGGATTTTGAAAGCGGGAGAACCGCCATCCGGATTTCAGTCGCTGATGGACGCTCTCTTCGCTCCCCGCTCGCTCCATCCACTCTCCCAGCCTATCGGCAACTAATTGAGGTTTCCGTGCGCTATCTTTTATGAACTTTTGCTCATAATCTGGCTCTATCAATTCTTGCAGCCGCTCCTGCACTCCTCGCAAGGCCTCATAGTACTTTCGCTGCTCGGTGAGGCCTACTTCCCAAAATCCTATTCGGGCGATGACCATGGGGATACCGTGATTATGGGCCGAAAGCCCGCGCAGGGTCTCTCTCAGGCCTTCCCACATGATTGCCCTCGCCGCTACTTCTATCATCTGCGCCCGCAGGGAGATGCCGCGTTCCCCCATCCCGATGTCCGGAAAGTCTATGTAAAACCATTGAATCGCTGTTCCGGGAAAATCCTGCGGGAGTGTCACGGTAAAAGCCGCATCAGCGGCTATCCCGAAGAAGGCGTTGAGGGCTGTTTGCCGGGGGTTTATAGAACGATAGGTCAAAGGCCCGATCCGGATAAAGTTCAACGACACGGGTGTTTCAACATACCGCCGCCGGATGAAATCGGCCAGAAAAGCACCTGTGAAGCGATGGACACCCGCCCCGACGCTCCCAACCGTGGAGGAAACGATCCAGGCCTCCACCGGATTTTCCGGCCCCAATCCCAGGGGGGCAGTGATTCTCTCCAGACTCTGCTCCAGAGCAACCCGGT
>DAOTWL010000195.1:0-1841 GCA_034435875.1 Anaerolineae bacterium
GACCCGCGGGCATACGTGGGCCCGGTGGGCGCCCCACCCTCGCGGGAGTACGGGTTCGGGACGACGACTTTCGGCCAGGACGTCTTCAGCCAGTTCGCCCACGGCACCCGCTCCACGCTCATCGTCGGCCTGCTGGGGGGGGGCATCGGTACCCTGATCGGGATTCTGGTGGGCCTCATTGCAGGCTACCGGGGCGGCATGGTGGACGAGTTCCTGAATATGATCACCAACATCATCCTGATCATCCCCACGCTGGCCGTCCTGATCATCATCGCCGCCTATCTCTCGGTGCGGGGCATCCTCACGGAGAGTGTGTTTATCGGGTTGACGGCGTGGCCCTGGGCGGCGCGGGCCATCCGCGCCCAGACCTTCTCTCTGCGGGTGCGGGAGTTCGTGGACCTGGCCCGGATGACCGGGAGGAGTTCGCTCCGCATCGTCCTTACCGAAATCGCGCCCAACATGATGTCCTACCTGCTGCTGGTCTTCATCCTTCAGTTCGGCGGCGCGGTCCTCAACGCGGCTACCCTGGACTTCATCGGCCTGGGCCCGACGAAGGGGATGTCCCTGGGGTTGATTATGAACAACGCCGTCCTCTGGGCCGCCCTGCAACTGGGGCAGTGGTGGTGGTTGCTCCCGCCCGGCGCGGCCATCGCCGCCATCGTCGGCGCCCTCTACATTACCAACGTCGGCCTGGACGAGATTTTCAACCCCAAACTGCGGGAGATGTAAGGTGCTTCAGGTAGAAAACCTCACCGTCTATTACAAAACGATCCGGGGGTACGTTCGGGCCCTGGAGCGAGCCACGTTCACCCTCGCCGACGGCGAGATGATGGGACTGGCGGGCGAATCCGGCTGCGGGAAAACCACCCTGGGCCACAGCCTCATCTACCTGCGCCCCCCGATGAACTACATAGAGGGCCGTGTCGTCCTGGACGGACGGGAGGTGCCGGTCTGGGATATGGAGCAGATGCGGGAATTCCGCTACCGGCATATCTCCCTCATTCCCCAGTACGCTATGAACGCCCTCAACCCAACCCGTAAAATCGGACGGATGATCGCCGAACTTCTGGAGAGCCGGGGGATGAATTACGATCAGGCCCTGCCGGAACTGAAACGACGGCTGGACCTGGTCCAGTTGTCCCACGATGTGTTGAAGATGTACCCGATAGAGTTATCGGGAGGGATGAAGCAGCGGACGGTCATGGTGATCTCCACGCTGCTGAACCCCTCCCTGCTGATTGCGGATGAAATCACCTCGGCGCTGGACGTGTCCACTCAGAAAGCGGTCTGCGAGATGCTGGTGGAGTTCCGGGACCGGGGCTTCGTCAAGAGCACCATCATCATCACCCACGACATCTCCATCCTCTACCAGATTGCCGATTCCATCCTGGTGATGTACGCCGGTCAACTTTCGGAAAAGGCGCCGACGGAGACCATTTTCCGGGACCCCCGCCACCCCTACACCCGAATGCTCATCGGCTCCCTTCCGAAGGTCGGCGTGCGCTACCAGGAGGAACGGCTGCTGGGGATTCCCGGCTCCCCTCCCCAACTGTTGAACCCCCCGGCGGGATGCCGTTTCCAGGAGCGGTGCCCCGTCGCCTTTGACCGCTGCACGGAAGTCCCTCCGTTCCTGGAAATTTCCCCCGGACATTCTGTGGCCTGCTGGAGGGCGTACTGAGATGCTCCGCCTGGAACGAGTGACCAAAACCTACCGGCTCGGCGCCTTTGGCCTGCAAAAACTGACCGCCGTCCGCGACGTCAGTTTTGAGATTGGCGAGCGGGAGATTGTCTCCCTGATCGGCGAAAGCGGGAGCGGAAAGAGCACCATCGGGAAACTCGTC
>DAOTWL010000196.1:0-4093 GCA_034435875.1 Anaerolineae bacterium
CCTCCTCTTCTCCCTGCCCATGATGCTGGGCTCCGGGCTGGTTGGGCTGATCACCTACAGCAGCGAGCGCAACAGGTACCGCCGGGCCGTGGAGGAGCGGGAGCGCCGCTACCGCGCCTACCTGGCCGGGAAACGGCAGGAACTGGAGGGCCTGGCCGCCCGCCAGCGCCAGGCCTCCCTGGAGCCCAACCCCGACCCACAGACCTGCCTGGCCCGCGCCCGGCGCTTCTCCCCGGAGCACGCCCGCCACCTCTGGGAGCGCTCCTCCGGCCTGGAGCGCCCCCGCGACCCCGATTTCCTCCATCTGCGCCTGGGCCTGGGCGCCCTCCCCGCCACCTTTCGCGTCAAGCCCCCCGCCCAGCCCGCCGTCGGCGAGGAGGACGAACTCTACCGGGAGGCCGTCCAACTCTGCCGGGCCTTCGGCCGGGTGGACGGCCTGGCCGTCCTTCTCCCCCTGGCCGGGGTCGGCGCGGCCGGGGTCGCCGGGCCGCGCCCCCTGGTGCGCGACCTGGCCCGCGCCCTCCTGGTCCAGATGGCCGCCCACCACGCCCCCACCGAGGTCCGCCTCGTCGCCCTCCTCCCCCGGCAGGAACTGGCCGAATGGGCCTGGGTGCGCTGGCTCCCCCACGTCTGGGACGAGGAGCGCAAGCGCCGCTTCATCGCCACCACCCCGGACGAGGCCCGGGCCCTCCTGGCTGACCTCCGTCCCTTGCTGGAGCGGCGGTCGGCGGCTCCGGCGGCGGACTCGGCGACGGTGCCCGCTCCGACCTACCTCTTCCTCTTCGCCGACCCTTCTCTCTTCACCACCGCCGACACCGCCGTCATCGGGCCGGTCCTCCACCTCCTCCTCACCCGGGGCCCGGCGGTCGGCGCCTACAGCCTCTTCCTGGCCGACCGTCCGGAGGCGCTCCCCGGCGCCTGCGGCGCGGTGGTGGACCTGAGCGGCGGGGGCGGCCTCCTCCGTCTGACCGGCCTCGCCGGGGAGACGATCTCCTTCGCGCCCGACCGGGTGGACGCGGCCTGGGCCGATGGTTTCGCCCGCGCGCTGGCCCCCGTCCGTCTCAAGCCGCTGGCCAGCGAGGCGGAGATTCCTTCCAGCCTTCCCCTCACCGCCCTGCTTCAGACCCCCCGGCTGGAGGACTACCCCGTCCTCCGGCACTGGCAGGAGCGGGATTCCCACGCCCGGCTGGAGGTGCCGCTGGGCATAGAAAAGGGCGGGGGCATCACCTACCTGAACTTCCAGGATAGCGCCCGGGGCGGCCACGGCTCCCACGCCATGGTCGGCGGCACCACCGGCACCGGCAAGACCCGCTTCCTGCAGACGATGGTCACCCTCCTGGCCGCCCACCATCACCCCCACGACCTCAACTTCGTCCTCATTGACTACAAGGGCGGCGACCTGCTCAAGGGACTGGAGGACCTCCCCCACGTCGTCGGCACGCTGGCCAACCTGGAGAAGGCGGACGCCCAGGCGGTGCTGGTGGAGCGGCTCTTCGTCTGCCTGGAGGCGGAACTGCGGCGGCGACGCAACCTCCTGGGCGGACAGGACATCAACGTCTACCAGCGGGACCTGCTCCAGGGCAGGCATTCGGAGCCGTTGCCCCACCTCTTCGTCGTCATAGACGAATTCGCCGAGATGATCCGCAACAGCCCGGACAAGGCGGCGATGACCAAACGGCTGCTGAGCATCGGCGCCACCGGCCGCAGCCTGGGGGTCCACCTCATCCTGGCCACCCAGGACCCCTCCGGCGTGGTCACCGACGAACTGCGCAACAACATCAACGTCCGGGTCTGCCTGCGGATGGGCTCGCGGGAGGCCAGTATGGCCCTCCTGGGCGTGCCGGACGCCTTCACCCAGATGACGACCGCGCAGGTCGGGCGGGCCTACCGGCAGGTGGGCAGCGACCCGCCCACTCTCTTCCAGGTCGCCTGGGGCGGCGACCGCTACACCCCCGGCCAGACGGTCGCCGGGGGCGAGATTTACCAGGTCGCCCTGGACGGCCAGCGCACCCCCCTGCGCAGTTTCCGTCCCCTCCAGGCGGCGGAGGAGATTCAGTTGAGCGCAATGGTGCGTCACATCCGCGAGACGGCGGACCGTCTGGGCCTGCAGCGCCTGAAGAGTCCTCTCTCTCCGCCCCTGCCCGCCACGGTTTTCCTGGACCAAGTGCGGGCCGGGGAGCCGGGCTGGGACGGGCAGACCTGGGAGGCCCGGCCCGGCGCGCCCTGGCTGGCCCCCGTCGTCGGCCGGTCGGACGATCCGGCCAATCAGGCCCAGGAGCCGTTGCGCCTGCCGCTGGGCACCGAGGGCCACTTCGCCCTCTTTGGCGAACCGGGCAGCGGCAAGACCACCTTCATTCAGACCCTGGTCACTTCCCTGGCGCTGACCCACTCCCCGGAGGAGGTCCACATCTACCTGATAGACTTCAGCGGCCAGCGGCTGCTCCCCCTCAGGGGTTTCCCCCACGTGGGCGACGTCTTCCTGGGCGATGATGATGACCGTCTGCGGCGCTTCTTCCGCTTCCTGAGCCGCGAACTCCAGTCCCGCAAGGCCGAATTCGCCCGCGCCGGCGCGGCCCGTCTGCCCGACTACCGGGCCCTGACCGGCAAGGTCCTGCCGGCCATCGTCGTCATCCTGCGGGATTACGATGCCTTCTACAAGGCCTCTCAGAACCGCAGTCCGGACCTGGACGATGCGCTGGCGGAACTGGTGCGGGACGGCGGCAGTTACGGCCTCCATTTCGTCCTGACGATGACGGGTCCGGCCGAACTCCGCTCCCGGCTGGCCCCCAGTATCTCTCTGGCCGCCACCTTCCACCTGGCGACGCCCGACTACGGGATGGCCGTCGGCCCGACCGGCGGGATGGCCCCGGCGCCGCTGCCGGGCCGGGGCCTCGTCAAGGGCCCGCCGGTCATGGAATTCCAGACCGCGCTTCCCGTGCGGGGGAACACCGACCCGGAGCGGACCCTCGCCCTGAAGGCGCTGATGGAGGCGATGGAGCGGGCCTGGACCGGCGGGCGTCCCCGTCCCTTCCCGCCCGTCCCCGCCGTGGTGGGGTTGAGCCAGGTCCTCTTCCCCGCCGACCGCTGGCCCGAGTCCCCGCCCCCCGGGCGCGCGGCCCTCTTCGCCGTCAACCTGGAGGACCCCGACCGGCCCTTTGAGGTGGACCTGCGGGATGGCCCCTATTTTCTGGTGGCCGGGACGCCGCAATCGGGCAAGACCACCCTCCTGCAGTCGTGGCTCCTGGCGCTGGCCGAGCGGTATCCGCCCTCTCACCTGCTGCTGTACCTGGTGGACCTGCGCCAGAGCGGTCTGCTGGCCCTGAGCGACCTCCCCCATGTCCGGGCGCCGGTCGCGCCGAAGGAAGAGGGGCAGGCCGCCGGGCGGGAGACCGGCTACATCACCGACGACGACCGTTTCGCCCAGGCCCTGGCCGAGATAGACGCCGTCCTGACGGCCCGCCAGCCGGCGCTGGAGGCGGCCCGACGACAGGCGCGCGGCGCCTTCCGGCTGGACGTCTGGCTGGACCCCCAGCCGACCCTGCTGATGGTGATAGACGACCTGGATGTCTTTGAAGCGGAAATCACTACCGGCAAGGCCCTGCTCAACGCCGGTCTGAAGAAATGGCGCGACCTGGGCTTCGCCCTGCTCGCCGCCGGAAACATTACCGACATCGAGAACGCCTGGGGCTGGATCACCCAGTTGCGCAACACGCCGGTCGGCTTTCAACTGGGCACGGCCGCCTACAATCAGGTCTTCAAACTGAACCTGCCCTCGGACCACCCGGCCAAACTGCTGCCCGTCGGCGAAGCCTTCTACATCCGCCGGGGCCAGTTCCTGCGGACAAAAATCGCCGACCCGCAGGTGGGGCCGCTGAAACTGGTGGAATGGGTGGAACGGCTGGGCTGTAGGACAACTCCGCAGGAGTTGTCCATCCAAGGAGGAGCGACCAATGCCCTTTGAACCGAATGCTGGAGACATCCTGGAGATAGACAATCAACGCTACGCCGTCGCCGAGCACCCGGCCGCGCCGGGGATGGCCTACGGCCAGGAGGGGCAGGCGGGGACGGTGTATGCCCTCACCCCCAGATCGGA
>DAOTWL010000197.1:0-4343 GCA_034435875.1 Anaerolineae bacterium
CCCCCTTCCACCCCCTCCCCTCGCCCGCCGCCGAGGGCGAGCGGGAGAGGGGAGAGGGTCGGGGGATGAGGTGAGGGCAAGTCGCTGTTGATTGCCGAATCATTTTTCCAGTTGCAAAATCTTGCGCTACGGAAGAATCATCTCTCGGCCCCCTCACGGCGGCGGCGGAGAGGGAGAGCCGGGGGTTCCGCCGTCGGGGAGGGGGGTGGGCGCTGATGACGGCGTCGGAGAGGGCGGAATTTCCGTCGGCGTCTCCATCGTTGGCGTCTCCGTCGGCATCGGGCTCTCCGTCGGGGTTTCCGTCGGCGTGTTGGGCGGTGTCGGGCTCTCCGTGGGCGTCGGCGTCCCTGTGAGGGTCCCCGTCGGCGTCGGAGTGAGCGTCGGGGTCGGCGTCCAGGTGCCCGTGGGCGTGGGGGTCCGGGTCGCCGTCGGGAAGCGGGTGGGGGTGGGGCTGAGCGGCGGCGGGTAGGCCGGCAGGTAGAGCGGCTGCCCCACCCGGATGGTGTAGTCGGTCATACAGTTGGCCCAGCGAATGGCCTCCACGGAAGTCCCCAGGCGGACGGACAGGTTCCACAGCGTGTCTCCGGGCTGGACGATGTACCGGACCCATCCAGGGGGTGGACCGCACGGCACGCGGGTCGGCGGGGCAAAGAACTGCGGGGGCAGGTAGAGGATGCGGCCCGGCGTCAGGGTTTCCCCCACCAGGCAGTTGGCCTGCTGGATCAACAGGGGCGACGTACCGGCCCGCCACGCCAGGCTATAGAGGGTATCTCCGGACTGCACCCGGTACGGACGCCAGCCAGCGGGTGGGGTGCAGGTCGGGTACAGCACCGACGGCGGCGTCGGCGTCGGCCCCAGGGTGGGCGACGGAACGGGGGAAGGGGGCGTCTCCACCCCGAAGGGGGTGGGGGAGATGACGAAAACGGTGGGGATGAACGGGGTCACCCACCTGGCCATTTCGGGCGTGGATGTGGGGGGGCGGGGCGGGGCCAGGGCCCGGTCTACCGCGCTCAGCCACAGGGCGCCCAGCACCAGCGCCCCGGCCAGCAGGACCAGCAGTCCGCCGGAGAGCAGCAGCCGCCAACCGGAGGAGGAAGTGGTCGCATTCATTTTACAGACTCCGGCCCGGTCACCGGCAGAATGAAATGGAAGGTGCTCCCCACGCCCATCTCGCTCTCCACCCAGATTCGGCCGCCGTGCGCCTCCACCAGCGCTTTGGCGATGGCCATCCCCACCCCCGTCTCTCCCAATCCGGGGATGAGGGGTTTATCGGCCCGGTAGAACCGCTGGAAGATGCGCGGGCGGTCCTCCGGCGCGATCCCCCCTCCGGTATCCCGTACGGAGACATGGAGGTACTGCGGGAGTCCTCTTTCGGCCTCCTCCAGATGACCGGTCACCACGATTTCGGTCCCCGAGCGGGAGCACTGGCCGGCGTTGGAGAGCAGGTGCAGCATAATCTGATAGAGGGCATCCCGGTCCGCGCGGATGGGGGGGAGTTCTAAGGCCATATCCAGGCGGACCGAGAGGTCCTGCTCCCGGAAGCGGGCAGAGAGGCCCATAATCGCTTCTTCTATGACGTTGATCAGGTCTATCGGTTTCGGGACCAGTTCAATCCGCCCGGTATCCAGCGCTGTAATCTCAATCAGGTCGTTGATGAGACTGCTCAGGCGTTCAATGTTCGCTTTGACCCGCTGGAGGAACTTGCGTTGCATCTCCCCCAGGATGCCCACCGATTCACCCAGCAGGAGGTCCGTATATCCCACGATGGAGGTCATCGGGGTACGGAGTTCGTTGGCCAGGGACGCCAGCATTTCCCGTCGTTCTTCCTCCGGGGACGTCTCCGAATGGAGGAGGACCCCGTAACCCGCCACGCCGCAGGAACTGCTCATCCGGGCCAGGCTGGCCCGGACCAGTCGCCCGTTGTGCTGGAGGGTGACCGAGGCGGTGGTCCCGTTGGCGGTCTGACCGGTCATCAGTTCAACGACGGCCCGGGCCCACATCGGGTCCGGGAAGAGGGCATTGAGGGGCATTCCCCGTAGATCTTCCTGCGTCCGGCCCAGGAACTGGCAGGCGACAGGGTCGGCCAGGACGATATTGCCCCGGTTGTCGGCGATGATGGTCCCGCTGCCGGCGGCCGGTTCCGGCGCAGGGGCGGGGCCGGGGGACGGCGTCTCCGCCCCGGCCTGCGCCTGCGCCGCCTCCAGTTCTCCCCGCAGGCGGGAGACTTCGGCTTCCAGTTCCTGGACCTGCTGGGCCAGTTGGGTCCGTTGGGCCTCTATGGTTGCCCGTTCTTCCGCCAGATGGCGAATCTCTTCTTCGTACAGGGCGATCTGAGAGGCAACCGCGCCGGCTTCCTGGACCTGTTCTTCCCGCCGGCGGAGGAGTTCGGCCAGTTCGTCGGCCCGTTTCCGATGTCGGGTCGCCTCCTCTTCCAGCCGCCCGACCCGGCGGGCGAACTCCTGCGCCTCCTGGCGGGCGCGCTCCAGTTCTTCCTGGAGGGTGGCCGTCCGCTCGGCCCGTTCCGCCTCCCGTTCCCGCAGGGTCATCGCCAGTTGTTCGGCCTTCCGCTCCACTGTCCTCCGGCGGCCGGCGTTCCCCAGGGCACTGCCCAATATGGCCCCCGCCGTGCGGATGACCGCGCTCTCCTCGCCGGAGAGGGGGGGCAAATGCAGCGGCCGTCCCAGCAGGAGCAACCCCACCGTCTCCTCGTCCGTCATCGGGACCACCAGCAGGGAGAGGGGGTCCTGGAAGCCCAGGCGGCGCAGGATGGACGCCGTCTCTTCGCCGGAAGGTTGTTGGGGATCTCCCATCTGAGTCGCGGCGGCCAGGGAGGGGTAGCGGTCCAGAGGGAATGTGATGGGGCCGGAAGAGGCTCCTTTGGGGAATATCCCCATGATGCGGACGCCCGGGGTGGCACCGGCGGCGGGCAGGCCGATGGCCCCCGCTGTGGCGCCCAGGAACTGGAGGATTTCGGGCAACGAAGCGGAAAGGGCCGCCTCCGGGTCTCGGGCCTGTTCCACCCGGCGGGCCAGTTCCAGGAGCCGGAGGGGGATGGTGGGGCCAGGGGCCGGGGACGGGGCCGGGGCGAACTGCAGCGCGTCCCCAAAGGCCTGCGCGGTCAGGAGGGGGAGGGCGATCAGATTGGCGAGCCGGACTGCTCCGGCCAGGTAAGAGGTGATGGGCGGCAAAATAGCCTGAACCGTGTGGCCCACCAGCCACGCCAGCACAGCCGCGACGGCCAGGCCGCTTCCGGGTTGGGGCCAGGCGAGAAACGCCACGAGGGCCAGGAAGGCCAGCAGGATGCTCCCCCATTCCCAAACCTGGGCGTGTCGGGTGGCGTTGTAGATGATGCCCTGCGCGGCCGCCGGTGCCCAGTAGCGGGCCAGGAAAATGTAGGCCAGACTGCTTCCCAGGAGGAGGGCAGCCAGCGCCGTCTGCCCCGCGACCCGGACCCGGCGCAGAATGGGCAGAAAGGCCCATGCCGCCAGAATGATCAGGACCAGGTCCATCCACCGCTCCAGCGGGGGGAGCACGGCCGTCGGCGAGAAGGAACCGGTGCCGGTCATTCCGCTGACGCCGATCAGCACCACGCGGGTCGCCAGCATACCGGCCGCGGCCGCGAAGTGGCGGGCATTCCCGGCCCGTCGCCACTCAACCCATCCCACCGCCAGGAGAATCTGGATGACGAAGAGGAGTGCCAGGTGGTAGTAGAGGTTCCCCGGAGGCGCAGTGACCAGATTGAGCATTCCCTGTATCACGTCCATAGCCCAGCCCCCGTTTTGAATTATACCACATGGTTGGAAAGATACCAATTGGAGGGGCGGGGCTTGCCCCTGCCCCGTTGGGGTGCGACTGCAAGGGTTGCCGTATAGGCATCCATTTCAGGCTGGGTTTGGTCGCCCCTCCCGCTGCCCCGGGCGCCGATTGGAAATCGGCCTCCCCTGGGCGCTCTCGCGCCAGGCGTCAACCTGCGTTGACGCTTCTGAGAACGTCGCTGGGGAGGTAGGAAACTGCCAACAGTTATCCTTGCCGAACGGAGCAGCCATTCAGAGGGGTTTTGCGGCGGCCTTCGGCCGGAGGACGACCTGCGTCGTCCTTTCTGAGGAGGCGTCAACGAGGGTTGACGCCTGGCGCGAGAGCGCCCAGGGGAGGCCGATTTCCCAATGGCCGCTCCGTTCGGCCAGGATAACTGCTGACAGAATCCTACCTCCACAGCGACGTTCTCGAAGCGTCAACGAAGGTTGACGCCTGGCGCGAGAGCGCCCAGGGGAGGCCGATTTCCAATCGGCGCCCGGGGCGGCGGGAGGGGCGACCAAACCCAGCCTGAAATGGATGCATATGGG
>DAOTWL010000198.1:0-1687 GCA_034435875.1 Anaerolineae bacterium
AGTGGTCTCTCGTCTGTGGTTTGTCGTCCGTGGTCTGTGGTCTGTCGTCCGTGGTCTGTCGTCTGTCGTCCGTGGTCTGTCGTCTGTGGTCTGTCGTCCGTGGTCTGTCGTCCGTGGTCTGTCGTCTGTGGTCTGTCGTCTGTGGTCTGTCGTCCGTGGTCTGTGGTCTGTCGTCCGTGGTCTGTCGTCTGTCGTCCGTGGTCTGTCGTCTGTGGTCTGTCGTCTGTGGTCTATTTACGCCAGCCCCAGGCGGCGGAAGGCCCAGGGCGCGCCCAGGCCGCCCCACAGCCCCACCAGCCCGTAGCGGACGAAGCGGAAGAGCAGGGCCGGCTCCAGGCCGGAAAAGGCAATCCGCAGCCCCAGCCAGAGTCCCACCAGGACGACCAGGCCCAGCAGGAAGCGGACCACCCGCTGCCAGAGCGGGCCGCCGGAGTCAAAGCGGACCCACCGGCGCTCCAGCACGAACCCGACGCCCATCCCCATCAGGGTCGCCCCTTCGGTCACGCCGTCCTCGGTGAGGAAGAGGAGCATCAGGAGCAGCGGGACGGCCAGCGCCACTCCCAACTGCCAGGCCAGCCCTTTCTCCTCCAGCCAGCGCTCCACCCCCGGCTCCAGCCAGAGGTAGAGAAGCAGAAGGACAGCGCCGATGACGTACCCGCCCAGGACGTCGTGGGGGAAGTGGACGCCCAGGTAGACGCGGGAGAGGGGGATGAAGAGCATTATCACCCCTGCCAGAATCCAGACCCAGCGGCGGCGGGCCGCTCCGGCCAGGTATCCCCAGACGACGACGGCGCTCTGGGTGTGGCCGCTGGGGAATCCGTAGCCGCCGGCCTCCCAGAGCACCTTCACCCGCCCTGGCGCGTACTCCGGCGGGCGCGGCAGGGCCGCCAGGGTCTTCGCCACCCCATTGGTGTAGGCGCAGAGCAGGAAGGCGACGGTCAACCGCGCCCCCGTCCGCCGGTCCAGGCACCAGTAGACCAGCGGCAGCAACAGGAGGAAGAACTCCTCCTCGCCCATAAAGGTGAACGCCCGGAAGGGCCAGTCCAGCGCAGGGCTGAGCCGCTGGAGCCCGGCGATCACCTGAAGGCCCCACTCCATCAGTCCGTTCACAGGTCACCTCCTTTTTCTGACGACGGACGATTGACGACTGGCCACGGACCACTGACCACTACCGGCTAACCCCTTCCGGCTACCGGCTAACTCTCAGACGGTTCATAGAGACCTTTTGCCCTGGCAAAGCGGTCCAGGGCTTCCCGGAGTGCAATGGTCTCCCCGATTCGCCGCCGTTCCAGCGCGGCCTGGTCCCCGCCCGACCGCCCCCCGGTCTGTTCCCAGAACCGGTAGAGGGTGTCAAAAATCTCCCAGGCCTCCTCCGGTGTCAGGCGTCTCAACCCCTCTCTCCGCTCGGCTCTTGTCCACCGGTCGGCTTCAGCGTAGCCCTGGAGGATTTCTGCCCACGGATGATTGACCATCGTGTTGATCCGCGTTTTTCCGCGTCCTATCGTAAAGGGCCGGAGGAGGGGTGAGGAATTGCCCCCATAAGCGTTAACTTCAGGCTGGACTGGGCTCTTCACTTCCCGCTGCCCGGAGCGCCGATTGCAAATCGGCCTCCTTGGGCGCTCCTGTGCCGGGCGTCAACCTGCGTTGACGCCCATCAAAAGGGCGGCGTAGGCCGCCCTGGTTGCGA
>DAOTWL010000199.1:0-8979 GCA_034435875.1 Anaerolineae bacterium
CCCTTTCCCTCTCCCCCCTCCTTCCGAACTTCGTTCCGGAGAGGGAAGGGGGTGGCGGCGCAGCCGCTGTGGGTGGGGTGAGGAAGGCTGAGTAGATATAAAAATTGTAGCCCAAATGACGCAAAAGTCAAATACAAAACAGCCCTCCGGGCACCCAACGCGCTATTTGCCTCTCGCCCCAACCCTGTTATAATTCTTTCTGTGAAACCGGTACGGCGTATCTGGTTGACCCTCATCCTTCTATTGACCGCCTGCAGCGGGCCGGCCGCTTCAACGGGTGACCCGACCCCGGTTCCGCCCACCCCCACCCCGACGCCGGTCCCGGAGGCCCCCGAGGCGGTGGCGGCGGCCTTCCTGAGCGCATGGGAGCGGGGGGATACCGACAGGATGTACGGCCTGCTCCTGCCCGCCCTGCAGGCCGCTGTCCCTCCAGACCGGTTCGCCGCCCGCTATCAGGCCGCCGTCCAGACCGCCACCGTCCTCACCGCCACCGCAACCCTCCGGGCCGTTTTGCAGGACGGCCCCCGCGCCCAGGCCGCCGCCCGTCTCTCCTGGGAGACCGCGCTGGTGGGGACCCTGGTCACCGATACCCTCATCTCGCTGGTCCTCTGGGACGGCCACTGGTGGGTGGAGGGGAGTCCCGGCGACCTCATCTGGCCGGGGCTGGGGGAGGCGAATTACCTCTATATGGACTATCACATCCCCGCCCGGGCCAACATCTACGACCGCAACGGCCTGGCGCTGGCGGCAGAGGGGAAAATCGTCACCGTGGGCATCGTCTCCGGCCGGATTCGGGATGAGGGAGCCGTCTTGGCCGTCCTCTCCCGGCTGACGGGCCTCTCGCCCGAGGTGGCCCGCGCCCGCTACGCCGGCCGCCCCGCCGACTGGTGGACCCCCGTCGCCGACATCTCGGCCCAGGTGAGCGTGGAGAATGCCGACCTTCTCCTGAACACGCCGGGGATTGAGGCGCGGGAGAAGCCGGGGCGGGTGTACTGGGGGGACGGCATCGCGCCGCACGTCGTTGGCTGGGTGGGACTCATTCCGGCGGAGCGGGCAGAGGAGTACCGCCGCCAGGGCTACCGGGGCGACGAGTGGGTGGGCGTCGCCGGGCTGGAGGCGTGGGGGGAGCCGTACCTGGCCGGACGGCACGGCGGCACCCTCTACCTGATGTCTCCCAACGGGCAGACCCTGGCCGTCCTGGCCCATCGGGAAGCCGTCCCCAGCCGGGCCCTCTACACCACCCTGGACCGGGAGTTCCAGCAGAAGGTGGAGACCATTCTGGGCGACCGGCGCGGGGCCATCGTCGTCCTGGACGTCCATACCGGGGCGGTGCTGGCGATGGCGAGCGGTCCAGGCTTTAACCAGAACGTTTTTGTGGGACCAGGGAGTGGGCCGGAGCGTGTCGCCGTCCTCCACCACCGCGACCGCCCCCTCCTGAATCGGGCCACCCAGGGGGCATACCCCACCGGCTCGGTCTTCAAGGTGGTGACGATGGCCGCCGGCCTGGAGAAGGGCGGACTTTCTCCCGATTCCTCGTTCTGGTGTCCCGGCTACTGGGAGGGAATGGGGGCGGCGTACCGGAAGGAGTGCTGGAAGGCCCACGGGAACATCAACCTGAAGGACGGGTTGACCGCCTCCTGCAACACGACGTTTTTCACCGTGGGGCAGGCGCTGGACCGGATAGACCCCAACCTGCTCCCCTCCTTCGGGCGCGCGTTCGGCCTCGGGGTCGCCACCGGCCTGGTGGGCATTCCGGAGACGCCGGGGCTGATGCCCGACCCGGCCTGGAAGCAAGCCGCCTACGGGACTCCCTGGTGGCCCGGCGACACGGTCAATCTGGCCGTCGGGCAGGGGGACCTCCTGGCGACGCCGCTGCA
This sequence comes from Anaerolineae bacterium, assembly GCA_034435875.1. Taxonomy (GTDB): domain Bacteria; phylum Chloroflexota; class Anaerolineae; order B4-G1; family DUEL01; genus SpSt-77. The sequence continues at coordinate 1,878 of DAOTWL010000199.1, forward strand.
GGTGGCGCGGATGATGGCGGCGGTCGCCAACGGCGGCACCATCTACCGGCCCTACGTGGTGGCCCGCATTGCGGCGGCCGGGGCGGAGCCGGAAGTGGTCTTCGGGCCGGAGGCCATGGGGACCCTCCCCGTCTCCCCAGAGCATCTGGCGGCCATCCGGGAGGCGCTGAGGGGGGTCACGACGGCCCCTATCGGCACAGCGACCCATCGGTTTCTGGGGATGAGCATCCCGGTGGCCGGCAAGACGGGGACGGCGGAGAATCCGGGGAAAGAACCCCACTCCTGGTTTGCGGGCTTTGCCCCGGCCGACAACCCGCAGATTGCCTTTGCAGTGATTGTGGAGAACGCCGGGGAGGGCTCCACGGTGGCGGCGCCGATGGCCCGGCAGGTGGTGGAGGCGTACTTCGGCCTCCCGCTGACGCCCCTCCCGCCGGAGGCGCTCCCCACCCCGACGCCGCAGCCGTAAAACGAAACACGGAGTACGCAATACGCTATGGACAAACTCCTGCGCGGCGCCCGGGAACTGGGCATCCTCCTGAAAGAAAGCCACCTTTCCCTCTTCCAGACCTACTACGAGGAACTGGTGGAGTGGAACCGGCAGTTTAACCTGACCGCCATCACCGACTACGAGGGGGTCCAGGTACGACAATTCCTGGACTCCCTCTCCTGCTTGCTGGTCCTGCCCCGGGCCGAACTCCAGGCCGGGGCGCGCGTGATAGACGTGGGCACCGGCGCCGGGTTCCCAGGCCTTCCCCTGCGCATTGTCTGCCCGGGGGTCCGGCTGACCCTGCTGGAGGCCACCCGGAAGAAAGTGGACTTCCTGGAGCATCTGCTGAGGCGGCTGGGGCTGACGGACGTGGAGGTCATCCACGCGCGGGCGGAGGACCTGGGCCACCGTCCCGGCTACCGGGAGGGGTACGACTGGGCCCTGGCCCGCGCGCTGGCGGAGATGCCCACGCTGGCCGAGTACCTCCTCCCCCTGGTGCGGGTCCGGGGGGCGGTCCTGGCCCAGAAGGGGGAGAACGCTCCTGCCGAAGTCCACGCTGCCGAAGAGGCCATCCGCATCCTGGGCGGCCGCCTGCGCAAACTGGTCCCGGTGGACCTCCACGGCCTGGCGGAGACCCGTTACCTGGTGGTCGTGGACAAGGTGGCGGCGACGCCGGAAAAGTACCCCCGTCGCCCCGGCATACCGGAAAAACGCCCGCTCCTGGTTGGACATAGATGAAAGCGGATGCAGGATGCAAGATACAGGATGCAGGATGCAAGATCTCTTGCATCTTGCAATCTTGCATTCTTGCAATCTTCTTCCTGCTGGGCTTCCTCTACAGTGCCGTCACCCCGGTCTACGAGGCGCCCGACGAGGTCTGGCACGACGCCTATGTCCGCTGGGTGGCAAGAGGGAACGGCCTGCCGCCCCTGGACGAAGACCGCAGCGGCGCCTACCAGGAAGCCGCCCAGCCGCCCCTCTACTACCTGGTCGCCGCCGCCGTCCGCCGATTCTTCCCCGATGACGACCTTCCCACCCTGATATGGCACAACCCCTTCTTCGGCTACCAGGCCAGGGGGACGGTCAACGACAACAAGAACATGCTCATTCACACCGACCGGGAACGGTTCCCCTGGACCGGCGCCGCCCGGGCGGTCCACGCGACCCGTCTGGTCTCCATTTTCTTTGGACTGGTGACCGTTGCGGCCGCGTGGCTGCTGGCCCGGGAGGCCGTCGGCGATGACCGTCGAGGGGCGCTCCCCCTCCGTGCCGCCGCGCTGGTCGCCCTGACCCCCCAGTTCCTGTTCGTCAGCGGCATCGTCAGCAACGATAGCGCCGCTGCCGCGACTTCCACCCTTTCCCTCTGGATGACGGCGCGCGTCCTGCGCCGGGGGGTCAACCTCCGCCGCGCGCTGCTCCTGGGCGTTCTGGTGGGCCTGGCCGCGCTGACCAAGACCAGTGCGCTCCTCCTGCTCCCCCTGGCCCTGGCCGCGATTTTGCTGGCCCCCTGTGGCGCAAGATTCATCTTGCGCATGCTGGGGAGCGCCGCCCTGGTCGGCGGCTGGTGGTACGCGCGCAACGCCCTCCTCTACGGCGACCCCCTGGGCCTCAGCCGCCATATCCATACCCCCTGGGGCCGGCAGACCCCGGCCTCCCTGGCGACCCTGCTGGGGGAGATGCCCCGCCTGTACCGCTCCTTCTGGGGCGCGTTCGGCTGGGGGCACGTGGAGTATCCGACCTGGCTGTACATCGCGCTGGGCGGACTGGTTCTCCTGGCCCTGGTGGGTTGGGGACGGGCGCTACTCCGGCGCACCCTCCCGGCCTCCCCGCGCGTCCTCCTGCTGGCCGCCGTCTGGTGCGGCGCCGTCTTCCTGGCCCTCCTCCAGTGGATGCGCCAGGTGGAGGCTCCTCACGGGCGGTTGCTCTTTCCCGCCATCGGCGCCTGGGCCCTGCTGATGGCGGCAGGGCTGGAACAACTCCGCGGCATCCGTAGCGCAGGATTTATCCTGCGGCGCTTGCCCCTCCTCGCCCTTCTCCTCCTCAACCTGCTGACCCCCTTTCAGGTTATCCGTCCGGCCTTTGCCCCGCCGCGCCTCCTGGATCCGGCGACGGCCGCCCGCGCGGTGGACGGGCCCCGGTGGACGTATGGGGAGGCGGTCCGGTTGCTGGGCGCCGCTCCCGACCGCCCGTCCGTGGCACCGGGGGAGGTGTTGACGGTGCGCGCCTGTTGGACTGCCCTGGCCCCGGTGGAGAAGGACTACACCATCGTCGTCCAACTGGTAGGACGGGCGGAGACCCGCATCGGCGAACGACACACCTACCCCGGCCTGGGGCGGTTCCCCACCTCCCTCTGGCCCGTCGGGCGGGCCTTCTGCGACGACTACCGGATTCAGGTCGCTTCCTGGGCCCCCGGGCCCGAACTCTACGACGGGCTGGTCGGCCTCTATGACCGGGACCCCTCGGCCCCGTTATCGGTGGTCGGGGAGGACGGTCGGACGGTGGAGGTGCCGGTTGCCTTTCGGGTCCGGGTGGCCCCGGAGCGGCCCCTGGCGGTCACTCCCGCCTATCCGCTGGACTACCGGCTGGGGGATGGTATCCGGCTGGTGGGGTACGACCTGGCGGGCGGGGTGGAAGCGTGGGGGATGCTGACCGTCACCCTCTACTGGCGCGCCGACGGGGCTCCGGGGGGAGACTACCGGGTCTTCGTCCACCTGCGGGACGCCCGGGGGGAGATGGTGACCCAGCACGACGGCCCGCCCCGGTGGGGCCGTTATCCCACCCTGGCCTGGCAGGCCGGCGACGTCGTCCCGGACGAGCACGTCCTGGCCCTGCCCGGGCCTCTGCTGGAGGGCCCCTTCTCTCTGGCCGTGGGGATGTACCGGCCGGACACGCTGGAACGGTTGCCGGTCATCGGCCCCGAGGGGGCCTTGCCGGAGGGCCGCATTCTGCTGGACATCCGGCCATAATAGAAGCCACAGGGGGGCGGCGGGCGGCTTCGCCGCCCGCCGCCCCCCCCGCCCCTCATCTCCGATACACCCCCCACAGGTCCCCTTCGCACCGCAGCAGCGCCAGCGCGCTGTGCACGTCCACTATCTCCCCATCGCGGGCCATCTCCAGCGCGCGGGAGACGGGCACCGGATGGACCTCTATGATTTCCCCCGGCTCCCGGTTCGGCTCCCGGCACAGGCGCACGTTGCGGGCCAGGACGATGTGGCCGACCTGGTCAAAAAGGCTGGCGCCGGTGCGGAAGAAACCCTTGTACTCCCAGTCATCGCTCTCGCCGCCCACCTCCTCCGCCAGTTCGTGCCGGGCCAGGTCCAGCGGGGAGCCCTGAAAGTCGTGGAACCCCCCGGCGGGCAGTTCCCACGACCAGTCGTCTATCAGATAGCGGAACTGGCGGATGAGGACGACCCGCCCGTCGGCGGTCACGGGGACCACCCAGACGGCCCCGGCGGCCTCCACGTAGACAAAGGGGCGGACCTGGCCGTCGGGCCAGCGGACGATGTCCTCCCGGACGCGGAACATCCGGAAGGTGTAGGGGTACCGGGTCTCTATGTGCTCCCAGCCCAGCGCGCGGCCGTTGGGTTTTTCGGTTGAGGCCATACGGTCTCCTTCACGGCGTCAGCAGCAGGATGCCCTCCGCCTGCGCTTCCACCTCCGTCCGCCCCCAGAGCATTGGGTGGTACTGGATGTTCCGCCAGGGGTCCATCATATCGTCGTAGTGGCGGTGGAACGGGTGGCCCGATTGCCCCGTCGTGTGCATGGAGAGCGACCGGGACCAATCCCCCACGTCCACAATCTGGCGGTAGGAGGGGACGGTGCGCACGGTGTACGGCGCGTTGAAACTGTAGGCGGTGTTGTTGACCGTCCCGGCGGTCCCGTCGGCCGCGACCGGCCCCCGGTTGAAGATGCGCTCCACCCAGGCGATGCCGCTCTGCCCCAGCGCCTGATTCTTAAAGGTCGCCGTGTGCAGGTCGCCCCAGTGCCACTGCTTCATATCCCGCCCCAGCCGCTCCGTCAGTTCCTTGACCGCGTCGTCCATCGCCAGACGGATAACCTCATCCCGCGTCTCCACCTGGGGAGTCCATCGGTTGTCAAACCAGGGGGACTGAGGGTCGGCCAGGATGTCCTCCAGAGCGTACATGGTGAACGTTTTCGCCTGTCGCAGGATGGAGTCCCCCAGGTCGTCCCGGAACGTCCGCTCCACCAGATGGAGGCGGAAGGACTCAAAGAGCGCGGCGGCAGCACTATCGCGGGTCGCCTGCATATCCCAGGGGCGCAGGAGGTCGGCCGGACGGGGGTCGGGGTAGTCGGCCAGAGCAGCCAGCACGTAGGGCATCACCGTGCGCGTCCAGACGGAGAGGTTATCCCCCTGGATGGCCTTCATGTCGTCCACTGAGATAGGGGTGAGTTGCTCTATGAGTTCCATGATGCGCTGGGCGCGCAGGGCGGTCCGGTCGCCCCAGTCCACCGTGAGCAGATAGGGGAAGTCGGGCCTCACCACCGCGTTGTTGGCGGTCACGATGTACCCCTCCGGCGGATTGAAGGCGCGCGGCAGTTCGTCAAAGGGGATATACCCCACCCACTCGTACTCCCCGGTCCAGCCGGGGACGGGGACGGAGCCGTCGCCTTTGGCGCGGATGGGGACACGGCCGGGCATCTGGTAACCGATGTTCCCTTCCACGTCGGCGTAGACGAAGTTCTGGCTGGGGACGTCCCAGTACGAGAGTGCCTCCCGGAACTCTTCCCCGTTCTGGGCGCGATCCAGCAGGAGGATGCTCCGCATCAGTGTCCCGGGCTGGAGCGCGGTCCAGGAGAGGGCCAGCGGCTGCCAGCCGTAGGACCAGTCCTCTTCCTCCCCGCCGACGATGTCGTTGATGATGGGGCCGTGGCGGGTGATGCGGGCGAAGACCACCACCGGCTCCTTCTCCCCGGCGACGCGGATTTCCTCCCGGACGATTTCCATATCCTCCCAGCGGCCCTGGTATTCGTACTGGTTGGGGTTTTCGGGGTTGACTTTCTCAATGAAGAGGTCCTGGACGTCCGGGTTGACGTTGGTGACGCCCCAGGCGATGCGGTCGTTATGGCCGATAACGACGCCCGGACTGCCGGGGAAGGACGAACCGACCACATTGAGGGGACAATCGGGCCCTTTGGGCTCGCAGTGCAGGCCGACCTCGTACCAGATGGAGGGCATCTGGATGCCCAGGTGGGGGTCGTTGGCCAGAATGGGCATCCCCGTCTCAGTGCGGCTTCCGGCGACGACCCAGTTGTTGCTCCCCAGGTCGGTCCCCTCGCCCAGGAAGTGGGCCGTGAAGACGGCCTCCGGCACGGACTCCAGCGTCGCCTGGGTCAGCGGGTGGGGGACGATGACCGGACGGTCCGACGGCGGAGCGGGCATCAGTTCGGGGACGGCCTCCGTCCCCAGCCGGGCGATGAGGGCGGCCCGGACCAGTTCGGCGCCCATATTGCCGCCCAGGTCCCAGGCCATTACCTTCCCCCAGGTGACGGTGTGAACCGGCTCCCAGGGTTCGGGGTCCACGTCCCGGCCCATCAATCCCAGGAGGGTGAACTCCAGCCCCAGGCGGCCCTTGTGGGTGGAGATATAGGCGTTGACGCCCTCCGCGTAGGCCTCTATCGCGGTGCGGGTCTCCGGGTCGGCCTGCGCCCACTCCTGCGCGGCGGCGCGCTGCCAGCCGATGGTGCGGACGAAGCGGTCGGTGGGGAGCGCGGATTTGCCCAGGATTTCCGAAAGCCGCCCCGAGCCCAGCCGCCGCCAGAACTCCATCTGCCAGAAGCGGTCCTGGGCGTGGACGTATCCCTGGGCGAAGAGGAGATCGTGGAGGTTGGAGGCGTAGATGTGGGGGACGCCCCACCGGTCCCGGATGACGGTGACGGGGGCGCGCAGGCCGGGGACCTTCAGGGTGCCGTTGACCTGGGGCCAGGGTCGGCGGACGGCTGTATAGCCGACGCCGAAGCCCGCCAGACCGAGGATCAGGATGACCACGAGGAGAATCAGCAGGACGCGTCCGAGGATTCGCATGGCTTTTCCCTCCTTTCCGGAAAGGGAGATGTGGATAAAAGGTGGCGTCCTGTTTCGTATATACCCCAGAATGCCGGAAAGGGCAAATGCGCGTTGCGGGCGACTTGCGCAGCGGAGAAAAGTGTGGTATAAGTAAAGTGTAAAGGCCCCCGTAGCTCAGCAGGATAGAGCACCGGCCTCCGGAGCCGGTGGCCCGCGTTCGAGTCGCGGCGGGGGTACTGACCGAACCGAAGGGGGATGGCGATGGAACTCCCGTCCTACATCACGCTGACGGGAACTCTATCTTGACGAGGGCGATGTCACCGATATCAGATTGCTCGCAGACGAAGGCGAACTGAAAACTGGAATTGCCCTCTTCGGGCGCAATTGATTCCGAAGACCAACAACCGAACAAAAAGGCCGCAAATGGCGGTCTTTTTTGTTCACAAATTCGTAGCAGGTACTTAACAACCCTGACACATTTGGTATAATGGCACTAAAGTAAAATCAACACCTTATGCGGTCCAGGGAAGTCGCTTTTGCCCCCACCCCCCTTCATCCCCCCTCCCCCATCGCTTCGCTTGGGGGAGGGG
>DAOTWL010000200.1:0-6254 GCA_034435875.1 Anaerolineae bacterium
AGCGGTTTCCTCGGGATACGGCGTTGGCTCAAGAGTTGGGGGTGGAATTGCTGCCGGAACGGTCGGTGGCGAACGTCCGGGAATTGCTGCGGGCAGTGATGCCGTTGCGCCAGTTATCCCCGGAAGAGGCGCGGAGGCTGGTCGGGCAGCACCTGATTCATCGGGTTCGCTCGCGCCGCAGTCGGCTCCGGAAGGCTGGCCGATTCGCGCCGTATGCCAGAGAGCCTACTCAATAATGCTTTTATAACAAAAAATCTACTATTGTCGTAGTAGTTACGTTTCACGTTTCGCTTTTCAGGAGCACCCCATGCAACCCAAACTGGAACTGCTCACCCCCGACCTGATTGACCACATCCTGGGCGAGGCCTTTTACCTGCTGGAGACCCATGGCGTGAAAGTCCAGGCCGCCGAGGCGCGCCGTCTCCTGAAGGAAGTGGGCGCGAAGGTGGACGAGGCGACCGAGGTGGCCTGCATCCCCGAGGCCATCATCCGGCAGGCTCTGGAGACGGTCCCCCGGGAGTTCTACCTCTACAACCGAGCCGGAGAGCCGGTCGTCCGCTATGGCGGCGACGCGGTCCACTTTGACCCCGGCTCCTCCGGCGTCCACATCCTGGACCCCGACACGCTGGAGCACCGACCCTCGCAGACGGCCGACCTGGTCCGTCTGGTCCAGGTGGCGGAGATGCTCCCGCAGTACGCCGCCCAGTCCACCGCCGTCATCTGCAACGAGGTCCCCAAAGCCATTGGCGACCTCTATCGGCTCTCCATCGTCCTCCTCTACTCGGCAAAACCCATCGTCACCGGTGCGTTCTCCGTCCAGACGGCTCACTATATGTTTGACATGCTGGCCATTTTCGCCGGCGGGCGGGAGGAACTGGCCCGGAAGCCGCTGGCGGTCTTTGACGTATGCCCCTCGCCGCCGCTTATCTGGAGCGAGTTCGGCGCCCGCAACCTGATGGACCTGGCCCGCGCGCGTGTCCCGGCCCAAATGGTCTCCATGCCCCTGGCCGGTGCGACGGCCCCGGTGACCCTCCTGGGCGCCGTCGTCCAGCATGCGGCGGAGTCCCTGAGCGGCATCGCCATCCACCAACTGGCCGGGCCCGGCGCCCCCATCGTCTGGGGCGGCGCGCCGGCCATCTTTGACATGCGCCACGGCACGACCCCCATGGGCGCCGTAGAGACGGCGATGATAGACGTCGCTTATGCCCAGGTGGGCAAGTCCCTGGGCCTGCCCACCCACACCTACCTGGGTGCCAGCGATGCCAAAGTGGTGGATGCACAGGCCGGCCTGGAGAGCGGCATCACCGCCGTCATCGGCGCGCTGGGCGGCATCAACATGATTTCCGGCGCCGGGATGCTGGACTTCCTGGCCTGCCAGAGTGCAGAGAAACTGGTGGTGGACGCCGAAGCGATTGGTATGGCCCTGCGGCTTCTGGATGGCATGAAGGTCCACACGGACACCCTGGCGCTGGAGATGTTTGAATCCATCGGTTTTCGGGGCGATTTCCTCAAGCAGAAAATCACCCGTCAACTCTTCCCGAAGGAACAGTACCTGCCCTCGGCGGTGCTGGACCGGGGCTCCATCCGCGCCTGGGAGGAGGCGGGGCGCCTGGATACCTTTGCGCGCGCGAAAGCGCGGGTACGGGAACTCCTGGCGGCCTACCGGCGCCCGCCCATGGACCCCCACCTGGAGCGGGAACTGCGGGCTGTGGTGGAGCGGCTGGCCCGCCAGGCCGGGATGGACGCGCTGCCGCCGATAGAGGGGGTCTGACTGCTCCCTGCGACATGAGAACTGAAGCGGTTGTGGCGATTTTTCTTGCCCTTATCCTCGCCGTCCTGGCCCTTCTCTCCCCACCGGGCGCAGCTTTCCTGGAGCGGGTCCTGGGGGAGTCCCCTGATGCCCGGGTGGCGGCCTACGTGCGCGCCGTCGCCCGCGGGGATGAAAGGGCTGCCGAGGCGCTCTGGAAGGTGCCCTCTTCGCTACCGGGCCAGTCCATAGAACGGCTGCAGGAACGCCGCCGGGCCGTTACCAGGGAACTGGCGACCCGAAACCTGCACCCTACCTTTGAGGTTCTCCAGACAGAGTGGTGGAGCCTGTGCTGTGAGCCCCACGTGGTGGACGATTCCCGTTGCGCCAGCGGGGCCCGGATGACCGTTCAACTGACAGCCGACGACAGCTCAACGCTGACCTACGTGTTTGACGTCTTTGCCCGTGGGGGGAGTTGCTGGGACGATGACCTCCGCCTGCCCCGCCGCTGGGTGCTTCGGGACGTGTACCCTGTCGGTGCGGAGCCCCTCTTCTGGAGAGCGGTCTACCGGTGCGAGCTGGATACGGGCTGCGAGACGTATTGGTTGACTCCCTGAAAAGGGGGAGCGTGCCTGGCACTCTGGAGGAATGTGGATTTCAAAAAGTTATCGGTCTTGGCAGTCTTGCTCTCTCTGTCAGCGGTCCTGACCCCCTTGGCTCCTTCGGAACCCGAAACCGGGGACGAGTGGTACATCCACCACGGGTTTGACTGGCGCCCCCCACCGCCTGCTGAGATCTGGCCGCGCTCTCTGCCCGCAACGTCGCTCGCCGCTGTTAGCCCAGCGGGCGACTCCTTTGTCTACCTGCCCCTGGTCGCGAAGGGGACCGCGCCAGAATTCCGGGCCCTCTGGGTCACCCGTTTTGACTGGACGCGCGCCGACGGAACCTGGGCACAACCCTCTGCGCTGGTCAACGTCGCGGAGCAAGCTGCCGCGGCCAACTTCAACGTCCTGCTCTTCCAGGTGCGCGGGGTGGGGGATGCCTACTACGCGCCGGGCTATGAACCCTGGGCTTCCCGCTTGACGGGGACCGTCTCCGATACTCTGGGCACATCGCCGGGCTTTGACCCGCTGGCAGTGCTGATAGAAGCAGCCCACGCCCGCGGCCTCCAAGTCCACGCCTACCTGAACGTCTATCCGACCTGGCGCTGCGGTGTCGGCGCGCCACCAGACGGCACCGACCCGCTGCATCCCTTCTGGGCCTTCTCCCGAAACAACGGGGTCTCCTGGAGTGCCTGGCGGGTCTACAACCCGGACGGCAACCCGATGAACCTGATGACCTGCAGCGGGTATCTCTGGGCCACCCCGGCCTGGGAGGGAGTGCGCTCTCATTTTCTCCACGTCGTCACCGACCTGGTGACCCGCTACGACCTGGACGGGATTCACCTGGACTTCGTCCGCTATCCGGGCCGGAACTACTCCTACGACCCGTTCACACCCTCCTTTTCGGACAACGCGGCCCGGTCCGATTGGCAGCGGGAGCAGGTCAACCTTCTGGTCCGGGAGACGTACCAGGCCGTGAAGGCCAGCAGGCCTGAGGTCTGGGTGACGGCGGCCGTGGGGGGGGTCTACCAGAACCGGTGGGGGTGGCCCTCCTTCAGCCAGGGGTACAGCGACTACTACCAGGACTCCAAACGCTGGTTGCGCGAGGGCTGGGTGGATGGTATCATGCCGATGCTCTATCCGGCGAACCCCTCTTCCGACTGTCCGGATAGCACTGTCTGGTCCCTGGAGCGATTCCGCATACTGGTAGCGGATTTCGCGGCCGATGCCGGAGGGCGGTACGTCTTCCCTGGCATCCATGGCGGCTATGCCTGTTTTAACGACATTCTTAACCGTATCCAGGTCAGCCGGGAGTTGGGAACGGGAGGACACGCCATCTTTGCCCACGGTCCGGTGAACTACAAGGGCTACTGGGACGAACTGGCGCTCCATGTATACCCTTCCCCGGCGCCGGTGCCGCTGGTGCCATAGAGCAAAGATGCTGTACATTAGGCAGTGGAGCACCGTTCAATCCTGCGCCCTGCGCCTTGCGACCTGCGACCATATCGGGAGGTAGTATGGCTGTCTACACCGAGGAACGCCGCACTCCCCCGCCCCCATGGCAGGACGTCCCCTGGGAGCAGTGGGAGGACTGGCGCTGGCAACTAGCCAACCGCATCACCACCGTGGAGGAACTGGACCGGGTCATCCCGCTGACCGAAGAAGAGAAGGCGTTGATTGAGGAGTCGCTGGGCACCCTGCGGATGGCCATCACCCCCTACTATGCCAGCCTGATGGACCCGAACGACCCCCACGACCCCATCCGCAAGCGGGCCGTTCCCACCCTCTACGAGAAAATCGTCCGCCCGGAGGACATGCGGGACCCGCTCCATGAGGACACCGATTCCCCCGTGCCCGGCCTGACCCACCGCTACCCGGACCGGGTGCTCCTGCTGGTCACCGACCAGTGCGCGATGTACTGCCGCCACTGTACCCGCCGCCGCTATGCCGGGGAGACGGACAGACCCCGCTCCCAGGCGGAGATAGATGCCGCCATCGCATACATTCGGGAGCACCGGGGGATTCGGGACGTCCTCCTCAGCGGCGGCGACCCGTTCACTCTCTCCACTGAGCGGCTGGAGTCCATCGTGGCGAAACTCCGCGAGATTCCCCACGTGGAGATTATCCGCTACGGGACTGCCGCGCCGGTCACCTTCCCCCAGCGCATCACCGACGAACTGGTAAACGCGCTCAAGAAGTACCAGCCGGTCTGGATCAACACCCATTTTAACCACCCCAAAGAACTGACGCCCCGCGCGCGCCAGGCGCTGGCCAAACTGGCCGACGCCGGCTTCGTCCTGGGCAACCAGACCGTCCTCCTGCGCGGCGTTAACGACTGTCCCTGGATCATCAAGGAACTCTGCCAGCGGCTGGTGGAGAACCGGGTCCGCCCCTACCGCCTCTACCAGTGCGACCTCTCCCTGGGCATCGGACACTTCCGGACGACCATCGCGCGGGGGATTGAGATTATAGAGCACCTCTCCGGCCACACCACCGGTTTTGCCGTGCCGGAGTTTGTGGTGGACTTGCCGGGTGGCGGCGGGAAGACGCCCGTGAATCCCCGCTACCTGATCGCCTGGAACGGTCGGGTGGCGATTTTCCGCAACTACGAGGGCGTCATCGCCCGCTACACGGAGCCGGACGACTACCGGTTTGAGTGCCCGCCCAACTGCCGCATCTGCGAGGAGCGGCGGGCGCGCGGGCTGGACGAGCCGAAGGTCGGCCCGGCCCGGCTCTTTGCCGGGGAGGCTGTGGCGCTGGAGCCCGCCGACCTCCCCCGCCGGGCCCGCCGCAAGAGAGAGTGACGGGGTGTTGGGGGCGGCGGCTTTGCCGCCGCCCCCAACACCTCCCTCTTCGTCAGGAGGTTTTGTGGCAACCGAACCAATCCCCATCCTGACCGTCCGGGGCACCCACCGGGAGGTGGGGCGGCAGATTGGCGAGGCTTGGCGGCCTCACATCCGGCGTCGGCTGGAGCACCTGCGCGGGGAAATCCCGCGCGGAATCTTCTGGGAAGATGCCCTCCATCGGGCCCGGCTCTGCCTGGCCTACACCCGCGCTGTCTATCCCCAGTACGTGGAGGAACTGGAGGGCATTGCCGAAGGGGCCGATTGTCCCTTTGACGACATCTTCCTGGCGATATGCGAGGAACTGCGGGAGCCGGCCTACTGGCGCGCCCGGGGCTGTACGGACTTCGTCGCGCGCGGCCGGGCTACCGTAGATGGCTCCACCCTCCTGGCTCACACCAACGACGAGGCCCCGGAGCGGGAGGAGGGCCTGGTCATCCTGCGGGTCCAGGCCGGGGACGAGCCGGAGTTTCTGGGGGTCTCGCTGGACGGGCTGGGCATCAGTGCGGGCTTCAACGCCGCCGGTATTGCCCTCACCGGCAACGAGGTCTCCGCGCGGGACGTGCGGCCCGGCGTGCCGCGCCTGCTCATCGTCCGGGCCATCCTGGCCGCGCGGCGGCTGGGGGAGGCCATGGACGCCTGCCTTTTGCCCCAGCGCGCCTCCAACTACAACAACATCATCGCCGACCCCTGGGGCGAGGTCTACAGCGTGGAGGGCTCCGCCACCGACTACGAGGCCCTGTACATAGGGGACGATATCCTGGCCCATACCAACCACTACCTGAGCCCCGCGATGCGCCACCTGGAGGCCGACCGGAACGACATCGGCGGTTCCATCCTCCGCTACCATCGGGCGATGCGGCTCCTGCGGGAGGACTTCGGGCAACTCTCGCCGGAATGCTTCATGGCCCTGCTGGCCGACCACGCCAACTACCCGGCCTCCATCTGCAAACACGGCATAGAATCGGTGACTGTCTTCAGCATGATCATAGACGTGACCCACCGGCGGGCCTGGATCGGTCCGGGCCGCCCCTGCGAAACGACCTACGCTGAATACGGCTT
>DAOTWL010000201.1:0-5434 GCA_034435875.1 Anaerolineae bacterium
GGCTGTGCTGCGGGAAGCCACCGGTGAAGCGGGGGCCAAAATGAAAGCCCAGGGCCACCGCCTGCGGGTGGCGGAGACCAGCATGGTCGGCTGGACGGCCCTTCACCGCAAGACCCGCATCGCGCTGGACGTGGGCAAAGATGCTGTGCGATTTGCTAACCCACTCCTCCCCTACACCCGCTCCGAGATGACTCTCCCGTTGATGGTCGGTGAGCGGTTGCTGGGTGTGCTGAATGTCCAATCTACCGAAGAGGCCGCTTTTGATGAGGACGACATTCGCACTCTACAGAGCATGGCCGACCAGTTGGCCATTGCCATAGAGAACGCCCGACGGCTCTCCGAAGAGGCGGCACTGCTGGAGGCGACCAGCCCCATCTATCGCTTCAGTCGCCAATTGGCCTCTGCGACGACTGTGTGGGACGTCGCGGATGTCATCATGGACGCTGTCTCCGAGACCGAGGCGGATGGCTGCGTGGTGGTGGAATTTGAATCCTCCGACGGAGCGCCGGAGATGCTGACGTACCGGGGAGTCTGGCGGCGAGACCGGGAGCCCACATTCCGGCCCGGAACCCGAATGGCGATCGCCGAAGCCCCTCTGCCTGTTTCTATGCTGAGCCGGATGTGGGTCAGCGAGGACGCTCAGCGGGATCCCCAAATGCCGGACGAGGCCCGGAGACTGTTCATCAGCACAGGCGTCGGCTCACTGGTCAACATTCCCCTGCAGGTGGGGGAGCGGGCGATCGGTCAGGTGGTCGTCCTGCGCTCTTCGCCCGGCCCCTTCTCCCCGGCCGCGCTGCGCCTTTATGAAGTGATCGGCGATCAGGCCGCCGTCGCACTGGAGCGGGCCCGCCTGCTGGAGAACACGCGCTGGCGGATGGAGCAGGAGGAGGTCCTGCGGAGCATCGCCGACCGGATTACGGCCACGTTTGACCTGCGGACGGCCCTGCAGACGACGCTGCAGCAACTGGGGCAGATGCTGGACGCCCGCGGCGGCTACGCGGAATTGGGAACTCAGTAGGACGGGCTTTTCAGCCCGTCCGGATGGGCTTTTCAGCCCGTCGGACGGCCTGGAAAGGCCGTCCGACAGGGTGAGCGCGCAACTCCTGTGTCATTCGCCTGTGCAAGGAGGCACATCGGATGCCCGATACCCGAAGACGGAGTGAGTCTACCGAATTTCAGACCTGGCAGGCCCGCGCGCTGAACGTTCTCCTGATCGTGCTGACCGTCACCGCAACCCCGGCCATCATCGCCGCCGGGGTGGAGACGATTCGTTATCCGGAGCGGGGAGCGGCGCTGCCCCTGTTCGGCGTTCTTTACGGGTTTCTGTTCCTCCTGGCGGTTCTCCGCCGCATTCCTCACCGGCTCCGGCTCATCGGTTTCCTGCTGGTGGGCTACAGCGTAGCGGTCATCGCTTTCCTGCGCGGTGGGCTGGTCGGGGATGGGCGCCTCTATTTGATGATTCTCCCCCTGCTGGCGCTGGCCCTCTCCGACCTGCGGATGGGTCTGGCGGCAGGCATCTTCAGTTTACTCGTCCACCTGGCTTTTATGCTGTTTGCCTATCTGGGGTGGCTCTCCGAATGGGTGGTGGTCAAGGAGAATCCGATGGCCATCACTGATTGGTTCGTCGCCACGGCCGTCTTCCTGATGCTGCTGGCGGGGTTGCTGGTTGTTGTGGGGCTTTCCAACCGTTCGCTCATGGGGGCGATGCGGTCGGCTCAACGGTTGGCGCGGGAACGGGCGCAAGCGTATACTCTGCTGGAGGGTCAGACCCGGGAACTGGAACGGCGGGCCCGCTGGCTGGAAGCCGCTACGTCCATTGCCCGGGAGGCGGCTATGCTGGAAGAGCCGGATGTCCTCCTCCCCCGCGTGGCCGATGAACTGGCCCGCCGGATAGACCTGGAGGAGGCGATTTTCTACACCGCAGGTCCGGACGGCGAATTGGTCGCCCGGGCGATGGCGGAGAGTCGGCGGACTGTGCCCAAAGAGATGGCGCCCTCCGGCGCGTCGTCGCTGGCCCGGGAGGCCTTCCAGAGCGGCTCCGTCCGGTCCGGGTGGTGGGAGGGCCTGTACGAAGTAGCCCTCCCTCTGCGGCTTCAAGAGCGGACACTGGGGGTGATGGTGGTTCGGTTCCCCACGGAAATCCGGATGGATGGGACGGAGGCCGCAGTCCTGGGGTTAATCGCGGACCAACTGGCGGTGGCCCTGGAGAATGCCCGCCTCTTCTCCGAAACCCGGGCCAGCCTGCGGGAACTGGAGGCCCTCTACCGCCGATATACGACCCAGGCGTGGGAGCGGTTCGTCCGGGAGGCTCCGGAGAGCGTCCGTCTGTGGACGGGGCCGGAGGAGGTTCCGGAAGGGGTCTGGCGGCGCCTCTTTGAGCAGGCCCGCGCCTCCGGCTCGGTCGCGGTGGGCGAGGAGGATTCCCGGTACCTGCTGGCCGTGCCGGTGAAACTGCGGGGCATAGCGGTCGGCGTGCTGGGGTTCCACCGGGAGCGGGAAGCGGGCCGGTGGCGTCCGGAGGAGATCGCGGCGGCGGAGACGGTGGCGGAGCGGCTGGCGCTGGCGGTGGAGAACGCCCGCCTGCTGGAGGAGGCCCAGCGCCGGGCCGCCCGGGAGCGGCTGGTCGCCGAAATCTCCACCCGGCTGCGGGCCTCCCTGGACCCGGATACCGTCCTCAAGACCACCGTCCAGGAACTGGGGCGGGCGCTGCGGGCCTCATGGGCTGTGGTAGAGGTCATCGGACCGGCCCAAGAAGGAGCGGGCTCTCAGGAGGTGGGCGGATGATTGCCCAGATGAGTATGTTCTGGATTGACCTGATTGCCTACGGGGCAGTGGCCATCATCTCTGTCGGGCTGATCCCGCTTGTGCTGGGCGCGGGTATCCGTCGGCGGGTGAACCTGCTTTTCGCCCTGCTGCTGTTGACTTTCGCCCTGTGGACGGGCGCGGCGGTCCTCCTGCGGATCTCCCTCTGGCAGGTCTGGCAGGCAGGACCCATCCAGCAGTTCTGGATGGAAATCTCCTCGCTGGCGTTCCTCCTGATTGCTCCGTTGATGCTGGCCTTCAGCGCGGCCTATACGGAGACGAAGGCCCGCTGGCCCTATTGGGTCAGCCTCCTGGGAGTGGTCGGTATCGGTTTCCTCGCTATCCCTCTTTTCCGCCATCAAATGGTCTATAATGTCCATATTACTCCCTCCGGCGTGGTCTCCTGGAATCGGACTCCTCTGGGTTTCATCTTATCTCTTCCTCAGACGGTCGGCCCTGTTCTGGGTCTTGCTTTGTTGTGGCAGGAGCGGCGGCGAGTCTGGGACTATTACCTGATGGCCGCTTTCACCGTGATGCTCGTCTCCGCATTGGTCTTTTCCGTGGTTGAGGTGAACTTTCCGTCCCTGAGCGTGGTGGCCCTGGTCGTGGTAACGATCCTGGCCTACGCGGTGCTGAACCGGCAACTCTTTAGCCCCCTGCGGGAGTTGACCCGGGAGTTAGAGAAACGGGTGGAGGAGCGGACGCGCGAACTGGCGGAGACCTCCCTCCGCCTGCAGGAGGCCAACCGCGACCTGGCCCGCCGGACGGCCCAACTGGAGGCGGCCTCCATCGTCGCCCGCCGGGCCGCCGAATTCCGCGACCTGGATACGCTTCTCAACGAGACCGTTCACCTCATCTCGGAGCGGTTTGGCTTCTACCACGCGGGTATCTTCCTGGTGGACAATGCCCGAGAATACGCCGTCCTGCGGGCCGCCTCGTCGGAGGGCGGCAGGCGGATGCTGGCCCGGGGCCACCGGCTGGCCGTCGGAGAGATGGGAATCGTCGGATACGTGGCGGGGACGGGGAAGCCCCGCATCGCGCTGGATGTGGGCGAGGATGCAGTCTTCTTTAGCAATCCTGACCTTCCCCATACCCGCTCGGAGATGGCATTGCCGCTGAAGGTGGGGGAATGGGTCATCGGAGTCCTGGATGTCCAGTCCGTAGAGCCGGAGGCCTTTACCGATGAGGATGTGGCCGTTCTGCAGACGATGGCCGACCAGATTGCCCTGGCCATTGAGAACGCCCGTCTGCTATCGGAGGTGCAGGACCGTCTGCGCGAGGTGGAGGCCCTGAGCCGGGAGTATGCCCGCCAGGAGTGGGGCCGGATGGTTTCCGAGCGGCCCGCCTGGGGGTACTTCTACGATGGAGTGGAAGTGCGGCCCAAAGAGCAGGTTGCCCTGCCGGAGGACGCGGCACCGGGCCTGACCGTCCCATTGCAACTGGCGACGGGTGAGACCATCGGGCGGCTGGCGCTGGCTCTCTCCGATCGGCCTCCCACCGACGAGGACGTCGTCCTTGCCCAGGCGGTAGCAGAGCAGGCCGCCCTGGCGCTGGAGAGTGCCCGCCTTTTTCAGGAGACCCGGCGGACACTGGCGGAGATGGAAGCCCTCTACCGGGCGAGCCAGGCCATCAGCACGGCCGCCACACCCGATGAGGTACTGCGGGCATTTGTGGACCACGTAGTTCCGTCCCAGATTGACCGCTGCGTGCTGGCGATCCTGGACCCCCAGAGCCCACCGGATTATCTGATGCTGGACGTGGTGGCGGCCTGGGATCGCGGGCAGGAACGGTCTCCCGCGCTGGGCCGCCGCTGGAGTGCGGCCCAGATTCCCCTCATTGCCCGGCGGGCCACCGAACCGGTCGTCATTCCGAATGTGGCTACATATCCCGATATAGACGAGACATCCCGATATGTGTTCCTGAACGTCCTGGGGGTTCGGGCTGTTTTGGGTATCCCGCTGATGGCCGGCGAGCGGCTCCTGGGATGGCTGCTGGTGGAATCCCTCTCCGGGCCCTATCCCTTCACGGACCGGGAAGTCCGCCTCTACCGGACGCTGGCCGACCAGGCCGCGCTGGCCCTGGAGCGGATGCGGCTCTTTGAGGAGACCCGGCGCCGGGCTGAGTGGGAGCGCATCCGCGCCGAGGTCTCTGCCCGCGTCCGTGCCTCTACCGATGTAGAAACCATCCTGCGCACCGCGGTCCGGGAACTGGGGCGGGCCTTCCGGGCCGCCGAGGGTGTCATCCAGTTGCATAGGGGGGATGGCTATGGCAATTAGAACCGATCAGGAGGTCATCACCCTGATCCGTCAGAAACTGCCGGAACTGGTCCGGAGCGACCCGGAAATCCGGGCCTGGGTGCTGGAGATTGCGGGGGAGCATTTTGCAGACCGGGCCCAGACGGAGGGCCGCTTTGAGGAGATGTTGGCGGAACTGCGCCGGGACCGGGAGGAATGGAACCGCCGCTGGGAGGAAGAGCGGGCGGAATCGGAGCGGCGCTGGGCCGAATGGGAGCAGCGCTGGGAGGAGCAGCGGGCGGAATCGGAGCGGCGCTGGGCCGAATGGGAGCAGCGCTGGGAGGAGCAGCGGGCGGAATCGGAGCGGCGCTGGGCCGAATGGGAGCAGCGCTGGGAGG
>DAOTWL010000202.1:0-12844 GCA_034435875.1 Anaerolineae bacterium
CGCGGTTTCAGGAGTACGAACGCACCTCCGGTTACCTGAAGCAGCTCCAGCGCGTCTGGTACGGCTACCACTGGGGGCAGGCCCAGGAGGCGCTCCGTTTGGCCCAGGAACGGGCTCAGGCGGCAGAGGAGGCAGTTTGCACCAGGCGGATGGAGATGGAGGCCATCGCGTCCCGCCTGGCCGACCTGCGCCGCCGCCAGACCGAACTCCGCAACGACCTGCGGGACGCCTACCGCCGCGTCGCCGACCTCCACGAGCGGATGGACGCCGCGCAGCGGGAACTGGCCGCGCTGGCCGAACGCTCCCGTCTCCTGGCCGTCCGGGAAGAGGAACTGCGGGCGGAACTGGAGCCCCTCCAGGCCCAGGAGACGGCCCAGGCCGAACGGGTCCGCGCGGCGCAGGCCCAGGAAGCGGAACTCCGGGAGCGGGTGGCCGCGCAGGAAGCCCGCGTCGCCGCGATGGAGGCGGAGCTGGCCGAACTGCGCCGTCAGGTCCAGGAGCAAACCGTCCAGCGGGACCGGGTGGAGGCCGAACTGCGCGCCCTGCGGGCCAGGCGGGACGAACTGGAGGCGGCGCTGGCCCAGACCCGGGCCCTGCTGGCCCGCCTGGAGGCGGAGCAGGAGCTCCTGGCCCGCATGCGGGACGAGATGGCCGGCCTGGCTGAAGGGACGCGCCGCATCCTGCAGGCCGGATTGCCCGGCGTCATCGGACTGCTG
Organism: Anaerolineae bacterium; assembly: GCA_034435875.1. Classification (GTDB taxonomy): domain Bacteria; phylum Chloroflexota; class Anaerolineae; order B4-G1; family DUEL01; genus SpSt-77. The sequence continues at coordinate 717 of DAOTWL010000202.1, forward strand.
GGTCGGATTATCCGGGTGCCCCAGGAGTGGGAGCGGGCCGTGGAGGCCGCCTTCGGCCCCTACCTGCAGGCCATCGTGGTGGAGGATTGGGAGACCGTCCTGGCCGCGCGCTGTCTCTTGGGCGAGAACCAGCGAGTGATTCTGCTCCCGCTATCGGAAATCCGCGCGCGACCTCACCCCACCCCCGCCGCCAAAGGCGGCGGGGGAGGGGTGAGGTGTGACGACCGCTTCCGCCCCCTGGTGGATGCCCTCCTGGGCCGGGTCTGGCTGGTGGAGGACCTGGAGGAGGCCCGCGCGCTGGCCCCGACCCTCCCGCCCGGGGGCCGGTGCGTCACCCGAGAGGGCGAAATCGTCGCCGCCGACGGGACCGTCACCGTCGGCCGCGCGGAGGGCGGCCTGCTGGCCCGGGAGCGGGCCTGGCAGGAACTGCCGGGCCGCCTGGAGGCCGCCCGCCGGAAACGGGAGGAGCAGGAGGCGGAACTGGCCCGGGTGGTCCAGGCGATGGCCGAATGGGAGGCGCGCCGCCAGGAGGTCGGCCGCGCCGCGGAAGAGGCCGCCGCCCGCCTGGCCCAGGCGGAGGCCCCTCTGGCCGGGGCCCGCACCGACCTGGCCCTGGCCCGTCAGGCGCTGGAGAACGGGCGCGGGGCACTGGCCCGCGAGGGGGCCGCGCTGGACCGCCTCCGGCGGGAACTGGAGGCCCGGCGCGCCCGCCTGAGCGAACTGGCGCGGGAGCGGAAAGGGGTCGCTGAGCGGCTGGAGGCCCTCCGCCAGGAGACGTCCCACCACGAGGAGGCGCTCCGGGAGGCCCGCGCCCGCATTGGCCCGGCGGAGGAGGAACTGAACCGCCTGGCCGCCGAGCAGGACGCCGCCGAAGCCGAAGAGCGACGCCTCGCCGCCCGTATCCGTCAGGCAGAGGAGGCCTGGAACGCGGCCCGCCTGGAGGTCTCCCGCGCCCAGGACCGCCTGACCCGTCTCCAGGAGCGCATCCAGGAGGACCTGGGACTGGTGGACCTGGAGGTGCGCGGCGTCGTCCGGCTCCAGCAGCCCCTGCCCCTGGAGCCGCTGGTCACCTCCCTCCCGGTGGTGGAGGCCCTGCCGGAGGGGCTGGAGGAAGAAATCCACCGCCTCAAGGCCCGTCTGCGCCAACTGGGGCCGATCAACCCCAACGCGCCCCAGGAATACGCCGAGGTCAACGAGCGCTACCGCTTCCTCTCCGAACAGGTCGCCGACCTGGAGGCCGCGTCGGCCCGGCTGCGCGCCGTCATCGCCGACCTGGACCGGATGATGGAGCAGGCGTTCCGGGAGACCTTTGAGGCCGTCGCCCAGGCCTTTGAGGAGAACTTCACCCGTCTCTTTAACGGCGGGTCGGCCCGCCTGGAACTGACCGACCCGGACGACCCGGCCCGAACCGGCGTGGACATCCTCGCCCGTCCCCCGGGCAAGCGGCTGCAGAGCCTGGCCCTCCTCTCCGGCGGCGAGCGGGCCCTCACCGCCGTCGCCCTGATTTTCGCCATCCTCAAAGTCCGCCCGACCCCCTTCTGCGTCCTGGATGAGGTGGACGCGATGCTGGACGAGGCGAACGTGGCCCGCTTCCGGGACCTGCTGAAGGAACTCTCCGGGCGGACTCAGTTCATCGTCATCACCCACAACCGGGGCACCGTGGAGGCCGCCGACACCGTCTACGGCATCTCCATGGGCCCCGACGGCGTCAGCCAGGTGCTCTCTTTGCGGCTGAACGGAGCGGAGGACGCGGACGAGCGCCGATGAACGCGGATAATACCTGGAGGGCCTTTCCAGGCCGTCCGGATGGGCTGAAATGCTGTCCGGACGGGCCGAAAGCCCAATGGTGCTAACATTTGGGATTTAGAAGAATGTGGCGCAGGCCGTCAGGCCTGTAAAGGCAGGCGATTCCCTGCACGAAGGCTTTTTCAGGCGTTCTATCACAGGCTAACGGCCCAATGGTGTTAACTTTTGCCCCCACCCCCCTTCATCCCCTCCCCCCCATCGCTGCGCTTGGGGGAGGGGCCGGGGTTGGGGCGGGTTTTGCGGCAGCCTTCGGCCGCCGCAAAACCCCTCCCTATTGAGGGCCTGATCAAGGCCGCCGAGAACGTGGGCAAGGTCGGGATTCCCGTCGCTGAACTGACGGAGAAACTGCGGCAACTACTGGGAGGCCCGTAGGAGGGTTGCCATCCCGCCCGCGCCCTTGTCAGATGTGCTGGGAGGTGTATAATGAGGACGCAATTGCGTCCACAAAAGGAGGGCCGGAATGCGCACCGTGGGAGTCCGCACGCTGAAAGAACAGACCGGGGCCATTCTGCGTCGGGTCTACGAGGACGGCGAGACGGTGGCCATCACCCGCCACGGCCGGGTGATTGCCCACCTGGTCCCCGTCCGCCTGCCCGCGCCCCCTGCTGACCTCTCCGCCCTCTGGACCGACCTGGACGCGCTGGCCGCCGAGATCGGCGCCCGCTGGCCCCAGGGCCAGACCGCCGCCGAAGCCATCCGGGAAGGACGGCGCGACCTGTGAGGGTCGTGGACGCCAGCGTCTGGGTCAGCCGGCTGGTCCCCCAGGATGCCCACCACGGGGCCAGCCGACGGTGGCTGGAAGCCCGGGGGGCAGCGGGAGACCTGCTGGTGGCGCCGGTCCTCCTGCTGGCGGAGGTGGCCGGGGCGGTGGCCCGGCGCACGGGCGCACCGGAGTTGGGCCATCGGGCCGTGGAGGGATTACTGCGCTTCCCCAACCTCCGCCTGGTCTCCCTGGACCGGCGGCTGGGGCGGGAAATGGGCCGGCTGGCGGCCGACCTGCGGCTTCGGGGTGCCGATGCGGCCTACGTGGCCGTCGCGGCCCACCTGGGCCTCCCGCTGGTAACCTGGGACCAGGAACAGGCCCTCCGCGCCGCTTCGCACATCCCCGTCCGCACTCCCGAACAGGATTTGTAACCCCGCCCTGGCTCTTCGGGCCACCCCCGGAGGGGGTAACGGAAAAGGGCCGCGCCGGGAGCCCCGGCCCGTAGGGCTTGCCCGAAGCGCCGCCGGGGGTGGGACGAGGACGCCGAGTAGGAAATCTCTTCGTCTCTTGGTGGTTTTCCAGCAGGGAGACTAATGCCAAAAGTCGCGATTCTCACCACAGGCGGGACGGTGGCGATGCGCCACGACCCGGCGCGCGGCGGCGCCGTCCCCGCCCTCCGCGCGGCCGACCTGACCGCCGTCCTGCCCCCCGGCGCGCCGGAACTGGTGGTGGAGGAAGTCTGCAACCGGCCCAGTTCCCACTTCACCCTGGGCGACCTCTGGCGCATCCGGGAGCGGGCCGCCGCGTGGGCCGCGGACCCGGAGGTCTCCGGCATCGTCATCACCCACGGGACGGACACGCTGGAGGAGACGGCGTATCTGCTGGACCTGACCGTCCCCGGCGAGGCGCCGCTGGTGCTGACCGGCGCGATGCGGACGGCCTCTGAGGTCGGCGCGGACGGCCCGGCCAACCTCTGGGCGGCGGTGCGGGTGGCGGCCTCGCCTGCGGCGCGCGGGTTGGGCGCGCTGGTCGTCCTGAACGACGAAATCCACGCCGCGCGCTTCGTCACCAAGACCGATACCCTCTCCCCTGCCACCTTCCAGTCCCCCGGCTGGGGCCCTCTGGGCCGCGTGGAGGGCGACCGGATCCGCATCCCCTGGCGGCTCCCGCGGGAACTCATCCCCTGCCCGCGCCTGGAGGAACGGGTGGCGCTGATCAAACTGGCCGTGGGGATGGGCGCGGAGGCGCTGGAGGACGCGCTGGCGCGGGGCGCGCGGGGTGTGGTGATAGAGGCGCTGGGCGCCAGCCGGGTGCCCCCGTGGTGGCTCCCCGTCATTGAGCGGGCCCTGGCGGCGGGCGTGGCCGTGGTGATTGCCAGCCGCTGCCCCTCCGGCCGGGTCTGGGACGCCTACGGCTACCCCGGCGGCCACCGGACCCTCCAGGAGATGGGCTGTCTCTTCTCCCCCGGCCTGAACGGCCCCAAGGCCCGCATCCGGCTGATGGTCGCCCTGGGCGCAGGGCGGAATCTGGCGGAGGTGACTTCTCTGTGGAACGGAAATCCCTGGATAGGAGACAAGTGAATGGTAGAGATAGCGCTCGTCTATCTGGCCACCTTTATCGTGTTCCTGGATACTCATGGCCTCTCTCCCCTGATCGCGCCGTACACTCGCTCGCTGGGGGCTCCGGTTGGCCTCATTGGATGGGTCATGGGCATTTTCTCGGTGACCAATCTTCTCGGGAATCTGGGCGGCGGGATGTGGACAGACCGCGCGGGGCGGAAACTCCCGCTGGTGGTGGGACTGCTGGTTGTGGGGACAATGCTGCTGGTCTATCCGGCCCTCCGGTCGCCGTATGCGTTACTGCTGGTCCGCGCGCTGCACGGCCTGGGGAGCGCTCTGGTAACCCCTGCCTGTCTGGCTTACCTGGGCGATACCTCGCTGCCCACGACCCGGGGCCGGACGATGGCTCTCTACGGCATGGTCTTTGGATTGTCCGGACTGCTCGGCCCGCCCCTGAGCGGTTTGGTCCGGGACCGGTTCGGATACGTCACCGTCTTTCTTGGCCTGGCGGCCCTGATGTTCCTGGTGGCGCTGGCCGCCATCAGAGGGCTGAGGGGCGGCCGCCCCGTTCAGGGGGACCCCGCGCCCTCCAGTGGCATCTGGCGAGCCTTGCTCCGCCGACGGCTTTCCGTCGCCTTCGTTGCCGCGTTCTGCTGGATGTTCGCCCTGGGGACCCTGCTGGTTTTTCTGCCGCTGCTCGGGGAGGAACGGGGATTTTCCGCCGCGCGGGTGGGAATGCTCTTCGGCAATTTTGCTCTGGCAGCCAGTTTGCTCCAGGCCTCCCCCCTGGGCCGCCTCTCCGACCGGTGGGGACGGCTTCCAATGGTTGTGCTGGGACTGGTCCTCATTGCGATGGCCCTCCTGCTCTTGCCTCTCCTGACTACCTGGGGGCCGATGATGGGCGCGATGTTCCTCTATGGTCTGGGCTTTGGGGTGCTCTTCCCGGCCAAATCGGCGCTCATCGCCGATGAGACCACACCCCTTACCCGGGGAAAGGCCTCGGGGGTCTTCACGGCGATGCTCTCCGTGGGGATGATTACGGGGACCGGGATGGCAGGGGCGATGGAACGGTGGCATCAGGCCGCCGGTCTTCATCCTTTCCAGGTGGCCGCGCGGGTGGTCTTTGGCGGCCTGCTCTGGACCACCTTTGTCGGTCTGACGGGCCGCCAGAGGTCCAGTTGACGCTCACCTGAATCAAACGGAGGTACAACCTGGAACCCATAGACCTGGCCCGACAGATTGTGGACGTCATCATAGAAAAGAAAGGGGAGGACATCCTGCTCCTGGATATCCACGAACTGACCATGTTGACCGACTACTTTATCCTCTGCAGCGGCACCAGCGACCGGCAACTGCAGGCGCTGGAGAGTGGGATCCGGGAGGAGATTGAGAAAGCGCTGGACCTCTCCCCGCTGCACGTGGAGGGAGAGCCGTCATCCGGCTGGATTCTGATGGACTACGGACCCGTGGTGGTGCACATCTTTGACCCCCAGGTCCGCTCCTACTACAACCTGGAAGCCCTCTGGCGGCGGGGCCGGGTGATCGTGCGCATCCAGTAATTTTTAATTGTTCATTAAAAACCGTCGGAGGTATCCTATGCAATCCCCGCAGGATGAACTGAGCATCCGCATCGGCGGGGAGGCCGGTATGGGCCTGGAATCCAGCGGCGTGGGGTTCTCCCAGGCCCTGGTGCGCGGCGGGCTCCACGTCTTCGGCCTCCCCGATTACCATTCCCGTATCCGGGGCGGCCACAACTTCTTCACCGTCCGTATCGCCCGCCGTCCCCTCCATAGCCACACCGAACCGGTCCACCTGCTCCTGGCGCTGGACCGGGAGACGGTGCGGCGGCACATCGGCGCGCTGGTCCCGGGCGGCGCCGTCGTCTACGACGAAAAGGACGGCCTCCCCGACATCCCCCGTCGGGCGGACGTCCAGTATTTCTCCATCCCCCTTTCCCGCCTGGCCGAGGAGGCTGGCGGGAATGCGATTATGCGCAACACCCTGGTCTTCGCCGTCGCCGCCGGACTGATTGGGTTTGACCCCACGTACATTGAGAGCGTGGCGCGGGATAACTTCGCCCGCAAGGGGCCGGCGGTGGTGGACGCCAACCTGCGGGTGATCGCGGCGGGCGTGGAGGCCGCCCGTCCCTTCCAGGCCGATTTTCCCTTCCGGATAGAGGCGGTGCCGGGCGCTCCCCGACGGCTCCTGCTCAACGGCAACCAGGCCTTCGCGATGGGCGCGCTGGCGGGCGGCTGTCGCTTCGTCTCCGGCTACCCGATGACGCCGGGAAGTCCCGTCCTGGAGTGGATGGCCGCCCATGCCGAAGAGTATGGTGTCGTCACCCTGCAGGTGGAAGACGAAATCGCGGCCCTCTGCCTGGCGATCGGCGCCGGATACGCCGGGGTCCGGGCGATGGCCCCCACTTCCGGCGGCGGTTTCTCCCTGATGGTGGAGGCCCTGGGCCTGGCCGGGATGACGGAGGTCCCCGTCGTCGTCTACGAGGCCCAGCGGCCCGGCCCCTCCACCGGCCTGGCGACCCGCACCGAACAGGGCGACCTGCTCTTCGTCCTCCACGCCTCCCAGGGCGAGTTCCCGCGCATCATCCTGGCCCCGGGGACGGTGGAGCAGGCCTTTGAGGCCGGCTGGCGGGCCTTCAACCTGGCCGAACGCTACCAGACCCCCGTCATCCTCCTCTCCGACCACTACCTGGCCACCTCCGTCCGGGATGTGGCCCCCGAAGACCTGAACTTTGACGCCGTCGTCATAGACCGGGGGGAGTGGCTGACGGAGGCGGAACTGGACAATCTGGAAGGCGAGTACAGGCGACACCGGTTCACCGAAAGCGGCGTCTCCCCGCGGGCGATTCCGGGCCACCCGAAGGCCGTCTACGCCTCCTCCAGCGACGAACACGACGAGTACGGCCACATTGAGGAGGACGCGGAGAACCGCCGCCGGATGCACGAGAAGCGCATGCGGAAACTGGAGACGGCCCGCGCCGAGATGCGGCCCCCTTCCGTCTATGGCCCGGAGGACGGTGACCTGACGTTCATCGCCTGGGGCTCCACCTACGGGCCGCTGCGGGAGGCGGTGGACCGGCTGAACGGGCAGGGTATGCGGGCCCGGATGCTCCACTTCACCGACATCTGGCCGGTTCCCGAGGGGGTGGAGGGCCTGCTGACGGGCGAGACGGTCGCCGTGGAGGGCAACTACTCTGGCCAGTTTGCCGACCTGCTCCGCATGGCCACCGGCCACACCGTCTCCGGCCGCATCCTCAAGTGGGACGGCCGGCCCATCTCACCGGAGTACATCACGCATCACGCTTCACGCATCACGTTTCACGCTTCACGCATCACGCATCACGTGAAAAGTGAAAAGTGAAACGTGAAACGTGGTTGGCGACAAAGGAGGCACAATGGTGACAGTAGATGATTTTGCCAGCCCGGTTCGCCCTACCTGGTGCACCGGGTGCGGGAACTTTGCGATATGGAATGCAGTGAAGCGGGCACTGGCCCAGGCCGGCCTGGCGCCGCATCAGGTGATGCTGGTGAGCGGCATTGGCTGCGGGAGCAAACTCCCCGACTACACCCACGCCAACGGCTACATGACCCTGCATGGCCGGACGGTCCCGGTGGCGACGGGGATCCGGCTGGCCAACCACGGCCTGCGGGTGGTCTGTACCCACGGCGACGGGGACGCCTATGCGGAGGGGCTGGGCCACATGCTCCACGCCGCCCGCCGCAACATCGGCCTGGTGGACATCATCCAGGACAACCGCATCTACGGCCTGACGAAGGGCCAGTACTCCCCCACCAGCGACCGGGGCCGGGTGAGCAAGACCTCCCCGTGGGGCTCCTTTGAACTCCCGGTCAACCCCATCGCGCTGGCACTCGCGGCCGGTGCGACCTTCGTCGCCCGCTCCTGGTCTGGCGACCTCCAGCACCTGACGGAGACCATTATCCGCGCGCTGGGCCACCGGGGCTATGCGCTGATAGACGTCTTCCAGCCCTGCGTCACCTTCAACCGGCAGAACTCCTACGACTACTACCGCCCCCGCGTCTACAAACTCCAGGACGACCCGGACTACGACGTCACCGACAAAATGGCGGCTTTCGCGAAGGCCCTGGAGTGGGGCGACCGCATCCCCATCGGGGTGTTCTACCAGGTGGAGGACCGGCCCGCGTACGAGGAGCAGGTCCCGGCACTGAAAGCGGGTCCGCTGGCACCCCGTCCTCTGGAGAAACTCCGCCCAGAGCAGGTCCAGCGGCTGCTGGAGGAAGTGATGTAGCCCTTCATGCCGTTCGTAGTCAGGCACGTCATTTGTAGTCAGGCACCGTTTGTAATCAGGCACCGTTCGTAGTCAGGCACGGAGCGCAGCGGAGTGCCGTCCAACGCGACTCCGCTTCGCTGCGTCGCTGACTACAAACCCATCCGTTCGTAGTCAGGCACGGAGCGCAGCGGAGTGCCGTCCAACGCGACTCCGCTTCGCTGCGTCGCTGACTACAAACGGTCTGAAATACAATAATGAGGACCAACCCTATCTCTGAAAATAAGCCCTCCCTCCTCGCGTGGCTCCGGGCCGCTGTTCGTAGTAAGGCACGGAGCGTAGCGAAGTGCCGTCATTACCCGGTGCGAAGCCGCGCCGCCTCGCCCGTCGTTCTCTCCCCGCGCGCCTTGCGCCTGCTGGCCCTGCTGGTCCTGGCCAACGCCGCCGTCCTGGCCGCGCTGGGCATCGCCCTCTACCGCGCCGGCGCCGCCCTGAACGCCCGCCCGCCGGTGGTCACCGTCGTCGTCACCCCGACGCCGCTCCCCGGCCCCACCACCGGCCCGACCCCCACCCCCTTCGGCAGTGGCGGCGCCATCGCCTTCACCCTCCGCCGCAACGGCAACGCCGACATCTACGCCATCCAGCAGGCCACCCGCGAAATCGTCCGCCTCACCGGCGACCCCGCCGAAGACCGGGACCCGGCCTGGTCGCCCGATGGCTCCCTGCTGGCCTTCGCCTCCAACCGGGGCGGCAACTGGGACATCTACCTGTTGGACCTGGAAGGGGGCGCGCTGATCCGCCTCACCCGCACCCCCGGCTTTGACGGCGGCCCCACCTGGTCGCCCGACGGCAGAGAAATCGCCTTTGAGTCCTACCGCGAGGACAACCTGGATATTTACGTCATGGACGCCGACGGGAACAACATCCGGCGGCTGACCACCGACCCCGCCCCCGACTATACCCCGGTCTGGTCGCCCGACGGCTCAGCAATTGCTTTCGTCTCCTACCGCAACGGCAACCAGGATATTTTTCTCTATTTAGTTGACGGCGACCTGGCGGGCACCGAAATTAATGTCACCAACAGCCCGGACGTCAACGAATCAGACCCGGCCTGGTCGCCCGACGGGAAGCGGCTGGCCTACACCATCTCCCGCGCCGGATACGCCACCGTTCAGGTCAGTACGCTGGAATGGGCCGCGCGCGGCGGCCCCCAGGCCCAGCCGATGCTCCGGCTCTCCTCCACCGACCTCTTCGGCTCCGGCTCCGCCCCCACCTGGGCCCCCGACGGCCAGAGCCTGCTCACCGTCTACCGGCGCGCCGGTCGCTCCTACCTCATCGCGTCCAGCCTCTACGGGTGGGGCCTCTCCCAGGAAATCTACAGCGACCCCGGCCTGCTCTCCCGTCCGGTCTGGAGTCCGGTGCCCCTCTCCGCCCGCGCCGTCGCCCGGGCCCGCGCCGCCGAACCGGCCGCCGAACCGTCCCTCTACACCGAATTCGTCCAGTCCTCATCGCCCACCGAGACCCTGGTCTATCTCCCCGACCCCGGCGGGAAAAAATACGAGTGGTTGCGGCTGAACGACCGGGTGGACGACAGTTTCCAGGCCCTGCGGCGACGCGTCGCCGAGGAGGCGGGCTGGGACTATCTCTCCACCGTCGCCCTGGCCTGGCAGCCGGCGGAGAACGCCGAACAGCGCGGCAACTGGCACCTCTGTGGGCGGGCGGTGGACCTGGACCAGAGTCCCCACGACGAGACGCCGCCGCGCATCCTGCTGGTCCGGGAGGACGTCGGGAACGAGACCTACTGGCGGGTCTACCTGCGGGCGGCCCGGCAGGACGGCAGTCTGGGGGAACCGCTGCGGGTGGCTCCCTGGGACCTGAAGGCCCGGGAGGAGGACGCCCGCGCCGCCGCCCAGGGCGGCCGTCTCATGGAAAAAGTCCCCGCCGGATACTACGTGGACCTGACCACGCTGGCCGCCGACTACGGCTGGGAGCGGGCCCCCGCCCTCTACCGCTGGCGCTACTTCTGGCCCGACATCAACTGGTGGCATCTCCAGAAGACGGAAGGGGTGGACTGGTGGGAGTGTATGGTGGAGGTGTACGGGCCGGAGAAGGTCCAGGCCATCTTCGGCCCCCTGCCCGGCGGCCTGGCCGCGCTGGTGGAGCAGAAACCGGGCAGCCTGGCTCAGGGCGGCCCCTTTGAGATCGGCGGCCACGTCTGGAACCTGGACCTGCCCTACGCCGACAAGATGCGCCACGCCGGGATGACCTGGGTCAAGTCCCAGGTCCGCTATCCCCAGGAGACGGCGCCGGTCATCGGCGCGGCCCACCGGCGCGGCTTCAAGATTCTTATCGGCACCGTGGGGCCGGCGGGAATGGTCACCCAGCAGGGGTTTGAGGAGAACTTCGCCCGCTGGGCGGCCCGTCTGGCCGCTGCCGGCGCCGACGCCATTGAGGTCTGGAACGAGCCGAATATTGACCGGGAGTGGCAGCCGGGCTCCATCAGCCCGGAGGCTTATACCCGTCTCCTCTGCGCCACCTACAAGGCGGTCAAAGCGGCCAATCCCAACACCCTGGTCATCGCCGCTGCCCCGGCCCCGACCGGCGCCTTTGACCAGTGTACCCCCACCGGCTGCGACGACCGGATGTTTCTCCAGGGCCTGTACGCCGCCGGTGCCGCCGACTGCATGGACTACCTGGGCGTCCATTACAACTTCGGCGCCACATCGCCTTCGGCGGTCAGCGGCCACCCCGCCGACGACGGCCGCCATCACCACTCCTGGTACTTCCTGCCCCAGATGCAACTCTACTACAACCTCTTCGGCGGCACCAAACAACTCTTCTACACCGAACTGGGCTACGCGTCCCAGGAGGGCGTCCCGACCTTCCCGGACCACCTCTGGTGGGCCCGGGAGACGACGAACGCCCAGCAGGCGGCCTGGCTGGCGGAGGCGGTCCAGTTGGCCCGGGAGAGCGGCCTGGTGCGCGGCGTCATCATCTGGAACGTGGACTTTCTGCGCTACTTTGACGACCCCCAGGACGGCTACGCCATCATCCGTCCTGGCGGCCTCTGCCCGGCCTGCAATGCCCTGCACACCGTCATGACCGCGCGCCCGTGATGCCTCACGTTTCACGCTTCACATTGCGTATTCCGTACTGGACTCTGGCGAATCTTCCTTTGGAGATTTCTGCACGTTTTCAAGAATCGCCAGACTCCAGTTCCGTATTCCGTCCGGAGGTCAAAATGCGCCGAATCCTGATAGCCCTCTTCATCCTGACCCTGCTGGCGGGGTGCTCCTCGGGAGCGACCCCACCGGCGACGACGCCTGCAAAGCCGGTAGTGCGGGCGGTCCTCTTCTATTCGGATACCTGTCCCCACTGCCACTTCGTCATGGAGCAGGTCCTGCCGCCGCTCCAGAAACAGTACGGCGACCAGTTGGAAATCCGCATGCTGGAGGTCTCCGACGCCAAAAACTACCAGTTGTGGGTCAAGGCAATGGATGCCTACCGGGTGCCGCCCGACTGGCGCGGGGTGCCGATGCTCTTCATCGGCGACCAGGTACTGGTGGGTTCCGGCCAGATTCCGGAGCAGTTGCCCGGCCTGATAGAGCAGTACCTGAAAGCGGGCGGGGTGGATTATCCGGAGATACTGAAATAGCCTCACACAAAACTTCCGCCCGCCGCTGAGGCGGCGGGCTCAGATGACAAAGCCCTGACGGGCTATCCGGAAGCCCCCGAAGGGAGCTTCGCATCTGAGCCAGGGGCTTTTAGCGCACTAAAGTAAAATCCGCACCGCGCT
>DAOTWL010000203.1:0-2380 GCA_034435875.1 Anaerolineae bacterium
CGGCCCCTCTCCTGACCTTTGGTCAGGAGAGGGGAGGGGGTGGCGGCGCAGCCGCCGGGGGAGGGGTGAGGATTCCCCACGCCCCGCAGCGGCAGCGGGGAGAGGGCAGGAGGAGGGCTCTGCGAAAAGCCGCGAGGGGTACGACTTTTCGGGACTCTCGTGCGGTATGACTTTATGAGACTCAACACAGCCCAAGTGCACAGGAGGAGAAAGTGCCCGAAAAAATTCTCGTCTGTGTCGCCTGGCCCTACGCCAACGGAGACCTGCACGTCGGCCATCTGGCCGGCGCCTACCTGCCCGCCGACATCTTCGCCCGCTACCACCGCCTGGCGGGCAACGACGTCCTCATGGTCTCCGGCTCCGATTCCCACGGCACCCCCATCACCGTCCGGGCCGAGAAGGAAGGCGTTACCCCCCGGGAACTGTTTGAGCGCTACCACGCCCGCTTCCTGGAGACCCAGCAGCGTATCGGCATCAGTTACGACCTCTTCACCCACACCGACACGGAGAACCACTGCCGGGTGGCCCAGGACATCTTCCTGCGGCTCCTGGAGCGGGGCTACCTCTACCGCCAGACCCAGGTCCAACTCTACTCAGAGACGGCGGGCATCTTCCTGCCCGACCGGTACGTGGAGGGGACCTGTCCCCATTGTGGCTATCCGGAAGCGCGCGGCGACCAGTGCGATAACTGCGGGCATCTGCTGGACCCGCTGGACCTCATCAACCCCCGCAGCAAGATAGACGGGAGCACTCCCGTCCCCCGGGAGACGGAGCACTTTTTCCTGGACCTGCCGGCCCTGCAGGAGCGGATTGCGGCCTACCTGAACGAGGATAAGGAGCACTGGCGGCCCAACGTCCTGACCTTCTCCCGCAACTACGTCGCCGCCGGACTTCAGGGCCGGCCCATCACCCGCGATATTGAATGGGGCATCCCCGTCCCTCTCCCCGGCTACGAGGGCAAACGGCTCTACGTCTGGTTTGAAGCAGTCATCGGCTACCTCTCCGCCAGCATTGAGTGGGCCCGCAACCAGGGCCGCCCCGACGCCTGGAAGGAATGGTGGTACGACCCCGCGGTCCGCTCGTACTATTTCATCGGCAAAGACAACATCCCCTTCCACACCATCATCTGGCCTGCCCAGTTGATCGGCATAGAGCGGCTGTACGAGGACGACCCCACCCGTCGCCTCAACCTTCCCTACGACGTCCCGGCCAACGAGTTCATGAATCTGGAACGGGACAAGTTCTCCAAGAGCCGGGGCATTGTTATTGAACTCCCGGTCTATCTGGACCACTTCGCGCCCGACCCGCTGCGGTACTACGTCGCCTCGGTGATGCCGGAGACGCGGGATACGGACTTCCTCTGGGAGGACTTCGTCCGCCGCAACAACGATGAACTGCTGGCAACCTGGGGCAACCTCTGCCACCGGGTGCTCACCTTCGCCTACCGGCATTTTGAGGGCCGGGTGCCGGTGCCGGGGCTGATGGACCGGGCCGACGTGAGTCTGCTGGCCCGGATAGACATGGCCTTCGGCCCCATCGGGCGGCTGCTGGCGGGATGTCAGTTCCGCGCCGCCCTGGGCGAGGCCATGGCCCTGGCGCGGGAGGTCAACAAGTACCTGGAAGAGAAAGGCCCCTGGTTTCAAATTAAAGAAGACCGGACGGCCGCCGGGACGACCATCTACGTGGCCCTGCGGGCGATTGACTCCCTGAAGATTCTGCTGGCTCCCTTCATTCCGTTCTCTTCCGAGGCGCTCCACCAGTACCTGGGCTACGAAGGGACGCTGTTCGGCCGGCAGTATGTCGCGACGTTCCGGGAGAACGAGCGGGTCCACGATGCGCTGTGCTACGACCCCGCCGGAGCGGTGGGGCAGTGGGCGCCCAGCCAACTGCCCGCCGGTCAGCCCCTGCGCCCCCCGCAGCCCCTCTTCCGGAAACTGGAAGTGGATGAGGTCCGCGCCATCTTCGGCTAATGTGTAGCGCAAGATTTATCTTGCGCATGCGTAAAAGAAAGGAGCAAGATGAAGAATCGGCTTCTGCTGGGTGGAGCGCTGCTGATGCTGGCCGCGATGGCCTGCTCTCTCCCCGGCCTGGGAACGCCGCCGCCCATCGGCGGACCCGGCGGTGAGGCGCAGAAGGTCCTGTTCCGGGACGACTTCAGCGACCCCCAATCCGGCTGGGAGGTGGGGGAGTACGACGCAGGAAAAGTGGGTTACGGTGACGGCTACTACTACGTCATCTCCTACGGGGGCGGCGAAACGATGTGGGGCGTCGCCAACCGCTCCTTCACCGACGTGGTGATAGAGGTAGACGCCACCCAGGTCTCCGCTCCCGCCAACAACAACACCGACTACGGCGTCATCTGCCGGACGGCGGACCCGGA
>DAOTWL010000204.1:0-7843 GCA_034435875.1 Anaerolineae bacterium
ACCCGATAACTCCGGGCCACTTCCTCCGCCGCCTCCCGGCGGGCCAGGCGGGCGAATTCTTCCTCCTCCATGAAGACCAGCGCGCGGGTGGGGCAGGCTTCCACGCAGGCGGGGACCTCCCGGTCGGGGCAGCGGTCGCATTTCAGCGCGATGCGCCGTTCCCACTCCCGCCCGATCACCCCGTAGGGGCAAACCATCGTGCACATCCAGCAGCCGATGCAGCGGTCGGGGTTGTGGGTGACGATGCGGGTGAGGGGGTCCTGGGTCATCGCGCCGGTGCGGCAGGCGGCCACGCAGGGGGCGTCCTCGCAGTGGCGGCAGAGGAAGGGCATCTTCCGCTCCAGGACGTACTCCACGTAGAGGCGACGGCGCGGGCGCGGGGTCTCGGCAATCGCCCCGAAGAGGGTGCGGGAGCGGGAGTGCTCCACCGCGCAGGCCAGTTCGCAGGAGTGGCAGCCCACACAGCGGTCCAGGCGGACAAAGATTTCTTTCATGGGCCACCTCCTCAGATGCCCAGCCCCTGACGGCGCTGACGGATGGCGTCCAGCAACTTCCCGGCCGCCGCATGGGGGTCGGTCTCCACGATAAAGTAGCCGCCGAAGAGGTCCCGGACGTCCTGGGTGAGGATACGGGCCACCAGCGGGCCGCCCAGGACCGGTGGGACGACGCCCACGTGGGTGGGGAGGCCCGCCGTCACTGCCCAGGTGCCGATGGCGATGGCTTTCTCGGTGGTCGCCTCCGGGGCACTGGCGACAACGGGGAGTTTGTCCACGTCCACCCCCATCCGGTTCGCCACCGCCACTGCGACGTCGGCGGCGCGGGAGTTATCCACGCAGGAGCCCATATGCAGGATGAGCGGGAGGGGCCCGTCCAGCCCCACTGCCTGCCCGACCGCCGTCAGCACTGCCTTCAGGCCAGGGCCCGCGTACTCCTCCGTCGCCTCCGGGGTCAGCAGGCCGTGACGGGCGAAGGCGCCGGCGCCGCACCCCGTCGCCAGCAGGAGCACATTCTGGCGGGCCAGTTCCTTTGCAATGGTCAGGAAGCCCCAGTCCTGGGGGACTTTCACGTTGTTGCACCCGGCGAAGAGGCAGACCCCCAGAATGTTCCCCGCCGCGATGTTGTCTATCAGCGGCTTCAGCGGGTCCTCCGGGTTCACCTTCGCCAGCGCGCCGACGATGGCCTCGGTGGAGAAGCCGGCGAACGCTTTATGGCTGTATTCGGGGATACGGGTCCGGGCGGGGTCGCGCCTCTTGAAGGCGTCAATGGCGAGACGGAGAATCTGGCGGGCCGTCTCCCGGGCCGCCTCCTCCCGGAACTCCACGTGGACGGCGCCGGGAATTTTGGCGATGGACATGGTGGTGATGAGCGGAGTGTGGTAGCATTCCGCCACCGTCGCCAGCGAGGGCATGATACACTGGTAATCCACCACCATGGCGTCCAGGGCCCCTGTCATCAGGACCAGTTCCTGGCTCACGGAGTGGGTGACCGGGGGGATACCGTGGCGCATCATCACCTCGTTGCCGGTGCAGCAGATGCCCACCAGGTTGATGCCGCTGGCCCCGGCCGCCTTTGCCTCCGCCTCCATTTCACGGGCCACCTGAACGATGACGTCGGAGAGGACGGGGTTGTGGCCGTGGAGGGCGACGTTCACGGCGTCCGGCTTCAGGACGCCCATATCGGCCGTGGTGACGACCGGCTGAGGGGTGCCGAAGAGGACATCGGCCAGGTCGGTGGCCATGTGGCAACCGGCGAAATCGGCCAGCGCGCACTTCACCCCGCCCAGCAGGATGTTCACCGGGTCGGCGTCCACGCCGTAGGCGGTGCGATGCATGATTTCGGAGATGGCGCTATCTATGCCGGTGGGGACAACGCCGTAGCGGACGGCTCGCTCCACCCGTCCCCCGGTCACGGTGGTAGCGACCCAGGCCAGGGGCGTCTCCTTTTCGGAGAACTCGGCCAAGGCCCTCTCCGCCACCTCCCGGGCCAGTTCGGGGACCTCCTTGCCGTCGGCGGGGATACCCAGGCGGGCGGCCAGGGCGCGCAGTTTCCCTTCGTCTTTGACCGGGTAGTCGGGGGCCCGGCCCTCGGCCCAGGCCAGAAGGGTATGGGCCAGATGCTTGGCGTGGCCGGAGTGGGAAGCGGTCCCGGCGGCAATGGCGCGGGCCAGGTTCCGGGCGACGATGGTATCGGCGGTGGCGCCACAGACCCCCAGTTGCGGGCCCTCGCCGAAGGGGTCCACCCGACAGGGGCCCTGCAGACAGTTGCGGCAGCAGGTACCCAGTTCGCCGAACCCACACTGTGGCTGCTGCTTCTCCAGCCGGTCCCACGCCGTCTCCAGGCCCTGCCGCGCGGCCAGCGATAGCATCGCCTGGGCTGCGGGGTCCATGCTTCTCTGCAGGATTCTCTCTTCCATGGGACATCCCTCCTTTTGCTGGTTGTGGTCTGCAAGGGGTGACTGTTTGGCCTCACCCCACCCCCGGCGGCTTCGCCGCTACCCCCTCCCTGAAGTTTGGCCTTTTTGCCAGCGGGTTAAAATAAAATATATTTTTCATTGCGGCGGCAAAGCCGCCGCAATGAAAAATATTTTCTTTCTACCCTCTCTCGCCGGTTTGGGGCGGATTCTCCATTTTCTTTTCCGCCCCTTCGCCCAAAAAGTCAAAGTTCAGGGTCGGGGGTGAGGGGAAGGGGTGAGGAGACAATCAGGCGCACACTCTGGGGCTCAGATAATGGGGTTTCGTCTTCCGCTCCAACACCTCCTTGTCTTCTTTCTCGGAAACGCTTCTCCAGATTTGTTCGCAGTAAAGCCCGGAAAGAGGTCCAACAGGAGACAAGGCCATTCTCGTGGAGTGCCGCAAACGCCACTCCGTTGTGCGATGGCAGCCCGGAGAAGAGAGGTGCAAAAGGAGAGGAGGTTTTTTTAATTATACACCCGAAGGGGAATTTTGTCAAGCTTCAGGGGCGCTTCACTTTCTGGCAAGTTGTGCGATAATAGAAGGGCGTCATCTCCTTCTGCTGCAGGCGAAAATGACCGATACCGATGAACCCCTTCGCCTTCTGGCCGACGGGATGCTGGGACGGCTGGCGCGCTGGCTGCGGCTTCTGGGGTACGACACGGCCTACGGGAACGACGCCGACGACCT
Organism: Anaerolineae bacterium; assembly: GCA_034435875.1. Classification (GTDB taxonomy): domain Bacteria; phylum Chloroflexota; class Anaerolineae; order B4-G1; family DUEL01; genus SpSt-77. Next base: position 3,141 of record DAOTWL010000204.1, read on the forward strand.
GGAACTGGCCCGCCGCGCCCGCGCGGAAGGCCGCATTCTCCTGACCCGCGACCGCGCGCTGGCGGCCCGGCGAGGCCTGCGGACGCTGCTGGTAGAGTCGGAGCGAGTGCAGGAGCAGGTCCGGCAGGTGGTGGAGACATTGGGACCGCCCCCCAATCCGGCCCTTTCCCGTTGCAGCCTCTGCAACGTGCCGCTGGAGCCCGCCACACCTCAGCAGGTCGCCGACCGGGTGCCCCCCTACGTCCTCCAAACGCAAAAGCGATTCGGCGTCTGCCCGACCTGTGGACGGATTTACTGGGCCGGCACCCACCTGCAGCACATGAAACGATACCTGGGCAAATCCCTCTCCTTCTGGTCGTCGGAAAACGATACATGACGTACCTGGAGTTTGACATCTCCTGTTTTCCGTGATATAGTCTGTGCTGTGATTTCCAACCGACTTCCTCTCAGGGGGTGGGGGCAATGCAAAGAGCGCGGTCGGAAAAACTGGTGGAGCGGTTGCAGGAGTTGCAGCGGAACACGCCGGATGTGGAGGCATCGGCGCTGGTCAGCGTGGACGGCCTGACCATTGCCTCGGCCCTCCCCTCCGGCGTAGAAGAGGACCGGGTCTCGGCAATGTCCGCCGCCATGCTCTCCCTGGGCGAGCGCATCGCCGGAGAACTGGGACGGGGTGGACTGGACCAGGTCTACGTCAAAGGCGCGGGCGGATACGTCCTCCTGGCCGCCGTTGGCACCGAGGCCGTCCTGACCGTTATGGCCCGCTCCACCGCCAAACTGGGCCTGGTCTTCCTGGAAATGCGCCGCGCTGCTGAGGACCTGGAACGGATGCTGTGAACAGACCACAGACCACAGACCACAGACCACAGACGACAGACCATAGACGACAGACCATAGACGACAAACGACAGTCTGATGACCAAATATATTTTCTGCACAGGTGGTGTTCTCTCCAGTGTTGGTAAAGGTGTGACGGCAGCGGCCATCGGCCGAGTCCTAAAAGCCCGGGGACTGCGCGTCACCATTCAGAAACTGGACCCCTACCTCAATGTGGACCCTGGCACGATGTCCCCTTATCAGCATGGGGAGGTCTTCGTCACCGACGACGGGGCGGAGACCGACCTGGACCTGGGCCACTACGAACGGTTCATTGACGAGAACCTCACCCGCGCCAGCAATGTTACCGCCGGGCAGGTCTACGCCGAGGTGATTGCCCGGGAGCGGCACGGCGACTACCTGGGCGGCACCATCCAAGTCATCCCCCACATCACTGATGAGATCAAACGGCGCATCCTGCTGGTAGGCCGCGTCTCCGAAGCGGACGTCGTGATTGTAGAGGTCGGGGGGACGGTGGGGGATATGGAGGGGCAACCGTTCCTGGAGGCGATGCGCCAGATGCGCCGGGACCTGGGGCGGGAGAACACCCTCTTCGTCCACGTCACTTTTCTGCCCTACATCGGCGCGACCGGCGAACTGAAGACCAAGCCCACCCAGCACAGCGTGCGGGAACTCCGCTCCATGGGCATCCACCCGGATATGATCGTTGCCCGGGCCGACTATCCGGTGGACCGGGGGCTGGTGGAGAAAATCGCCCTCTTCTGCGACGTGGAGCCGCCGGCCGTGGTGCCGCTGGTCACCACACCGGTCCTCTACGAGGTCCCCCTGCTCTTGGAGGACGCCGGGGTGGGGGAATTCATCGCCGGGCGGCTGGGCCTGGGAGGCAATACTCCGGACCTTTCCGACTGGCGCCGTCTGGTGGAGGAGGTGCGCCGTCCCAAGCCGACCCTTCCGATCGCCATTGTCGGCAAATATGTTCAGTTCCACGACGCCTACATCAGCGTCCGGGAGGCCCTGCGCCACGCCGGGCTGGCCCTGGGCTACGACGTGGACGTCCGCTGGGTCAACTCCGAGGACCTGGAGAAAGGACGGGGGTGGGACCTGCTGGAAGAGGTCGCCGGCGTTGTCGTCCCCGGCGGATTCGGGTATCGGGGGATTGAAGGGAAGATTCTGGCGGCGCGCTGGGCGCGGGACCGGCAGGTCCCCTATCTGGGCCTGTGCCTGGGGATGCAGGTGATGGTCATTGAGGCCGCCCGGCGCGTGGTGGGGAACGACACCCCCAACAGCACCGAATTTGACCCCCACACGCCCTACCCGGTGATTGACCTGCTGCCGGAACAGCGCGGGGTGGTGGACCTGGGCGGGACGATGCGGCTGGGGCTTTATCCCTGTCGGCTGGTCCCCGGCACCCGGGCCGCCGCTGCCTACGGGGTGGATGAGGTCCGGGAGCGGCATCGCCATCGTTTTGAGGTCAACAACCGCTTCCGCGACCTGCTGGAGCGTGGGGGATTGGTGTTCAGCGGCCTCTCGCCGGACGGTCAACTGGTAGAGATTGCGGAGGTAGCGGACCATCCGTTTATGGTGGGGAGCCAGTTCCATCCGGAATTCCGCTCCCGCCCCACCAGACCCCATCCGCTGTTCCGCGCGTTTATCGCAACGGCGGCCGGGCGCTATGGCGCCGGGGGCGCCGGGGGGGCCCGGGCTGAGGGGTAGGTGGGCAGACCTATTGCAAGGGAATCACCCTAGAAGAGAGGGTATGGCAAGAAAGATCTATGAGAGAGCCATCACCAGTTGGCCTGAGGAAGATCGCCCGCGAGAAAAACTGCTCAAGTACGGCGCACACACCTTGAGTAACGCCGAACTCCTGGCGATTCTTATCCGCACCGGAGTGAGGGGTTCGAGCGCCGTTGACCTGGGCCGCGAATTGCTGCGCCGATTCAAAACCTTGCGCGCACTCAGCGCCTGCGACCCGGCCGAATTACGTGAGATTAAGGGCTTAAGTACGGCCAAGATCGCCCAGATCAAGGCGGCAGTGGAGTTGGGTCGGCGCATGATGAGCGAAGAGCGGGCACTGGAAGGCCCGATCCGCTCTTCGGCAGATGTGGCTGATTATCTGATGCCTCTTTTGCGGGATCTGAAGCACGAGATGTTCAAGGTAGTCCTGTTAGATCGGCGCAACAGCGTTCTGGATGTAGCCGACATTGACGAGGGCGATGTGGCGAAAACTCATCCCTCAATCCGCAAGATTATGCTGCGAGCGGCACAGGTGTATGCCGCCGGGTTGATTGCCGTCCATAATCACCCTTCCGGAGACCCGACACCCAGTGAACAGGATAAACTCCTTACCCGAGATTTGGTCATCGCCGGGCGAGCAATGGGCATCCGTGTCTTTGATCATATTATCATCGGCGACGGTCGTTATTTCAGCTTCGCCGATGAGGGTCTGATTGAGGAATACGAGAGACATGCGGTCATTTTGGGAGGTGCGTAGCGTTGGACTCAACTCCACAGCAACTGACGATGTTTGGCGTGCCGGCTAATCGGGAGTCTGCCTTCAATGTCTACCACGACGAAAGCGGGAACTATGTTCCTGGCGCTGGTGATCGCTGGTTATTACATGGGGTCTTGCTCGTGCCTGAAAGGAAACAAAGCGAGGTGTATGAGGCCTTACAGCAAATCAGACGAGATACAGGTTACTATGAGGAGGTGCATTACACCACAATGCGAGGCCACTCAATTGGACCGAAAGCTCGTTGTGCTCGGGGCTGGCTGAATCTGTACGCCAATCAGTTCTCCGAGTTCTGCTTTTACCACTGCCTGGCGGTAGATACTCACTCTCCAGGTTTTGAACGCGACCGGTTTAGTGAACCCCATCACGCCTACAACCGTTTTGCGCGCATGGCCGTTGAGGGGGGCATCGCCTGGAGCCTGAAAGGCTACCAACGTGTAGCCTTACGGTTTTATTCCGATGCCAAGTTCCGCCGGGAGGGGGATAATTTCGCCACTTATATTCCCGAACAGACGTGCAAGAGCATTACGGAAAAACGAAGCAGAGAACCTGGCAATTACCCCCAAATCCGAGTATTACATCCTGAAGTGATCCCTGTGGACTCGGATCCATCCAAGGTCGAGGCGAGCCTGCGAGAAGCGAGTGAGCTGATCCAACTGGTGGATCTGATGACTTCAAATGTTGCCCAGGCCCTGACAGGTCGCTCAGGCCAAAAAGCCAAGATCGTTCTGGCAGAGATGGTTGCCCGGTGGATCGAAGACACCCGCAAACCGCCCTGGCTACAGACCGAGGAACTCCATCGGCGCTTCTCGGTATCGTGCTTCCCTGATAGCAAGGGGCGATTCTACAATCCGTCTTTGGCCGTGATGAACAGGAACCAACTCGCTCTGTTTGACTTTGAGGAGGGGTGAGACTATGCCGCTTTCTGAACACCACCGCCGCCATATTATTGAGTTACTGGAGCAAGGCCAAGACCTGCCGCCGGATTACAAGCACCTGCTCTTCCCGCCGGAGCGCCAGGAGTACGAACTGGTCTACGCCGGCAAGGAGCGCGAGGAGGACATCCTGGCCGAGACGATGGCCGTGCCTCTGCAGCCGGTCAAGACCTTTGGCGGCAACGGCGCGGACTGGCACAATATGCTCATCTTCGGCGACAACTTGCAGGCGATGAAGACGCTCCTGCAGTGGAAGGCCGAGGGCCGGCTGGTTAACCCCGACGGCTCGCGCGGGGTGAAACTGGTCTACATTGACCCGCCGTTTGCGACGAAACAGGAGTTTCAGGCTGACAGAGGCGAAAGAGCTTATGGGGATAAACTTATAGGCGCCAGATTTATCGAGTTCTTGCGCCGTCGGCTGATTC
>DAOTWL010000205.1:0-9108 GCA_034435875.1 Anaerolineae bacterium
TGAATTGTGCACTGTCCAGGATGTCCTTGCCTTTCAGGGTCATCGCGTGCTCCTCAAGCAAGATGCAGGATGCAGGATGCAGGATGCAGGATGCAGGATGCAGGATGCAGGATGCAAGATGCAAGATGCAGGATGCAAGAAGGCGGAGCGTCGTGGACGCCACTCCGCTGCGCTGCGGGGCTGACTACGAACAACGCCACTCCGCTGCGCTGCGGGGCTGACTCCGAGCCGTTCGTAGTCAGGCACGGAACGAAGGGGAGTGCCGTTTGGACGTCACTCCGCTGCGCTGCGGGGCTGACTCCGAGCATTTTCCTCTCACCCGCCCCCCGCGGCGGGCAGGGTGAACGCAAATCGGCTTCCTCGGCCCGGCTCGCTCTCCACGCTCACCTCTCCGCCCAGTTTCTCCACGATGCGCTTGACGATAGAGAGCCCCAGGCCGTGTCCCTTTCCTTTTAGGGAGAGCTGGGTGAACGGGATAAACAGTCGGCTTTGCTCTTCAGGCGTGAGGCCGGGGCCGTTATCCCGGACCCAGAAGCGAACCATGCCCGGGGAATCCGTCGGGAAGTCGGCGCCGAGTTCCACGCGCGGCGGCTGGCCGCCGTACTTGAGCGCATTGCTAATGTAGTTGAACCACACCTCCTCCACCCATAGCGCGTAGCCCAGAGCCGCAGGCCAGGCCTCGGGGAGGATGATTTCGGCCCCGGATTGCTCCACCAGGTCGCGCAGGCGGGAAAGGGTGTCGGCCACGATACCCGCCATGTCCAGAGGCTGGACTTCTACCTCCTGAGAGTGGACAGTAGCCAGGAGCAGGAGGGCCTCAAGAATATCCGCTATCTTTTGTCCGTTGCGGGCGATGCTCCGCAGATGCTCCCGCAGCGCCTCGGAGGAGAAGGCCTGAAGATTCCATTCCAGCATTTCCGCGTAGCCGATGATGACCGACACCAGACCCCGAAGGTCGTGGGCGACGGTGTGGGCGAAGGCGTTCAGTTCCTCGTTGCGGGCTTCCAGTTGGAGAGCGTACTGGCGCAGTTGTTCCTCCGCTTGCTTGCGCCGGAGGATTTCCTTCTGGGTCAGCATCAGTGCCTGGGACTTGGCGATAGCCAAAGCAATCTGGGAGGCCGCGTACTCGGCCCGGGCGATCTCGTCAGGCGTGAAGCGGTGGGGTTTCTCGTAAGAGATCAGCGCGGCGCCCAGTTTCTGATCTCCCACCATTAGCGGGAGGGCCAGCATAGAGCGGGTGGGAAACTGTGCCGCGATGCGAGGGCTGAGGTAAGGGGTATTAAAGACATCCTCAATTGCCAGCGCGCGCCCCAGGCGAAGGACAGACTCCGTCGCCGTTGTCTCGCCAGCCTGGACTTGAAAAGTAGGGTAGGTCTCCCGCATTGGCCCGTAGGCAGCAGCAGGGACAGGCACGCCGTGCTCTTCATCCCAGAGCGTGATGTAGCAGCCATCGGAGCCGAAGAGTTCCCCCAGCCGGTCGGCCAGGGCCTGCAGCATGTTCTGGAAGTCGGGGGTGCCGACGGCCACCCGGTTGATCTCGTTGAGCAGAGCCAGGTAGCGGTTCTGCTCCTCCAGCAAATAGTAAATGCGGGAGCGATAAATGGCGGCCCCCAGCAGATTGGCCGCCATCTGCAGCGTCTCAATTTCGGCTTTTGTCCACTCCCGCTCCGACCGGCACTCATCAAACCCGATGAACCCCCACCATTCCTTGCCCACCAAGACCGGCACTGCGGCGATGGCCAGGATGTCCTGGGCGGCCAGGATGTCCCGTTCGCTCTCGGGGAAATCACGCACCAGGCCGTAGACCGGTTCGCCCCGGCTCATCTGCTCCACCCAGCGGGCAAAGCCGCTCCGGACGTAGGGGAAGTTTTGCAGGTCGGGATTATCTATCTGGGGCGTAGCGTCGGGTGCGGCCCACTCGTACCGCTGACTGGTCAGCAGTTCCCCCTCAGGACCGGTGTGGTTCTCAAAGACGTACACCCGGCTGACATCGGTGGCTCTGCCCAGGGAGGCCAGGATGGCCGGGACCTCCCGCTGCCACTCCACCGTCTGGAGGAGACGGTTGGCAGAGCAGGCCACGGCCTCCAGAATCGCGTCGCGGCGGCAAAGCGCTTCCTCGGTCTGCCGCAGTTCGGTGATCTCCCGCAGGACCACCACCCGGCCGCTGAGCCGTCCGCGCCGGTCATGGAGGGGGGAGATGCGCAGGTCGTAGAAGCGCGTTTCCGGCCCCTCTCCCAGTGTGATCTCCGCCTGGGCCTGGAATAAGGGGCCGAATCGTTCCAGCAGGTTCACCCGTTGGGTCACAACCTGCTGGATGGGTCTGCCGATGAGTTCCCGGGCGGGGCGGCGGAAAATGTGCAGGGCGGCCGGGTTCAGGTCCGCGATGCGATTCTGGGTATCCAGGACAATGACCCCATCGGCTATGCCGTCCACGACGATGCTGCGCGCGATGGGGACGATGTCCAGCATCCGGAACCGGAACAAACCCAGAAACATCAACAGGCCCGCCAGAGTAAACGCCAGGGGAGTCAGGTCTACGGGCTGAAGAGGATTCAGGCCGAAGATATAGAGCGCGTTCGCCAGCCAGGGCAACAGGACACCGGAGAGCAGGGCGAGGATTTGTCTCCGGTAGGGGGGCGAGGCATGGGGGAACTCTTTCAGGAGCAGAACGGCGCCGAGGAGGAGAAGGGAATAAGAGTACGCGAAGTGGACCCACCACCAGGCCCCGTGGGTGACGCTGACCAGCGTGTACGGCCCCTGCATCCCCATCTCAAACCGGCTCCAGAGGAGGCCGTGGAGGCCGTTGGTCAGGGCCGCCAGCCAGGTGAGGGCCGGCTCCACGGTCAGCAGGAGCCAGCGGCGACCGGCCAGCCAGTCCTCCCGGCCCGTATACTGGAGCACCAGCGCCAGCCAGGCCCCCGGCACGGTGACGATGCCCAGGTACCCCATCCGGGCCCAGAAGAAAGCGAAAGAGTGGTCCCGGCTGGTCATTTCCAGCGCGTAGCATCCAGTCCACTCCGCCACTGCCAGCATCAGGAGGGTCAGCGGCAAGGCGCCGGGGGCGGGCCGTCGCCGCCAGGCAACGAAGGCCAGGACGAGGGCCAGCGCCCCTGCCCCGGCCACCGGCCAGATGTAGGGTGGAAACTGCCAGGATATGGGCATAGTCCGGAGAAGTTTTGTCCCGGGCAACCGGGTTATCAGTCGGGCGGCAACCGGCTGTTGACCGGGTTTGCTATCTCAAGTCCTTCGGCTTTAGCAGCATCCAGCAGAGCCGTGTCCGCACTGACGAAAATCAGAGACGGCAAATTCGCAATCTGTCGCCGGTGATCCACAAGTTTCGCGGAGGCCAATTGCACTCCATCATAGCCACGCAACCCGTGTCGGGCGATCAGGTTCATCGCTTCTTCAACGATGTCTGCACTCCCTTCCACGATGTGGTATTGGCTGTAGAAATGATACCGGAAATCACCGGCGATTCGCAGCGCGTCCTTACGGCTCAGATTGCCCTCGCGTACCTTCCGCCAAATGGCTGCTGTAATCTCTGCGCCAGTAATACGCGAGACAAGGAGGATGTGACCTGAAGCGGGGTCTGTTATTCTCTGTACCCACTCTGTGCCCACTTCCCAGGCATATCGCTTCACCAGGGCACTGCTGTCAAAGTAATAACTGGTCATACGGCCTTACCGGCGTTCCTCAATGATGATTTCTGAAAGAGGTTTCCCCCGGATGGAGATGGGTTCGGGCCGGTAGACCCCTTCGGGCGAGGGATGGGGTAGAGAAATCAGTCCCTCGGCTTCCAGTTGGAGGTAAAAAGCCCGCTCTTGATTTCCCCGGCCCGAGTTTTTCAACGTTAAGGTCAGGGTGACTCGTGTTCCCTCAGGAAGGGGCACACTATTGTCCAGGACAACAGTGTTCCCCTGGATTGTGCCTGTTGCCACAATTCTCTCAATGGTCATTTGGCACCTCACTCCGGTCCTGAAACGGACATTTTATGCGCTACCTACCCGACAGTTTGGAAAGCAGGACGCGGACAAGCGCGGAAAACGTGGAAAATCTCCCTTTCGTTCTCACACCAAGACACAAAGGCACAAAGAAAATCAACATAAATCTTTGTGATCTTTGGGCCTTTGGGTGAGATGCCTTTTTTATTGCCGTGTTCATCCGTGTTGATCCGCGTTTTCCGCGTCCTATCTGAAAAGTGTCAGGTGGCCAGATGCGCTACCATCCCCAGACGGCGGATTCCCTCGCGGATTTCCTCCGGCGTCAGCGCGCAGAAGGGGAGACGGACGAATCCGTCGCCGCCGCCGTTGGCGAAGAAGCCCCGACCGTCGGTCAGCCGCAGGCCGGCCTCCTGTGCCCGCCGGAGCAGGTCCTCTGCCCGGACCGACTCGTTGAGGTACAGCCCCACGAAGAATCCCCCGTCCGGACGATGCCAGGTTGCCCGGTCTCCCAGGTGCTCCTCCAGCGCCGCCAGCATCGCCTCCAGCCGGGGGCGGTAGAGGGCCTTCAGGCACTCTAGGTGGGGCTCCATCCATCCCCGACGGATGAACTCGTAGACTATGGCCTGATTCAGGTAACTGGCGTTGATGTAGGTGTCCTCCGCCATCTTCGCCAGCGGCTCCGCCAGGTCGGGCGGCAGGACGGCGTAGCCGACGCGCAGCCCCGGACTGATGAGTTTGCTGTAGGAGGACATCTGGACGACCCGCTCCGGGGCGAAGTCCCGCAACGGGGGAAGGTCCGCGCCCCGGTAGCGGAGGCGGCGGTAGGGGAGGTCCTCCACCGCCCAGAACCCGTACTCCCGGGCCAGTTCGGCGACCCGTTGCCGCTTCGCAGCCGCCATCACAGACCCGCTGGGGTTCTGGAAGTCGGGGATCAGGTAGAAGAGGACGGGGCGCTCACCGCGTCGCAGCCGGTCTTCCAGGGCCTCCACATCGGGCCCGTCGTCCCGGAGCGGGATGCCCACGACCCGCGCCCCGGCCCGCCGCAGGACGGTGATGGCCCGGTCGTAGGATGGCTCCTCCGTGTAGGCGACCTCACCGGGGCGAATCAGCATCCGCGCCAGCAGGTCCAGCAACTGGAGGGAGCCCTGCCCCACGACCACCTGGTCCTCGTGGGCGCCGGTCTCTGCGGCGATGTGGGCGCGCAGGGGACGGAAGCCCCGGGCCGGGGCGTACTGAAGGACCTCGTCCCCGTGCGCCATCAGCACGGCGGTGGCGCATTCGGCCAGTTTCGCTTTCGGGAACGACTCAGCGGGAGGAACGCCGCGGGTGAAGGGAATCACCGTCGGGTTAACCATTTTCTCTCTTCTCCTCGTGCTACCTTTTGTGGCCACGGCATTCAGGTTGGCGGCAGGTGGCTGAGTTGAGGCCGCTATGGATATAATATCTGTTTTCCCTCCTTTGTCAAGCCTCAAAGTTGTGGTATAATTTTATCATCTTATCCTACCCTGAGAGGAGGTAAACCATGCGTCGTCTGCTCATCCTTCTGCTGGTGGCGGCGGCACTGGCGACAGGCTGCACGCCCCGACCGGGAGGCCGCATCGTCTACGGCCTCACCCTGGCCCCCTCCGGGATGGACCCCCACATCAACGCCTCGTCCGAGCTGGGGATCCCCCTCACCTCCGTCTACGATACCCTGGTCTACCAGGATCCAAAGACGGGGGAGTTTGTGCCCGGACTGGCCCAGAAGTGGGAGGTCTCGGAGGACGGAAAGGTCTATACCTTCTACCTGCGCCGGGGGGTGAAGTTCCACGACGGCACCCCCTTCAACGCCGAGGCGGTGCGCTTCAACCTGGAGCGCATCACCAGCCCCGACCTGGCCTCCCAGAAGGCCCGCTTCATGCTGGGGCCCTACGAGCGGACGGAGGTGGTGGATGAGTACACCGTCCGCATCGTCCTGAAGGAGCCCTTCGCGCCGCTCCTGGACTCGCTGAGCCAGGTCTATCTGGCGATGGCGTCCCCGACGGCCGTCCAGAAGTGGGGGAGCGAGTACCAGTTGCACCAGGTGGGCACCGGGCCGTTCCTCTTCGTGGAGTACGTCCCGGGCGACCACCTGCTCCTGCGGCGCAACCCCGACTACGCCTGGGGACCGCCCGTCTATGGGCACAAGACGGCCCAATTGGAGGAGGTGGAGTTCCGCTTCTTCACCGACCCCGCCACCCGCTCCCCGGCGCTGGAATCGGGGGAGGCGGACGTGATGGGAGAAGTCCCCCCGCAGGACGCCGCCCGTCTCCAGGGGAGCCAGGACTTTCGGATAGAGGCAGTGGCGATTCCCGGGGTCTCCCTGATGCTCTTCATGAATACGGCCCGCCCGCCGCTGGACGACCTGCGCGTCCGGCAGGCGCTCCTCTTCGGCACCGACCGGCGGGCCATTATCTCCGCCGTCTTCCGGGACACTTCCCCGGTGGCCTGCGGGCCGTTGGCGGCGGTCACCTTCGGCTACAACCCCATGATCTGCGAGTTCTACCTCTACAACCCCGACCAGGCGGCCGCGCTCTTAGAGGAGGCCGGCTGGAAGGACACCGATGGGGACGGCGTCCGGGATAAAGACGGTCAGCCGCTGGCCCTGGATTTCTACCTGATGGGCTGGGGCTACATGCCCGAGGTCGGGCAGTTGATTGCGGACCAGTGGTCCCGGCTGGGCGTGCGCGTCAACAGCCAGGTGGTCAGTTACCCCGAGGCGCTGGAGATTGCCAAAGAGGGGCGCCACCACCTGATGCCCTTCAACCTCTCCGGCAGCGACCCGGACATCCTGCGCCGGTTCTTCCACTCCCAGGGCGGGTTCAACTGGTCCAAGGTGGACGACCCGGAGATGGACGGGTGGCTGGAGGAGGCGGCCCGGGTCTCCGACCGGGACCGGCGCGCCGACCTCTACAGCCAGGTCCAGACGCGCGTGATGGAGAACGCGCTGATCATCCCCGTTCGGGATTACGTCAACCTGAACGGGGTGAACAACCGGGTCCAGGGGTTGCGGTTTGATGCCCGGGGGTGGTTCCCCTGGCTGATAGACGTCACCCTGGCGCGGTAACGGTGGCCGTGCCAGGCACTTTGTTGGTAGTAAGGCACGGAGTGCAGCGAAGTGCCGTCAGTGCCTGGCACGTCTCTTACGACAATGTTGGGGTACAGTTTCCGGCGTCTGCTGGGGGCGGTTCTGGTCCTCTGGCTGGCCGCGACGCTGGCGTTTGGGGCGATGCAACTGACGCCCGGCGACCCGGCCCAGACCCTGCTGGCGGCCTCCGGCGCCTCCCCCGAAGAAGTGGCCCGTCGGCGGGCCCAACTGGGCCTGGATGACCCGCTCCCTGTCCAGTACGCCCGCTACCTGGCCGACCTGGCCCGGGGCGACCTGGGGGTCTCCTGGCTGCACGGTCGCTCCGTGGGGCGCATGATTCTGGAGCAACTCCCGGCGACGGCCGAACTCGCCCTCGCCGCAACCGCTTTCGGGGCCCTCCTGGGGGTGGCCCTGGGGCTCCTGGCGGCCCTGTATCGGGATACCTGGGTGGACACCCTGGCAACGGGGCTGGCCGTCCTGGGCCTTTCCACCCCCGTTTTCTGGTCGGGCCTCCTGGCGATTCTCCTCTTCTCCCTCTATCTGGGATGGTTGCCCTCCGCCGGTGGCGGCGACCTCCGGCATCTGGTCCTCCCGGCAGCCACGCTGGGCTTTGCCCTTTCCGGCTCGGTGGCCCGCCTGGTGCGGGCTCAGGTGATAGAGGTGCTCCGGATGCCCTTTGTGATGGCCGCGCTGGCCCGGGGGCTCCCCCTCCGGCGCATCCTGCTGCTCCACGTCCTGCGTCCGGCGGTCGGGCCTGCGGTGACCGTGGTCGCCCTGCAGTTGGGCTTCCTCCTGAGCGGCGCCGTGGTGACCGAGTCGGTCTTCGCCCGGCAGGGGCTGGGACGGCTGGCGGTCCAGGCCATCCTCTGGCGGGACCTGCCGGTGGTGCGGGGGGTGGCGCTGGTCGGCGCCCTGGCCTATCTGCTGACCAGCCTGCTGGCCGACTTTCTTCAGGCCTGGCTGGACCCCCGGTTGCGGGAATAAGCCACGAATGGCGCGAATTTTCACAAAGCTCTAATCATTCGTGTAATTCGTGTACATTCGGGGCCAGAAAGGGATTGGGTGAAGAGAGACCTCCGCTGTCCCGGGCAGAACGTGCTGGAGCGCGCACTGTGCGCGCTGGCGATTCCCCAGTTGCAGGCGATTTCCCCTCGCCGGCCCCTGGGACGCCAGCCGATGGCGCTTCTATCGCTCCTGTGGCTGGCGATTATCGCGCTGGGGGCGATTCTGGCCCCGTACCTGGGGTCCGCCGGCCCTCTGGCGACGAACCCTTCCCGCGCGCTGCTCCCTCCGGGCCCTGGAGGATGGCTGGGGACGGATTTCCTGGGGCGGGACGTGCTGGCGCGGCTCCTCTGGGGGGGCCGCTGGACGTTGGGGATGGGGGCAGAGGCGCTGGCGCTGGCCGTAGGGCTGGGGCTTCCTCTGGGTCTGGCGGCGGGCGGAACCGGCGGGCTGCGGGACGGGGTGCTGATGCGGCTGGTGGATGCATGGCTGGCGTTCCCCGGCCTCCTGCTGGCGATGGCCGTGGTCGCCATCCTGGGGCCGGGCCTTTCGTCGGTCGCGGTCGCGGTGGGCCTGGCGGCGGCGGCCCCCTATGCCCGGGTCGCCCGGGCGACGGCGCGGGAGATCCGGACCCAGCCGTATATTGACGCCGCCCGGGCGGTGGGGGCGACTCCCTGGCGGGTCATCCTTCGTCACATCCTGCCCAACGCGGCCCCCGCGCTGGTGGCCTTCGCGGCGACCCAGTTGGGGTGGGTGCTCCTCAACGGAGCGGCGCTGAACTTCCTGGGCCTGGGCGTCCCGCCGGGAACCCCGGAGTGGGGGGCGATGCTGGCCGAGGGGCGGGTCTACCTGCGGGACGCTCCCTGGGCCGCCATTGCCCCCGGGGTCGCTCTGACCCTCACTGTCCTGGCCGCGAACGTCCTGGGAGACCGGTTGGGGCAGGAGTAAAGGAAGCAGGAAGCAAGAGGCAGGAAGCAAGAGGCAGGAAGCAAGAGGCAGGAAGCAAGAGGCAGGAAGCAAGAGGCAGGAAGCAAGAGGCAGGAAGCAAGAGGCAGGAAG
>DAOTWL010000206.1:0-1980 GCA_034435875.1 Anaerolineae bacterium
ACCGGGGTCTACGCGCACCAGCGGGCCATGCGGGATTTCGTCGCCGAACGGGACCTGGCTCTGGCCCGGCTGACGGCGCGCATCGTGGAGGACGGCCTGGCCCACGGTACCATCGGGCCCGACGGAAGGGGGCTGGCGGCCTGGCTTCCTTTCTTCCTCGGCGGCGGCCCCGAATCGGCCCGCCTGTTTGTGATGGACGAACAGGCCCGCGTGCTCTTCCACTCCGACCCCGCCCTGACGGGCACCGACCTCTCCGACCTCGCGGATTGGACTGCGGCCCTTTCCGGTGCGGAGGGGTTTGTCCTCTCCCGAAGGGAGGAAGGGCAGGTGCTGAGTGCCTTCTCCCCCGTCCAGGGGGCGGATTGGACTGTCGTGGTGGAGGAGCCGGTAGAAGGGCTTCTGGGACCCATTCTGCGTCTGCCTGCGCTGGCCCCTCTGGTGGCCGGGGGCGCGGGTCTCCTCTCCCTCCTGGTCCTCACTTTCGGCTGGACCACCATCGTCCGGCCCCTCCGCTCCCTGGCCCGGGCCGCCGAACAGGTCTCCTGGGGGGACGACTCCGCCATCGCCCGGCCGGTGGGGGGAGTGCAGGAAGTGCAGGACCTGCACCGGGCGCTGGCGGAGATGGTGGGCCGCCTGCGCGGCTACGAGGCCGGGATCCGGGACTACCTGGGCGCGGTGACCAGCGGCCAGGAGGCTGAACGGGCCCGCCTGGCCCGCGAACTGCACGATGGACCGGTCCAGGACCTGATCGCGCTGGCCCAGCAGACGGAAATAGCCCGTCGTCTCCTCGCCCGGGGCGAGATGGAGCCTGCCCGGACGCAACTGGAACAACTCTACGAAGCCACCTATCGGGTTGTGGACGAACTCCGGCGGCTCATTGCCGCGCTGCGGCCCCCCTACATAGAGGACCTGGGCCTCCTGCCCGCGCTGGAAATGCTGGTCCGGCAGGCCACAGGGACCACAGAAACGGCTGTTCGCCTCGTCACCGAAGGAGAAATTCGCCGCTGCGCTCCGGAAGTGGAACTGGCGGCCTACCGGATCGCTCAGGAGGCCCTGAACAACGCCCTTCGGCACGCCCGGGCCCGCACCGTCACCCTTCGGGTCCGGCAGGAGGCGGACCGCCTCATCCTCACCGTCGCCGACGATGGAGTGGGCTTTGTCCTCCCTCCCCGCCCGGACCTCTTGACCGCTCAGGGCCGGTTCGGCATGGTGGGCATGCAGGAGCGGGCAACCCGCCTGGGTGGGCGGCTGACGGTGGAGACGGCGCCGGGCCAGGGCACCCGGGTCACCGCTGTCCTTCCATTGTAGGGCAACTGCTCGCAGTTGTCCTACAAGTGGCGCGACAGGCCGAACCCCCTACCCCCTCTCCCGCCAAATGGCGCTATCCTCCAGACCGTCCCTCTGGTATCCTGAAAGTAGAAATTTCCCACAGGAGGTTTTTCCATGAAAGCAGGTCTGTGGATTGGCATTGGCATCGGCATTGCTCTGGCCCTGGTGACGGCGGGGCTGATTGTGGGCGGGATACTCCTCAACCGCCAGGTCTGGGCGAGCACGCCGGCCGTTACCCCACAACCGGGGGCAACATGGGGCTACCCCGGCATGCCCGGATGCGGGGGGATGGCCTACCGCTGGGGGACACCGATTCGCCCTGAAGCGGTGACACCCCAGCCGGGCGGAACCGGGACCTATCCGGTTGCGCCGGGCTGCTGGGGGAGAGGCCCCCGCTGGGGAGCCGGAGTCCCTCTTACCCCCACCCTCACGCTGGACGATGCGCGCCAGGCGGTGGAACAGTACCTCACCGGTTCCGGGCTATCCAACCTGGAAATCGCCGAACTGATGGAGTTTGAGTACAACTTCTACGCCATCGTGCGGGAACGGGACACCGGCATCGGAGCGATGGAACTGCTGGTGGATAAATGGAGCGGAGTCGTGGGGCCGGAGATGGGGCCGAATATGATGTGGAACAGCAAATACGGGATG
>DAOTWL010000207.1:0-2626 GCA_034435875.1 Anaerolineae bacterium
ATGCGGACCCTTGCCAGCATCCGCCCTCAGCCCAGCCCGTCCAGCAGGGCCAGCAACTCCTCGTTGGACGGGATGTCGCTCATGGAGTGCCCGTAGTGGATCCGGCGGACGACGCCGTCCCGATCCACGATGGCCTGCGCCGGCATCCGCCCCAGTTTGAAGAGGTTGACCTCCTGCCCGTACCGCTTGAGCACGACGTGCTCCGGGTCCGGGAGCCCCACGAAAGGCAACCCTTCCTCCTCCCAGTAGCGGGCGAAGGCCTCCGGCCCCTCCGGCCCGACGACGAGGATTTCCGCCCCTCGCTTTACGAACTCCTCATAGTCCTGGCGCAACTGCGCCATATGCCGGCGGCAGAAGGGTCACATAAAGCCCCGGTTGAAGACCAGGACGACGGCTTTCTTCCCCCGGTAGTCAGAAAGGCGCACCGTCCGCCCCCGAAAGTCCTCCAGGGCGAAGTCGGGCGCCGGGGTGCGAACAGCCACTTTCGCCATTGTCTCCTCAGATGCTCATCGGTTCAAAAACGCCTCTACCGCCTCCAGGAACGGCCCGGGGCATTCCTCCTGCGGGACATGCCCGCATTGGGGGATGACGGCCAGTTGGGCCCCCGGGATTTCCTCTGCCAGGCGGATGCTCTGTTCGGTGGGGACGACCCGGTCGTCGTCGCCGGTGACCACCAGGACGGGTACCCGGACCTCTCCCAACCGCTTCTCCAGGCCCAGGGGGTGGCTGGCGCGGGTGACCTCCCAGAGGGCCCGGTCCCAGTTCTCGGCCCGCAGCGGTTTGGTGTACCCCTCCCAGATTTCCGGCGTCAGTCTGGTCGGGTCGTGCCAGGCGGAGCGGCCAAAGTCTCTGCCCCAATCTCGGATGGAGCGGGCCAGGAGCGGCCCCAGGGGGCGCATCTGCGGGGTGTTCAGAAGCGGGCGCACCCAGCGCGGCGTCCCGCCGCCCACGTAGACCGCCGGGTCCACCAGCACCAGCGCCTCCACCCGCTCCGGGTAGGTCAGCGCGGTCAGCAGCGCCGTAGTCCCTCCGGCGGAGTTACCCACCAGGATCGCCCGCTCTATCCCCAGCACGTCCATCAGCCCCACCGTCAGGTCGGCCTGGGCCTCCGGGCTATACGGGCTGGGGCCGTCCCACCGCAGGGGCCGCTCCGTCAGGCCGAACCCGGGCCGGTCAAAGGCGACGACGGTCCCCCACTCCGACATGGGCCCGACCACCTCCCGCCAGGAGAAGGTGCTGGCGGCGAAACCATGCAGCAGCAGGAAGACCGGACGCCCCGAACCGGCGATTTTGTAGTGGACGGTGATGCCGTTCACCTCAACGAACCGGCTATCGGGGTCCGCCAGTTGTTCCGGCGGGACGGTCCCCTCCAGCGGGGGCACCGGCACCAGGAACGGGCCGACCAGCAGGATCAGTAACAGCACTCCCAGAGCGACCAGCAGTCCGCGAAGCCAGGGTTTCACAGAGCCCCTCGTCCGTCCGCTACAGGGAGATGCTCTCCCCCGGCTTGAGGACGACCGGCTCGGCGGAGGTCTCCGCGCGCACCCGTTCGGCCCAGGCATGGGGGTCCTGGCGGATGATGTCAAAGGTGTCGTAGTGGATGGGGATGACGTTGCGGGGCGTGAGCAGTTTCACCGCCCGCAGCGCGTCGTCCGGGCCCATGGTGAAATTGTCGCCGATGGGCAGGACGGCCAGGTCCACCCCCTCTTCGCCGATCAGTTTCATGTCGTAGAAGAGGCCGGTATCGCAGGCCAGGTAGATGTGGGGGCCCTCCGCCGTTTTGATGAAGAAGCCGCAGGGGTTACCGCCGTAGGAGCCGTCGGGGAGGGCGGAGCCGTGATGGGCGATGGTCAGTTTGAGGTAGCCGAAGGGGTAGGGGAAGCCGCCGCCGATGTGGTGAGGATGGACGTTGGGATGGCCCTGGGCCTGGAACCAGTTGCAGATTTCAAAGTTGCTGATGACGGTGGCCCCGGTGCGGCGGGCGATCTCCAGCGCATCCCCCACGTGGTCGCCGTGGCCGTGGGAGACCAGGATGTAGTCGGGCCGGAGGGCGTCCGGGGATGCGGCCGCCAGCGGGTTGCCCGTGAGGAAGGGGTCCACCAGCAGGTGGTGGGGCCCCACTTCTATGCCGATGCAGGCATGACCGTACCACGTGACCTTGACCATAGTGCCTCCTTTTCCTGCAATGGATGGGGTCGGTTGAACCCCATGCGCCAGGGCAGGGGCAAGCCCTACCCCATATGCATCCATTTCAGGCTGGGTTGGGTCGCCCCTCCCACCGCCCCGGGCGCCGATGGGAAATCGGCCTCCCTGCGGCCTCACCCCTCCCCCGGCGGCTGCGCCGCCACCCCCTCCCCCCTCCCGAACGGAGTTCGGGAGAGGGGAGGGGGTCGGGGGGTGGGGTGAGGCGCAAGGGTTGCCCCTACAAGCGCCAGGCGTCAACCCTTCGGGCTGAGCCCTCAGGGCGAAGCCTTCGTTGACGCTTCTGAGAACGTCGCTGTGGAGGTAGGAAACTGCCAGCAAATATCCTTGCCGAACGGAGCGGCTATTCAGAGGGGTTTTGCGGCGGCCGAAGGCCGCCGCAAAACCCCTCTGAATGGCCGCTCCGTTCGGCAAGGATGACTAC
>DAOTWL010000208.1:0-2095 GCA_034435875.1 Anaerolineae bacterium
GCGGTCCTTCCTGGGTGGAGGGGCTGGGGATGCGCACCAGGTCCTGCAGAAAGGCGACCAGTTGGGCCCGTTCGTCACGGGTGAGGCGCAGTTTGGTCATCGGATGTCACCTGTGCGTTAAATAACCTGAAGCGGAATATGGATTCGTTCTCTTTTGATGTGGAGATCAATCTCCATCAGCCCCAACAGTCTGGAACCTAACGGAGTCATCATGGCACGGTCTGAGTCCCCTTTGAGTTTCACCCGGTTTACCAGACCGAGTTCTTCGCCTTGGTTGCAGGTAAAGTTCAGAAAATCAATGAGCGTGTGCCAGGCGTAGTGTTTACCAAAGAGCGCTGTCGCCAGTTGCCAGTAACCATAGACCCTATCTTGGGGAGATTTCGGCTCGGGTGCGCTAGAGTGGGGAATCCACAGTCCTTCAGTCAGATAAACAAAGCGCAAGAAATAGTAAATATTGGCTTTAGAGGGTGTGATTCTCCCATTTGTCAGGACTTCTAACAGGATGCGTTTTTGCTCAAGGCTCAGCGGTGGAATTTGTGCAAAACCGACAAGGGGGTCCGGGATCAGCGCCTCAGCAAATCGTTCCCCGTATTCGGTCAAGCTCAGAAAACCCTCTTGCTCCGTTATGAGTTCAAAATCCTGGCACAATCGCTTACGGACATTGTAGGTGGTTCGGCTTTGAAAACGGCCCGTACCACCCCGCGCGTAGAAGTGGGAAACCGGGAGCGTGTTTTGACCCTGTTCGGCGAAAGGCTGAATCAGGGCATTCATCCACCGCAGATAGCAGACGTCCATTGCACAGGTAGGACCCAATGGGATACCAACGGATCGGTTCAACTCTGCAATCAGACGCTGGTACATGTGCTGGACATGGTTCAGAGAATATGTTCTGGATTCAACGTGCAATTCATCGCAGACCCGTTTTACCTCGCGCATTCTTTTGGAGGGTGTCGCATCTTCAGCATAAAGGAGAACAAGAGCGGAAGGTAGGGGGAAGCGAATATTACTATATTGTCTTAATTGCTTCTCTACGAATGCTAATTTGCCTGGAGTGTCAATTGCAGTCTCTAACTCTATCACGTAGAGAGAATCTTCCCCCCATAAAATCAGGTCGGGGGTTCCGTAGTCGGTAGAGATTTGCTCGGCCCATCGCCGCAAGATGGGGAGTTGGAGGCATTTTTGCAGATAATTCCACTCCCGCAGCAGAGTCCATTGAACTAATCTCTCATCCATAGGCTACCTCCCTCTGCACTCCACCTCAGCCATATTGCGGCTATCACCGATGATGATCCGGCCCTGAACGCTCATTTCCCTGCCCCGAACCGGGCGAAATCGCACACGCCCTATTTATGCCTCATTTCTGCCAAAGCGCAAGTCGGTGAAGCGACCCGGTCGCAGGCCCGGGAAGGACGACTTTGGCAGCGTGAAACAGGGATGGTTCATTTTCTCAACGAAATCGGTGACACTTTTGGAAGGCGTTAAAAATTCCAGGGGTCTGTTTTATCGCCTGCCAGGCGATTGGCCTCACCCTTCTCCCGGCCCCCCCTCAAGTTTGGCCGTTTCGCCAGCGGGATAAAAGAGAATATATTTTTCATTGCGGCGGTAAGGCCGCCGCAATGAAAAATATTTTCTTTTTACCCCACCTCGTCGGTTCGGGGTGGCTTTTAAACTTTCTTTTCCGCCCCTTCGCCCAAAAAGCCAAAGTTTCTCCCCCCACCCCGGCCCTCCCCCAAGTTGGGGGAGGGGGTTGGGGAGAGGGGAGGGGCCGGGGAGGGGTGAGGCCGGCGCGCCGAAAAAGCGAAAGTGGGCATCCCAGCCATTGGGGTAGGTAGTACGACAATGGCAGATTTTTTGTTATAAAAGCATTATTTGGCGGGTTCTCTGGGATAGGGCGTTAACCGCATCGCCTTCCTTAGCCGACTCCGGCGCGACCGAGCGCGGGGAACCAGGTGCTGCCCGACCAGCCTCCGCGCCTCTTCCGGGGATAACTGGCGCAACGGCATCACCGCCCGCAGCAACTCCCGGACGTTCGCCACCGACAGCTCTGGCAGCAATTCCACCCCCAACTCTTGAGCCAACGCCGCATCCCGAGGAT
>DAOTWL010000209.1:0-5357 GCA_034435875.1 Anaerolineae bacterium
CAACGCAGGTTGACGCCCGGCGCGAAGCGTCCAGGGAGGCCGATTTCCAATCGGCGCAAAGAAGGCGATCTCCGTCGGGCTGAATAGTTACATTTTATGAACCATCCCCGGGAACATTACCCGAACACCACGGCCGCATATCCAACGAAGTCGGTGGCGGGGCCCCGGGGCATGACCTGATGGCTGTTGGTGTATTCCAGCAGGACGCCTTTCCGGGCACCCAGCGCGCGGGCGGCGGCGATGGTGGCCGCGATCGCCCCGCCGCCGCAGGCGTTGTGGTGGGTCTCCGTCTCAGCAACGACCTCTTCGGCCCGCATCTCCAGCATCAGGCGGATGACCCGCTCGTCGTTGGCGCGGGCCCAGGCCAGCGCCCGCTCACCGCTCCCGGCCGGGGCAAATCCGTAGTACATTGCCCCGTAGTGGGTCAGGTCGGAGGTACCCACCACCACCGCCTGTTTCCCGGACCCGGCGATGGCCCGGGCGACCGCTTCACCGGCCTCCACCGCCGACTCGTCCGGCGAGACCAGAATGGGGAGAATCCGGGCCTGGGGGAAGAGATACTGAATGAACGGGACCTGCACCTCGGCGGAATGTTCGCCCGCATGGGCCTCCGGAGCGTCCACCAGCACCCCGTTGCCCTCCCGGATGGCCGCCTGGGCCAGGTCCGCATCCACTTCCGCCTCCCCCAGCGGGGTCAGCCATGCCCCGCTCCCGTACACCGCCGGTCGGAATCCCCCCCAGCGGTGGTTGGCGCTGAGGAGGACAACGGTATCGGGGGTGAACTGGGAGCGGATGGCCGCAAAGACTTTCGCGGCAGTGGGGCCGGAGAAGACCCACCCGGCATGGGGGACGACCCCGCCGACAATCCGCTCCGGCAGGCCGGTGAACGGCTGGGTGGGCAGGCACTCCTCAATCATCCGGATACAACCCGCCCGGTCGGACGGATAGAATTGCCCCGCAACCACAGGACGTCGGACGCGCATCCTGACCTCCTTTCTGGACGACAGACCACGGACGACTCTTACGCAGGTTTGGGGGAGTGGGGTGTCCGGGTGGATGGATCTACACTTGCATTATACGTAACTACCTACCCCTATGGCTGGGATGCCCACTTCCACTTTTCCGGCGCGCTGGCCTCATCCCTCCCCCGGCCCCTCCCCCAAGCGCAGCGATGGGGGAGGGGGGATAAAGGGGGGTGGGGGCAAATGTTCGCACCATTGGGCTTTTAGCCCCTGGCGTAGGTAGTTACCATTATACACCGAATTGAGGTCAGAGGCAATGGTTGGGTGAAGATTCTTTTCCCCGGGCTGCCACGCGTCGGCGGATGGCCTCCACGCGCCGCAGGAGGGGCGGATGGGAATAGTAGAAGATGACCGCCAGAGGATGAGGGAAGAGGTTGGAGAGGTTCTTCTCCGTCAGGCGGATCAGCCCCTCTTCCAGCGCGGTGGGGTGGTCGTACAACTCCAGGGAATAGGCGTCGGCCTCGTACTCCCGGCGGCGGGAAATCCCGTTGGCAATCGGAGAGAGCAGCAGCCCCAGCGGTGACACGACGACGCCGAAGAGATATAGCCCCACCGCCGCCACCGGCCCGACCGGCCCCACCGCGCGGTACAGGCCCTCCATCCCCACCCCCGTATAGAGCCAGGGGCGGGCCAGCACCCAGGCCACCACTGCCAGCCCCAGGCCGGAGAGCAGAATCCCCCCGACCATCCCCTTCAGGACGTGTCGTTTCTTCCAGTGCCCGATTTCGTGGGCCAAGACGGCCAGAATCTGATGGTGGGAGAGTTGCTCCAGCAACGTGTCAAAGAGGGCGATGCGGCGGTTCTTCCCGAAGCCGGTGAAATAGGCGTTGGAGTGGGTGCTGCGCAGCGACGCGTCCATCTGGAATACCCCGCCCAGGGGGAAACCGGCCTTCCGGGCCAGCGCGCAGATGTCCTCCCGCAGGGCCTCGTCCTGGAGCGGCTCAAACTTGTTGAAGAGTGGGAGGATGACCACCGGCGCGATGTAGGCGACCAGCAACTGGAAGAGCGTGACGAACCCCCAGGCCGGAAGCCACCACGTCTCTCCCATCCGTTCTATCAGGAAGAGCAGGACGCCCGCCAGCGGGACCCCCAGTACCAGGGCCAGGAGCAGGGATTTGACCTGGTCTGAAAGCCAGGTCTTCCAGGTGATGGTGCTGAAGCCGAACTTCCGCTCCACTCCGAAGTCGGAGAGGAGCCCCCAGGGCAGGCCGACCAGGTAGGAGATGGCCCCGAGGACGGCCAGCACGGCCAGCCCCTGGACGACGCGCGCCGCCGGGAGCGCGGCGGCCCAGCGGGCCAGCGCGGGGAGCAGGCCGGAAAGGAGAATCCCCAGCGTCACCGCCAGGTCGGTGATGCGGGCGCCCTGGGCCAGCCACGTGTGGGCCTGCCGGTACGCGACCATCTGGGGGAACCGGGAGGCGTCCAGGAGCGCCGCCCATTCCGGCGGCAGCGGCGCGGCCGCCCGCCGCTTCAGGTAGGCCAGGTTCAGCCACGAGATCGCCGTCGTCAGGGCGAAATCTATCAGTAGCAGAGAGATGATGATGGCCATATTCCTACCACCGCGCGTGATGCTCCTCCGCGAACCCGATCACCCCCTGGATGGGGATGACCTCCCCGTCATCGGCGACCGCCCGGCCCTGGTAGCGACCGAACATCTGGTGGACCTCGCTGAAGATGATGCCCAGGTTGGTGCGGGCCACCCGCTCTTTGAAGGGCACCAGCGTCAGGTCCAGGCGGCCCTCGTCGTCTGTGAAGTGCCAGGGGTGCATGTAATCGCCGGAGCGGTAGTCAAAGCGGACGGCGCCCAATTTATGCACCCGTCCTTCCAGCACCAGACAGTTCTCGGTGGCGGCGGAGAGGTCACCGAAGCCGCACCCCAGATTCAGGCCCACCCGTCGGCCGTCGGGCAGGAAGCCGGAGGCGCTGGCCCAGTTCCAGAAACTGCGGTACTCCCAGACCCCCCGCCCCCAGTCCAGGGAGCCCAGACTCCGGTCCGGTCGCAGTTCCTCTTCCTCCTCGCCGTACCGGAGCCATCCGGTTGCGGGCATCCAGTTGATTTTGCGGTTGTAGTAGAACCGCCGCCGTCCGATGGGGATGACAATGGTCATAGACTCGTGGTCCGGCGGACACTCCAGGCGAATGTCCGCCCGGATGCCCCGCCCGTCGTGGAACGAGGGCCAGTCCACCTGGACGTGCCGGTATCCTTCTGCAGCGCGGAATATCAGGCGGACGCGCCGGTCCTCAAAACGGCTCTCCCCTTCCGTACTGTTGCGGGGGAGTTGGACGCCGCGCCCCAGAGGGATGACCCGTCCCTCTTCGTGGAGGTCGCCCGTCTCCCAATCCAGGGTGTAAACGAAGATGTTACCGGCGTACCCCAGGTGGGCGATGGTGGCGGAGAAGAAGCGCCGGGGGGTGAAGATGGCGTAGTAATCCCAGCGCTTGACGCGCAGGAACTGGAACGGGCGCAGGGGAAGGGGGTAGAAGCGGACCCGTTCCAGGTTGCAGTCCAGGAGCGGGTGGGGCGACCAGCCTACCGCGCTCAATGTGCCGTTGGGGGCCAACAGCGGGCCCGGAGTCTGAATGCGGGTTTGAGCCATGGGTCCTCCTGTTCAGAGGTAACAGCCAGGGGCTAAAAGCCCCTGGTTCAGATGCGAAGCCCCCTTCGGGGGCTTCCGGATAGCCCGTCAGGGCCTTGGAATCTGAGCCCGCCGCTTTAGCGGTAGGCGGAAATGGGCGCCCAGCCACCGGGTGGTAGTTACATTCAGGGTTCTATGCGGATTTCCAGAGGGAGCACCGGATAGTCATCGGGGATGGGGGCTCCATCCGGCCCCTCGGCCGGGAGACGGGTCACCGTGGCGTCGTAGAGCCCTACCGCCAGCCGGTAGGCCCCCGGCGGCACTCCCTCCAGCGGCAGGGGGACGGTCTCCGTCACCACCTCCCCGGCGGTCCACCAGGAAGTGGGGTACTTCCCCCCGCGCGGCGGCGTGTCGTTCTGGGCTGCGACGCTCCGGGTCGCCGGGTCAAAGAGGTGGACGAAGCGGGTATAGTCCCCACGGGGGGCCGCCAGCGCCTGCCAATAGAGGGTCAGATGCAGATGGCCTCCCTCCCGCGCCGCGTCGTAGCCGACCAGACGAATCTCCCCGCCGAAGGTCACCCCCATTGGATAGGGGACGGGGGGCAGGGTGAACTGGCGCGGGGTGGGCTTTTCCTCGCAGGGCGTCTCCAGAGGGATGGTGAACGGACCAACCGGCCGCTCCCCGATGGCCTGCAGGGACGGGAAACGGTAGAGGACGACGTGCAGGGTGTACGCTTCGCCCTGGGGGAGGTCGGCGGGCAGAGGAAACTCGTACCGGTCGGTCACCATTTCGCCGGGCCGCCAGAGGCTGGTGGGGAGGAAGCCGTAGCCGGGCTGGGTGTCCATCACCTGGACCTCCCGCCCGGCGGCGTCCCGCAGACGGAGGGAGATGCCGTAGTTGGCCGCGATGGGGTAGCGGGCCCCCCAGACCAGCCGCACCATCAGCCGGTCCGGGGCAGTCTGGGCGACGGTGGCGCTGTAGAGCCGGATTTCCGGGCCGAAGGGGTGCAGGACCGCCGCCTCCGGTGGGAGTGGGGGACCGGCGGTTACCCGGACCGGGGCCAGGTAGACCGTCCCCATCTCCGCCCCGGCGGGCGTCCGGGCCGTCAGTTCCCCCTGCGGGCCGAAGACCCGCAGGCGCAGCAGGTAAATCCCACGCGGGATGTCGGGCGGGACGGTCAGCGGGCACAGGTGAGCCGTACAGGTCGTTTCCGCCAGCGGAGGCAGGTCGTACCGCACCGATGCCGGGGAGACCAGCGCCAGGGTTGTTCTCACCCTACCCCCGGCGGCTGCGCCGCTACCCCCTTCCCTCTCCTGAACGGAGTTCAGGAGAGGGAAGGGGGTGCCGCCGAAGGCGGCGGGGGAGAAGGGAGGAAATGAGGCCTCCACCTTCACCGTCACGGTCAGAGGGTCGCCCGGGGAGAGGGTGTCGTCCGAAAGGGTGTACCCCAGGAGTTCGGCCCATCCGTCCTCCCTCTCAAACCGGACGCCCCGGGGGTTGGGGTGAAGGTAGGGCATCTGGACGAAGTCCATGGTCAACCTCACCCCACCCCCTGACCCCCTCCCCTCTCCCGAACTTTGTTCGGGAGAGGGGAGGGGGTAGCGGTGCAACCGCTGGGGGTGGGGTGAGGCAAGGGTGGGGTGAAGAAGGAACAGATACCCGCAGAGGACGCCGAGGGCGCAGAGGAGGAGTGATGTTCGGAGGGCGCTCCGGAGCGAAGCGGAGGAGCGCCGAATCCCCACCACGGCCATCCCCAGGA
>DAOTWL010000210.1:0-4175 GCA_034435875.1 Anaerolineae bacterium
GCCGGGGGAGGGGTGAGGCCGCAGGGGCAAGCCCTGCCCCTACCTATGGGGATGTGGAAATGTACACCGTCATCCTGGTCCCTTCCACCAGCCACGCCATTCGCGCGGAGAAAATCCTGCGGGACGCCGGCCTGGAGTGCAAACTCATCCCGGTCCCCCGCCACCTCAGTTCCGATTGCGGCGTCTGCGTCCGCATCTCGCGCCAGGACCGCGACATCGCCTGCGCCGCCCTGGACCATGCCCGCCTGGAAATAGAGGGCATCTACGACCTGTAATCACGTTTCTGACTACCTGACATTTTTCAAATAGGACGCGGAAAAACGCGGATCAACACGGATGAACACGGCAATCCGCGCATTTCCGTGTTCTTCTGTGTGCTGCAGGACGCGGCAAATGTGGATAGACGCGGGTTTTTTTCAAAACGCATGGCAAAAGGCATCTCCCACGAAGGCACAAAGATCACAAAGATTTATGTTGATTTTCTTTGTGCCTTTGTGTCTTGGTGTGAGAATGAAAGGGAGATTTTTTTTCGCGTTTTCCGCGCTCGTCCGCGTCCTGCTTTCCAAACTGTCGGGTAGGTAGATCACGTTTCACTTTTCACGCTTCACATCGGAGGCGCGATGAGCGATTTCCTGTTTCCCGAACCGCTGGACGACCTGGACCCGGCCGTCGCCCACCTCATTGACCTGGAGGAGGAGCGGCAGGCCCGCAAACTCATCATGATCCCCTCCGAAAGTTACACCCCGCGCGCTGTTCGGGAGGCGCTGGGGTCGGTTTTCACCAACATCTACGCCGAAGGCTACCCCCTCCCCGAGACCCGCTGGATGACGGAGGAGCAGATTCTGGACTATGAGGCGCACATGGCCTTCTACCGGCGCTACGGCGACCTGCGCTACTACATGGGCGTGGAGTACGCCGACGTCGCCGAGGCGCTGGCGCGGCGGCGCTGCGCCGAAGCCTTCGCCACCGAGACCGTCCCCGCCGACCGCATCTACGTCAACGTCCAGCCCCTCTCCGGCGCACCGGCCAATATTGCCGTCTACGAGGCGCTCCTGAAGCCAGGCGATGTCATCATGGGCATGGACCTGACCCACGGCGGGCACCTCACCCACGGCGCACCCGCCAACGTCTCCGGCCAGCGCTACCGGGCCGTCTTCTACGGTGTGGACCCCCGCACCGAACTGTTAGACTACGACCAGATAGAGGCGTTGGCGCTGGAGCATCGCCCCCGCATCATCGTCGCCGGGTATACGTCCTACCCGCGCGTCCCCGATTGGGCCAAGTTCCGGGAGATTGCCGACCGGGTGGGGGCCTACCTGCTGGCGGACATCGCCCACGTCGCCGGAATGGTGGCCGCCGGGGCCTATCCCAGCCCGCTGGGGGACGCGCACGTCGTCACCTTCACCACCCACAAAACTCTCTGCGGGCCGCGCGGCGCCTGCATCCTGACCACCGACCCGCTCCTGGCCCGTCGGATTGACCACGCCGTCTTCCCCGGCCTGCAGGGCGGGCCGCACGTCAACAAGTTCGTCGCGATGGCGGTGGCCTTCCGGCTGGCCCGCACGGAGAAGTTCCGCCGCCTCCAGCACCAGATTGTCGCCAATGCCCAGGCCCTGGCCCGCGCCCTTACCGAGGAGGGGCTGCGCGTCGCCTACGGCGGTACCGACTCCCACATGCTGGTGGTGGACTGCAAGACTGTCCGGGGCCCCTTCGGCGAGCCGCTCCTGGGCGATACCGCCGCCCGCGTCCTGGACCTGGTGGGCATCGTCTGCAACCGCAACACCATTCCTGGCGACCCGTCCCCGGCGCTGGCCAGCGGCATCCGCCTGGGCACGCCCTGGGTCACCCAGCGGGGGCTGAAGGAGCCGGAAATGGCCGAACTGGCCCGCCTCATCGCCCGGACCCTGAAGTCCATCCGGCCCTACACCTATCTGGGCCGCCACGGGCCTGTGCACCGGGGCAAGGTGGAGTTTGACGCGCTGGAGGAGGCCCGTCTGGCCGTGGCCGAACTGGCCGACCGCGCGGCGGTGGATTATGAGGTCCGCTGTACGGGGTACCCCCACCACTGCCTGATCACCGACACCCAGCCTCCGGCGGGAGAGTGGGGGCTGATAGAACTGGAGGGGAACGCCGTCCCTGCCTTCCTGAGCCACGTTTTGGTGGAAGACCTGGCCGACCTGCCGCCGGATACCTGGCGCCCGGCGACGCTGCTGGAGGCGGACGGGCGGCTGATGGCCCGGGGGTACGTCTCCCGGCCCACCTTCGGGCATCAGCGGTACCGATTGGCGGTGCCCTCGGCGGCCTTCCAGCGGGTCCTGGCCTGGCTGCGGGCCCTCTCCGATGGCTTCGTCCTCTTTGACCCCCACGACCTGCAGGCCAAACTCCCCGGCCCGGTGGTGGTCCGCAACCTGGGGCCGACCGCGCCGCCGGACGGCCCCCCGTCCGCCGAACCCTTTGCGCCGCCGCTCTCTCCCAAGCCGTACTACGTGGGCCTCTCCGCGCACCGTTCGGCGGAGCCGCGCGGCGAGCCGCTCCCGCCCTTTGAATGGCCGCCGCCGGAGGAACCCCTGCGGCGTACGCCCCTCTACGAGACCCACGCGCGGCTGGGCGCGCACTTCGTCCCCTTCGCCGGATGGGAAATGCCCCTCCGCTATGGGCCTGTCCTGGACGAGCACCGCGCCGTGCGGGGCGCGGCCGGTCTCTTTGACGTGGGCCACATGGGCATCTTTGAGGTCTCCGGCCCCTGCGCCGCCGCTTTCCTGGACCTGGTGACCACCAACGACGTCAACCGTCTCCGGCCTGGGCAATCCCACTACGGCTTCCTGCTGGACCCCGAGGGGCACGTCATAGACGACATTATGGTCTACATGCGCGCGCCGGGGCGGTATATGCTGGTGGTCAACGCCGCCAATACGGCCAAAGACTGGGCCTGGCTGAACGCGGTGAACGAGGGCCGCGTCCGGATAGACCCGGACCGGCCCTGGGCCCGGTCGCCGTTCCGGGCCGAACTGGTGGACCTGCGCGCGCCGGACCAGGAGCACCTCTGGCGGGTGAACCTGGCGCTCCAGGGGCCGCGCGCGCGGGACGTCCTGCTGGCCTGGCTGGACGCCAGCCCCCGGGGCCCTGCCACCGACGAGATTCGCGGCCGACTGCTGAGCATGGGGCGCACCGAACTGATAGAGGTCCGCTGGCCCTGGCCCGAGGCCCCCGGCGGCGTCTTTGACCTCATCATCGCCCGCACCGGCTACACCGGCGAAGCGATGGGGTTTGAACTCTTCGCCCATCCCGACTGGGCGCCCCTCCTCTGGGACATCCTGCTTCGCTACGGTGCGCCGAAGGGGTTGCGGCCGGTGGGGCTGGCGGCGCGGGACTCGCTGCGCATTGAGGCCGGCCTGCCCCTCTACGGCCACGAACTGGCCGGCCCGCTGGATATCCGGCCCGACGAGGCGGGGCTGGAGGGATACGTCAAACTCTACAAGCCCTTCTTCATCGGACGGGAGGCGTTCCGCCGCCACGCGGCCCGGCGGAAGATGGCCGTCATCCGCTTCCGGCTGGCCGAGAAGGGCGTGCCTGTCCCCAACCAGGGCGATCGGGTGGTGGACCGGCGCGGTCGGGTGGTCGGGCAGGTCACCTCCTGCTCGGTGGATACGGAGGGGTATCTGGTGGGGATGACGTACGTGGACCGGCGCTTTGCCGAACCGGGGGAGGACATCTTCGTCTTTGCCGTCTCCCGGGCGCCTTCGGAGAAGCCGCTGGAGGAACTGGAACTGGGCGACCGGGTGGCGATGGCCACACCGGGGAAGGTGCTGGACCGCTTCCCCCGGCGATCGTAGGACGGGCTTTTAGCCCGTCCGAAAAAGCTTTTAGCCCGTCAGAAAAGGGAGGATTCATTTTTCAGCCGAAATTGGTGACCCTTTTGGAGAGCGTTAAAAATTCGCGCTGAAGAAAAAATTACTGCTGATATTGGCAGGAGGCCGATTTTGCGGTAGGTCTGCAGGAAATCGTGGCAGCGCTCTAACAAGTGCAAGACCCCCCAGATGTGGGACAGCCTTTCCAGGCTGTCCCCAAATATGGCGGGCTGAAAGCCCGCCCTACGCCTTACCACGATTCAATGCAGTGCTACCGATTTTGCCCCCACCCCCCTTTATCCCCCCTCCCCCTCCCCTCGCCCGCTT
>DAOTWL010000211.1:0-3342 GCA_034435875.1 Anaerolineae bacterium
GGGGAAGAAGGAGGGGTTTTGCGGCGGCCAAAGGCCGCCGCAAAACCCCATTTCTCTCCCCCGCTCCTTCGAGCGAAGTGAGGAGGGAGAGGAGAGTGAAGGAGTGGAGGAAGAGACACTAAAGCGGCACGAGTTTTCGGGACTCAACAGGATCTTTGTGTCCTGGCGTGGGGTAAATCTCAAACATGTACGAGGAACTGGAACGGGTCTATCAGGCCATTCTGGATGCCCTGCGGGCGGGAAAGCCCGCCGCTGTGGCGACGGTAGTGGAGGTGGAAGGCTCGGCCCCGCGCGGCGCCGGGGCCAAGATGCTGATCATGGCCGACGGCACCACGGTGGGCACCGTCGGCGGGGGCGGTGTGGAGGCCCGGGTAGTAGAAGAGGCCCGGGCCGCCATCGCCGAGGGCCGCTCCCGGGAAGTCGTCTACCGTCTTCGGGACCCGGAGCGCGGCGACCCGGGCGTCTGCGGCGGCGATATGCGCATCCTGATTGAAGTCCTCCCGCCCCGGCCTACCCTGCTCATCCTGGGCGCCGGCCATCTGGGACAGGCCGTGGCCGAACTGGGCGCTTTTCTGGGCTACCGCATTGTTGTGATAGACGAACGGCCCGGCATGGCGACGCCGGACCGGTTTCCCTGGGCCGAACAGTGCATCACCGGCGACCTGGCCGAAGAGGTGGCCCGTTTCCCGGTGGACGGCCAGACCTACGTGGTGATGGTCACGCCCCACTACACCGGCGACGCGGCGGTGCTGGCCGTGCTGGCGAACCGCTCCCCGGCCTACGTGGGGCTGGTGGGAGGCCGCCGCCGCACCGCGCTGACCTTCCGGCGGGCGCAGGAACTGGGCGTCCCGCCGGCGTGGCTGGAGCGGGTCTACACGCCCATCGGGCTGGACATCGGCGCCGAGACACCCCGCGAAATTGCCGTCAGCATCCTGGCCGAAGTGATCGCCGTCCAGCGGGGGAAAGCATTGTCTTCATGACCGTCCACCTGCCCCAACGGGAAATCCGCCGCAGTTTCGTCCTGGGGGTGGTGAACGGCGCGCTCTTTGAGTTCGCCGAACGGCTCATTGACCCCCCGCTGGTGCTGACCTGGTTCGTCAGCCGGCTGACCTCGTCCAACCTGCTGGTGGGGCTGGTGGCCCCGCTGGGGGACGCCGGGTGGTTCCTCCCGCAGGTCTTCATCGCCGGTCTGGTCCAGCGGATGCCCCGCAAGATGCTCAGTTACACCCTGGCGGCGGTCGTCCGGGTCCTCTCCTGGCTTCTGGTGGCGGTGGCCATCTGGCTGATAGATGACCCAACGCTCCTGCTGGCTGCTTTTTTCGTCCTGTACGGCGTCGCCCGAGTGGCGGCGGGGCTGGGGGGCCTGGGCTTCTTTGAGGTGGTGGCGAAGACCATCCTGGCCAACCGCCGGGGCAGTTTCTTCGCCTGGAGGATGCTGACGGGAGGGCTTCTGGGCCTGGGGGCCGGCGTGGTGACGCGGGAAGTGCTCAATCGCTTCGCCTTTCCCCACGGCCATGCCCTGCTCTTCGGGACGTACACCGCCATCATCGTACCGGCGATGCTGGCCTTCATCATCATCCGGGAGCCGCCGGGCACGGTGGCCCCCCGGGCGCCGACGCTGGGACAGCAACTGCGGCGGGCCGGGCAACTCCTGCGCACCGACGCCGTCTTCCGGCGGTATATGGGGATGCGGACGGCGCTGGGGTTGGCGGGCATCGCGCTTCCCTTCTACGGCGTCTATGGCCGGAACGTCCTGGGCGCTCCCGAGGGGATGGTGGGCATCTACGTGGCCGCGCGGGTCGCCGCCGGATTGCTGGCCAACCTGCCCTGGGGCTCCCTGGGCGACCGCAAAGGGAACCGTCTGGTGACGTTGTGGTTCTCGCTGGGAAACGGTTTCACCGCCCTGCTGGCGCTGGCGCTGACGGGGTGGGTCGCCCTCTCCCCCATCCGGGGGCCGGGGTTGCCCTATCTGGCCCTTCCCCTCTTTCTCCTGAACGGCGCACTGGCGCCCGCCGGTATGCTCGTGGGCAGCAACTTCCTGCTGGAACTGGTGCCCGAGGCGGAACGGCCCCTCTACCTGGGGCTTTCCAACACGCTCATCGGTATCGTTGTCCTGATTTCCGGATTCGGTGGGCTGGTGGTGGACCTGCTGGGGTACGCCGGACTCTTCGGCCTCTCCGCCCTTCTCTGCCTGCTGGCCTGGTGGTGGGCCCGGGGTCTCCCCGAACCCCGCGTCGGCCAACCGCCCCGCCCCGCCTGATATATCCCGTTTCCCGCTTCACGCTTCATCCAGGAGGTCTCATCATGCCATACCGGGATACCTGGGCCTCGTGCTCCCAATGCGGCCGCCAGTTTGTCTTTACTGTGGAAGAACAGCGGCGGCTGGCCGGGCTGGGATTTGAACTGACCCCGCCCACCCTTTGCCCGGACTGTCTGCGGGCCCATGAGATGACGCCCGGCCCCCACGAGGGCATCGTCAAGTGGTACGACGCCGAAAAAGGGTACGGGTTCATCATCCAGCGCAGCGGGAACGAGATATTCTTCCACCGGAGCGGCCTGGCGCCCGGCACCCCGGAGACCATTCCCGATAAGGCGCGGGTCCGGTATCGGGTCCAGCCGACCGGACGGGGGCCCCAGGCGGTGGATGTCTCGCTGGTGAAATAGACCGCACACCATAGACTCTGGACTCTGGACTATAAGGGAGGGGAAGATGAAAGTGGTGCTGACTCAGGATGTCCCCAACCTGGGGCGCGCGGGGGATGTGAAGGAGGTCGCCGAGGGCTACGCCCGCAATTATCTGATCCCTCGCGGCCTGGCCGTTCCGGCCACCGAGGGGAGAGTCCGCATGGCGCAGGAGCAGAAGCAGGCGAGGGCGGCGCAGGCGACCCGCCAGGCGCAGCGGCTGGCCGCGCTGGCGGAACGGATGCAGCAACTGACGCTGACCTTCCAGGCCAAGGCCGGCCCGACCGGCCGCCTCTACGGCTCCATCACCCCCGCCGACATCGCGGAGGCGCTGGAGCGAGAACTGAAGATGCCCTTTGACCGGCGCAAAATCCTGGCCAACCCCCTGCGCGACCTGGGCGATCACACGGTCCAGGTCCGCCTCAGCAGCGACCGGATTATCTCGGTGCACGTGCGCATTGAGCCGGAAGAAACCGGACGCTCTCCGAAGTCGTAGGGGCAGGGCTTGCTCCTGCCCCATAGGCATCAGCTTAAGGCCGGATTGGGCTTCCCGAGAAACGGATGACCCTTTTTGCAGGCGTTACCATTGCCCTCCCCTGGCCCCTCCCCCTCTCCCGAACTTCGTTCGGGAGAGGGGGAGGTAGGAGGGGTTTTGCGGCG
>DAOTWL010000212.1:0-9759 GCA_034435875.1 Anaerolineae bacterium
AAAAGGAGTCCCATGCAATACGCCCGGGAAGTCAAAGCGTTCATCCAGCATCATTTTCGCCATTTCAACGCGGCCGCGCTGGTGGACGCGGCCGAGGCCTACCGGCAGTTCGTCGCCGAGGGGAACGGCATGCTGGTGGCGATGGCCGGCGCGATGAGCACCGCCGAAATCGGCCTCTCCCTGGCCGAGATGATCCGGCAGGGGAAGGTCCACGCCGTCAGTTGCACCGGCGCCAACCTGGAGGAGGACATCTACAACCTGGTCGCCCACCACTACTACGTCCGCATCCCCAACTACCGGAGCCTGACGCCGGAGGACGAACTGGCCCTCTGGGAGCGCCACCTGAATCGGGTCACTGATACCTGCATCCCGGAGGAAGAGGCCATCCGTCGGATAGAACACGCTATCCTGGAGGAATGGCTGGAGGCGGACCGGAAAGGGGAGCGGTACTTCCCCCACGAGTTCTTCTACCGCATCCTGCGCAGCGGGAAACTGGAGCCCTACTACCAGATTGACCCGCGCGATAGTTGGGTCTACGCGGCGATGGAGAAGGACCTGCCCCTCTTCGTCCCCGGCTGGGAGGATTCCACCACCGGCAACATCTACGCCGCCCACTGCATCCAGGGGGACATCCGCAACGTCCACACCGTCCGCAGCGGGATTGAGTACATGATGGCGCTGGCGGACTGGTACCGGAAGGAGTCGGCCCACCGGCGGCTGGGATTCTTCCAAATCGGCGGCGGGATTGCGGGGGACTTCGCCATCTGCGCTGTCCCGATGATGCGGCAGGACCTGCGCTGGGAAGGTATTCCCCTCTGGGGCTACTTCTGCCAGATCAGTGACTCCACCACCAGTTACGGCTCCTACTCCGGCGCGGTGCCGAACGAGAAGATTACCTGGGAGAAACTGGGCATAGATACCCCGCGCTTCATCATAGAGTCGGACGCGACCATCGTGGTGCCGCTGATGTTCGCGTACGTGCTGGCGGAATAGGATCGTTTCGCCACGAATTGCACGAATTGGCACGAAAAGCAGGAAAAGATTCGTGAAAATTCATGTCGTTCGGGGCTAAAATGTGGAGGATACGCGGTTGGAAGAGAGGGGCAAGCCCTGCCCGGGTCCTCACCCCACCCCCGGCGCAGCCGCCGGAGGTGGGGTGAGGCCGTAGGGGCAACCCTTGCGGTCGCCTGCCCTGGCGATCGTCCACCCATTGTTGGTGCGCTGAGGTGGGAAGTATGGAAGGTTACCCCCATCGCTTTTTCGCCGCAAAGGGCGCGGCGCTGCGTACGATTCAGGCCACCCTGCAGGGAGCCCCAGAAATCCGGATCGCCACTGCCTACTTCGCAGCATCCGGCTACCAGGCTTTGCAGGATGTCCTGCGGGGCAAGCGCGTCCGGCTTCTGATCGGTCGTCCCGAAGGAGGGGAGGACCGTCTGAAAGAAGTGTTGGTGGAATTCATAGGGGAACTCTCCTGCGGGCCTCAAGAGGGGCGCACCCGGGCGATGCGGCAGCTCCTGGAGGCGCTCCGGCAAGGCTGGATGGCCGTTGCGGTAGGAGAATCGCCCGGGGAAGAAGCCCCCTGGTTACGGGCCGGCTACCTCTACCACCACGCCAAGTTGTATATCGCCGACGCCGATGCGGTCGTCGTGACGTCGGCGAACTTCACCTACCATGGACTCTGTCAGAGCCGTGAGGCAGGCTATGTGGTCACCGAACCGGCGGATGTGGCGTTCTTCGTGGAGCGGTTTGACGACTATTTCGCCCGGGCCGTCTCTCTTACCGAAGAACTGATCGCATCGCTGGAGCGCTGGCTGGGGGAGTATGATCCGTACATTATCTACGCCCGTGCGCTCCTGGAACTGTACGGTCTGCCCGAAGAAGATGTCCCGTCCCAATTACCTCCTCTGGCGGAGTACCAGAAAGGTGTGGCCTCCAGCGTCCTCCGTTCCCTCCTGGAGCATAACGGGGCTTTTCTGATCGCCTCCACCGGCCTGGGAAAGACGGTCATCGCGTCCCACGTGGCAGCGTATCTCCGGATGCGGGACGAGATCCGAACCGTGCTGGTGGTCTGTCCGGCCGGGATGCGGGAGGTCTGGAGGCGGTCTATGCGGGCCGCGCGCCTTTCCAGCGCGGAGTTCTCCTATCATACACTGGCCCGCAAAGAGGGGGATAGCCACCTGCCGCAACTGGAGCATGAACTGCATTTGGCCGGCGAGGAAACCCTGATCATCCTGGACGAGTCCCACCGCCTGCGAAACGAGGAGACGGAGGAAGGGGATCTGCGTTTGAGCCACCGGCGCATCCGGGAGGCGGTGCGGCAAAACCGGAGCAAAATTCTCCTGCTCACCGCAACCCCGTACAGTAAGGGCACAGAGGATGTCCGAAGCCAATTAGCTCTTCTCCCTCCTCCGGGACTCGTCGGCACTCCTATAGGGCTGAAGACGACCGCGACGAGATGGTCGGTCAGGTCGTTAAGGGAGTTGCCCGACCTGCCACCCTGTACCGTCCTGAACATTCCCGATGTGGTCCGGCATTTCAGCGAGCCAGATGAGCACGGGGAGCGGTTTGTCCGCTTCGGGGAGAAGAAACTGTACTTCCCCCGTCGCATTCGCCTGATCACGGTCCGATACGACAATCCCTACGATGACCTTCTGGCGGAATTACTGGAAAGCGGTTTGCTGTATCAAGCGGCGAGGGGCGAAAAGGGCAGGAAAAAGCGAAAACGCGGGGAGAACGGACGGCAGGATATGCTATTTGACGGGAGTATAGGGAAACGTATCCCCATGCAGGAGGCGCTCTTCCTGCATCAGTTCTGTTCCTCTCCCGCCCGCGTCCAAGAGACCTGCAAGAAAATGGAGACGGGCGATTACGAGTATCAGTTCGCGCGTCAGAGCGAGTTGACCGGGTTTCTTTCTCAGCGCCGGAAGGAGATTGAGCACTGGTATGGGCATAAGAAGGACACCAAAGCGCAATGATAACGAACGGCCCCAAGCGTTTGTTTCTCCTTCTGCGACGAGGGCGCCACCTGGACACCGTCATCGCCGACTGGCGGGGCAATCCGCTTCCAGAAAGTTTCCGCCGGGATGAGGTGATGCGCCTGATCCGCTGCCTGCCCGAAACCCCTAAAGCCCCCTTTGACCGGTATCCTGAGGACGACGAGTTTGATGCCTGGATTGAGCGAGCCCGAGAGGGGTGGGCAAAGCAATGGAATATTTCCCCCTCCCGCCTGCAAATCGTCTGTGCATTGGCACTGGCAAGAGCATAACGGGGGCAAGGACACAGAAAGGGTTCTGCGCGGAAAAGCCGTCAAAAGCCATATGCGGCTCAAAACCATCCCCGAAGACTTCCTCGTAGAGGAACAAATTCGCTTCCCCTCGGACGGCGGTCCGTATGTCCTCTACCGGGTCCAGAAGCGCGGAGCCACCACGCTGGAGGTCCAGGCGCGGCTGGCCCGGATGCTCCGCCTCCCCCTCTCCGCCATCTCCTTCCCCGCCCTCAAGGACCGGGACGCGGTCGCGGTCCAGTACGCGACGGTGCGCGGGCCGGGGCCGGCCCATCTGCGCGGGCCGGGGTTCACCGCCAGGCAGGTGGGCCGGTCCCCCCGTCCCCTGACTCCCTCCGACCTGCTCGGCAATCGTTTCGTGGTGACGGTGCGCGACCTCTCCCCATCGGAGGCCGGCGGCCTGGGTGCGCGCTTATCAATGGCGGCGGAGAAGGGGATCCCCCATTACTTTGACGCCCAGCGCTTCGGCTCCCGGACGGAATCGGGGGACTTTCCGGGACGGCGCATCCTCCGGCGGGACGCCGAAGGTGCCCTGCGGGCCGTCCTGGCCGAACCATTGGTCGGCGACCCGGCGGACGTGCGGGCCTTCAAGCGGGAGGCCGCCATCCGCTGGGGCCAGTGGCGGGCGCTTCTGGAGACGGCCCCCCGTCCTTCCAACCTCCGCTCCGTCCTCACCTTCCTCTGCGACCACCCCGCCGACTTCCGCCGGGCGCTCAACCTGGTCACCCCGCGCGTGCTGAGCCTCTATCTGGCCGCCTATCAGTCCTTTCTCTGGAATCGTGTCGCGGCCGGCTACTTGCGGGCCCGACTGGGCGTCCCTTCCGGCTTCGTGGAGGTAGCCGGTGAGATGCTCCCCCTCTTTCCCGCTCTCTCCGACCGCCTGCCCGCCAATATGGCCGTTCCGCTTCCCCACCACCGTGCCGTCTACGAGGACCCGCTTCTGGCAAAGGTGGTGGAGGACGTGTTGCGGGCCGAAGCGTTGACGCCCGCCGACCTGAAACCCCGTATCCTCCGCCGTGCCTACCTTCCCCGGGGGGAGCGGCGATTGGTCCTCCGGCCTGCCGATGTATCCGCATCTCCTCCCGCCCCCGATGAACGCTTCCCCGGGCGGCAGAAAGTCACCCTGACTTTTGCCCTTCCCCCTGGCTCGTATGCCACCCTGGTGGTGCGATCCCTGCTGGCGGCAGAATAAAGATGTGGAAGGGGGTTTTGCGGCGGCCTTCGGCCGCCGCAAAACCCCCCCTTTCTCCCCTCCCCTCTCCCAAACGAAGTTTGGGAGAGGGAAGGGGCAGGGGGAGGGGTGAGGCCAGCGCGCCGAAAAAGCGAAAGTGGGCATCCCAGCCATCGGGGTAGGTAGTTACCATTCCTCTCCCAACCCCTTATGACCATTCCTGGCAACTGGCGCGAATCCCCGGGAAGAGGTATAATCAGACTCCGATTCGCTACCGGTTGGGGTTGGCTGACTGGTAGTCCGTTTGAGGAGACCGATGTCCATAGACCTGTCGATAGAGACCCACAACCTGGGACGCATCTACACCATTCGCAACCGGCGGGAGCGCCGCATCCGCAAAGAGATTGTCGCCCTGCAGGATGTAAACCTGCAGATTCCGCGCGGCGAACTTTTCGGCCTTCTGGGCCCCAACGGTGCCGGAAAGACGACGCTCATCAAGATTCTGACCACCCTGCTGGCCCCCACCACTGGCTGGGCGCGGGTCGCCGGGTACGACGTGGTGCGGGAGCCCCAGAAAATCCGTCCCCGCATCAACATGGTCTCCGGCGGCGAGGCCTCCGGCTACGGCCTGCTCACGGTACGGGAGAATCTCTGGATGTTCGCCCAGTTCTACGGTCTCCCCTCCCGGGAGGCGAACCGCCGCATTGAGGAGATGCTGCGCCGCATCGGCCTGGCCGACCGGATCCACACCAAGTCCTCCGACCTCTCCACCGGCCTGCGCCAGAAGATGAACATCGTCCGGGGCTTCCTCACCGACCCGGAGATTCTCTTCCTGGACGAGCCGACGCTGGGGCTGGATGTGAACGCCGCGCGGGATGTCCGGCGGTTCATCCGGGAGTGGCTGGACGTCCATCCCGACCGCACCGTCCTCCTGACCACGCACTACATGGTGGAGGCCGACGAACTTTGCGACCGGGTCGCCATCATCAGCCAGGGGCGGGTGCTGGCCTGCGATTCCCCCGAGGCACTGAAGCGCCGCCTCCGGCGGGAGGCGCTCTTTGACATAGAAATTACTGCCTCCAATGGCCTGACGGCGGCGGCCCTGGAGGCCCTTCCTGGAGTCCGTAAGGCGGCGCTGACTGACGCGGACGGCGGTGCCCTGCTGAAACTGGTCCTGGCGGAGGACTCTGCCCTGCCCGGCGTCATCGGCGTCCTGACCGAGCGCGCGGTCCAAGTCCGCCACCTGACCAAGCGGGAGCCGACGCTGGAGGACGTGTTCGTGGAGTTGGTGGGGCGCCCGCTGGCAGAAGAGGAGGGCCGGGATGAACAGTGAGACCCGCCCCTTCTTCCCGCCCGTCCCCAAAGCCACGGGCTGGCGACTGTTCTGGAAGACGGTGGTCGCCCGGGCCTACCCCCGGGTGGTCGGCCAGCAGCGGGAGCGGTCGTGGATTTTTTTTGACCTCTTCCTCTCCATCCTGGCCGTCTCCGCCTACGTCTTCGTCTACCGGGCCATCGGGGCGCCCGAGGAGTATGTGGGCTTCGTCGTCGTCGGCGGAGCCATGACGGCCTTCTGGCTCAACGTCCTCTGGAGCATGTCCAGCCAACTCTACTGGGAGAAGGAATCGGGCAACCTGGCCCTCTACATCATGGCCCCCAACTCCATGATGGCCATCCTGCTGGGCATGGCTCTGGGCGGCATCATCGCGACGGCGCTGCGGGCGGGGGCCATCCTCCTGGTCGGCAGCCTCATCTTCCACGTCCAGTACGCGGTGGGAAGTCTCCCCGCGCTGGGGGCCGTCTTCATCCTCACCCTGGCGGCCCTTTATGGGCTGGGGATGATGAGTGCGTCCCTCTTCCTGCTCTGGGGCCGGGAGGCGTGGCACCTGGCCAATCTGGCCCAGGAACCGATTTATCTTCTCTCTGGGTTCTATTTTCCGGTCAAAAACCTGGGGTTCTGGGTGGCGGTGGGGGCCTCCATCATCCCGTTGACGCTGGGGCTGGACGCGATGCGGCAACTCCTCTTTCCCTCCGGCGCTGCGCTGGGATTTCTGTCCGTCCCGGTGGAGGTCGGTGCGCTGGCGGTCCTGTGTGTCCTCTTCCTGGCCGCCGCGCGCTGGCTGCTGGGGTATATGGAGCGGATCGCCGTCCGGGAGGGACGGCTGCTGGAGAGCCGGAGATGAGGGCTACAGCTTATCAGGACATCCGCTGGTCAGAGAGATGGGCCGCCGCCTGGCGGTCGTTCCGCGTCGCCACGGGGCTGGGATGGCAGATAGAGTCCAACTGGACCGACCCTCTCCTCTTCGCCATCTACTCCATGCTGAAGCCGCTGGCCTCGGCGGCTATCCTGGTGGTGATGTACGGCGTCATCACGAACGGCCAGTTTCAGAACCCCATCTTCCCATACATCTACCTGGGCAACGCGTTCTACATCTACGTGGGCGCGGTGATGACGGGGGTCTCCTGGGCGGTGATAGACGACCGGGAGCACTACCGGACGTTGAAGTACATCTACGTCGCCCCTATCCCCATCCCCGCCTACTGGCTGGGGCGGGGGATGGCCCGTTTCCTGACTGGCTCCTTTGCTGTCCTCATCACCCTGGCGGCCGGGGTGCTCTTCCTCCATGTGCCATTCCATCCCGCCCGGGTGGACTGGCCCCTCTTCCTGCTCTCGCTGACGCTGGGGGTGGTGATGCTGGCGCTGATGGGGCTGGTGCTGGCCAGCATCAGCCTGATGATTGCCCACCACTTTTTCCTCATTGGTGAGGCGGTGGCGGGCGCGCTCTACCTGCTCAGTGGGGCCATTTTCCCGCTGGAGGTCCTTCCGCCGTGGCTGCGGCCGCTGGGGTTCGCGATGCCCATCACTTACTGGCTGGAATTGATCCGCCGCTCTCTCCTGGGGGATATTGCCAGTGGTTTCCCCACCCTCTCCGGTTTCCCGAACGGCCAACTCCTGGGCATCCTGGCGGGCCTGTCCGCTCTCTTTGGGGTACTGGCGGCCGTCACCTTCCGCCTGTGCGACCGTCAGGCCCGGGAGAAGGGGCTGATAGACCAGACGATGAACTACTGATTACGGCCCCTCCAGTTTGGCGACGAAACTCTCCAGCGTGTCGGAGCCGCGAATGCGGATGCGGTGGAGGGTGTAGAGGCCCTCCCGGGTGTGGATGCGGCCGTACTCCGTCGTCACGGCGCCCCAGTACCCGGCGGAGCGCACCACCGCAATCGCGCTGGCGTCGTACTGACCGGACGGGTAACAGAAAAACCGCACCGGCCGACCGGTGTGGTACTCCACCGCTTCCTTAATCCCCAGAATCTGGTAGACCAGAAACTCGTAGGACTTCCCGCGCAGGTCCACGTGATCCCGTCCGTGCCCCTGAATCTCCATCCCGGCGTCCGCCATCTCCCTCATCATCCCCCAGTCCAGATACAGGGGACTCCCGTAGTGAGCAGGAGTCGCCAGGACGAAGAACGTCCCCACAAACCCGTATTTCTGCAACAGGGGGAAGACGACCGTATAGGCATCCCGGTAGCCGTCGTCAAAGGTCAGGATGACGGGCTTCTCCGGCAGGGGGCGTCCCTCCGTCAGGTAGAGGTAGAGGTCGGTCAGGGTGATGGTGTGGTATCCGGCCTCGGCCAGGTACTGCAACTGGGCCTCAAACATTTCGGGGCGGACAGTCAGGTCTCGCCGGATGCGGTCCGCATTGGGCGGCGGGTCCTCCACGTAGTGGTACATCAGGATGGGGACCTCGGCGAACTCCGGCAGGGGGCCGGGGGTTGGGGTGGGCGTCGGGGTGGGGATGGGCGTCGGTGTTGGCGTCGGGGTGGGTGTCGGAGTGGGCGTGGGCGATGGCGTGGGGGTGGAAGTGGGCGGGACGGATGTGGCTGTCGGTGACGGTGTAGAGGTGGGGAACAAATATTCCAGGGAAACAGGCGGCACGCGGGCGACAAACAAGGTCACCGCCGCCAGCACGCCGACGGGGAACAGGAAACGGGCCAGCCAGGAGGCGCGGGCCATTGATCAGCCGGTAGCCGATAGCCGGTAGCCGATAGCCGGTAGCCGATAGCCGAGGCGGCAAGCCGCCGACTACCGGCTACCGGCTCACCCCCACCGACTAAATCCACCCCTGCTTCTTGCAGAAGTCAGTCAGGAAGGGGATGGTGACCCACTGGCCCTGGTAGGACTGGATGGCCAGGATGATGACGTAGACCAGCCAGGCGACGCCGATGATGCAGCCGACGAAGATGAAGCTGAGGACCAGTGAGAGTACCCAGCCAACGACTGCCAGGGCCAGGGATTGGACGGCGTTATAGCGGATGAAGGGACGGGACTTCTTGTCTTCCATCAGAAGGGCGATGAGGGCGACAATCCAGATAAGCCACGAGAGAAGGGCCCACAGTTTGTCGTCCTGAGTGACCTCTCCGTATCCTGCCTCGGCCATGGGGATTCTCCTTTTTGGAAAGATTGGGGGAAACGGTAACATCTTTGATTATAAAGCCTCTGACCAATTTGTCAAATCGCGTTGCGCCAGCAGGTGCCGGGGCGCGTCCTTGACAAATCCAGCATTCTGGGGCATAATCTGGGCCAGCAGCGAATGCCGCTGCTATGATAACCGACCCCCACCAAAGGCGACGACGGAGAGGAGTAGGCGGAGGGAGACCGACAGGGAGGCAGGACCGGCCCTCATTTCGTAAGCCGCCACGAGTTCGTAGCCAGCCACGCAGCGCAGCGGAGTGGCGTTGTTCGTAGTGAGCCACGCAGCGCAGCGGAGTGGCGTTGTTCGTAGTGAGCCACGCAGCGCAGCGGAGTGGCGTTGTTCGTAGTCAGCCACGCAGCGCAGCGGAGTGGCGTTTTGAACGGCACTCCACTCCGTTCCGTGCCTTACTACGAACATGGTGTTCGTAGTCAGCCACGCAGCGCAGCGGAGTGGCGTCTGCGCCTATCCCGGACCGACTGAGAGTCCTGCCCGGAGGAAGCCCGCCGAAGTTCGCTCCCGCGCCGACGGGTGAACAGGTCTGGCTGGTACACTGGTATATAGAACCAACCGGGGTGGTACCACGGGAGTCCGGCGCTCTCGTCCCCAGCGGGGCGAGGGCGTTTGTGTTATGGACGAGGGACTCTGGAGCGCAGGCTGTTCGTCTGCATCCGATAGGCCTGGCGGCCTGTG
Organism: Anaerolineae bacterium; assembly: GCA_034435875.1. GTDB lineage: Bacteria > Chloroflexota > Anaerolineae > B4-G1 > DUEL01 > SpSt-77. Next base: position 9,617 of record DAOTWL010000212.1, read on the forward strand.
TTACAGTGCCGCAGGCTGTTCGCCCAATGGTGCTAACATTTGCCCCACCCCCTTTATCCCCCCTCCCATCGTTGCGCTTGGGGGAGGGGCCAGGGGTGGGGGGTGCGGCGGCCGAAGGCCGCCGCAAAACCCCTCCTTTCTCC
>DAOTWL010000213.1:0-8774 GCA_034435875.1 Anaerolineae bacterium
TGGACCACGTCGGCGACCAGGGGGAAGAGGTTATAGCGCCAACGGCTGACCCCCTCCAACAGGTCGGCCACGTCGGCGGCGCCGACCAGGCGGGCCAGCCGGTCGGAGAGCGCGGTGGCGGGGCCCCGCCCGGTGTAGGCCCGGGCGACGGCATGGAGCGCGGCCTGGGCCAGGTCGGGGGCGCTCCCCCAATCGTCAAAGGGGTAGCCCAGGCCCAGGGTGCGGGCCGTCTCCCCCCGCCGGTTCCGCCCGGCGACGGTGGTGCCGGTCCCGGCGACGATCACCACCCCCCAGGGCTCCCGCGCCCCGGCCCGCAGGGCGACGAAGGTATCATTGACCAGGACCGACGGCCCGGAGAGGCCCAGTCCGTCCACCAGCGGGCGCAGCCGGGCCTCGTCGGAGGGCCAGTCCAGGCCGGCCAGGCCGTAGGCAGCGGCGGTGATCTCCTGAGGCGAAGTCCGGGCCGCCGCCAGCGCCTCTCCTACCGCCTGCCGGAGCGCCGCCAGCGCGCCCTCCAGCCCCACCCCCTCCCAGTTCCCCGGCCCCGCCCGTCCGACGCCCAGCACCTCCCCGGCTTCGTCCGCGACCAGGGCGTGGGTCTTCGTCCCTCCGGCATCCACTCCCACAAAGCGCATTGTTCCCTCCATCAAATCACCATCAGCCAGCCCGCCAGCCCAATCAGGGCGATGACCCCGCAGGTCTGGGGAATGCCCAAGGGGGATGTAGCCCAAGATTAATCTTGCGCTACAATCATCAGCCAGCCCGCCAGCCCAACCAGCGCGACCACCCCGCAGGTCTGGGGGATGCCCAGGAGGGGGATGAAGACGGTCCCGCCCAGGAGCGCCCCCAGGCATCCCCCGGCCAGGTCGGCTCCGTAGAGGCGGCCGACGGCCCGGCCGACGTCCCCCCGTTCGGCCTGCAGGGCCAGGGGGAAAACCGCCCCACCCCACCCGCCGGCCAGCAGGGCCAGTACCGGGAAAACCGGCGCCGGGAGGGGCCGCTGCAGGAGAACCGGGAGGGCGGCCGCCCCCAGGGCCAGTGCCCCCATCAGGGCCAGCAGCGCCCGACGAGCCGTCGGCGGCCCCCAGCGGCGGGAGGCCCCCCACCGGCTCCCCAGCACCATCCCGACCATATAGGCGGTGACCATCAGGCTGACCTGCGCGTAGAGGGAGCCGTAGCGGACCTGGAAGGCCAGCAGGACCACCACTTCCAGCATCATCCCCGCCAGCCCCGCGCCGCCGACGGCCGTCGGGACGGCCCACCGCCGCCGCCAGCGCGCCAGCCCCACCGGAACGGCCAGCGCCAGGGCGACCCACCCCAGCCGCAGGACGTCCGTCCGTTCAAAGAAGCCGCGCAGGCGCGGGGTGAAGCGGGAGAGCCACAGCGCCAGGTCGTAGTAGTAGCAGATGGGCGTCAGGTCCCGGTTGAGGCGCACCCCGGCCGTCCCCTCCAGCGCTTCCCGCACCTGGGCAAAACGGTCGGTGGTGAAGAGGTAGCGGATGTACGCCGCCGTCACCCAGCGGGGAGCGATGCCCCGTTCGGCCAGCCGTCGGCCCCAGAGGGTCGGGTCGGCCTCCAGCGGGTCGGCGGAGGCCAGGAAGTAGGTGGTATCGCCGGGCAGCGCCAGCACGTACGGGAAGACAGCGCGCAGAGTGTGGTAGACGCTCCCGTTCCGGCGGGCCAGTTCCGGGCTCCAGTAGTTCTCCGCTGCCGGAAGCCCCAGCGCCAGGACGCCGCCCGGGTTCAGGACGGCCCGGACCTCCTGAAAGAACTCCTCCGTATAAAAACGGTTCAGCGCACCCGTAGAGGGCTCCGGCAGGTCCAGGATGACCACGTCAAAGGTCTGGCGGGCCGTCTGGATAAACCGCCGTCCGTCGGTGAGGGCAACGGTCACCCGAGGATCGTCCAGTATAGCGGCCTCGCCGGGCGGGAGATGAAGACGGGCGGCCCGCAGGAGCAGCGGGTCGGGCTCCACGACGGTCACGTGGGCCACTGGATGACGCAGGGCTTCCCGCAGGTTGCCCGCCACCGCGCCGCCGACAAGGAGGACTTCCCGGGGGTCTGGGTGAGCCAGGAGCGGCGGGTAGACGACCTCCTCAGGCCGGGTCCCTTGCGTCTCAAACATCAGGAGGCCGTTCTCGTAGAAGATGCGCTGGCTATCCCGGGCCTGGATGACGATGCGCCCGTAGGGGGAATCGGCGGCGAAGGCCAGGTCCGACCACTGCCAGCGGAGGGTGGCGCGGTGGAGGAGGGGAGCCGTCAGCAGGAAGCCGGTAGCCGTCAGCAGGGAGCCGATAGCCGGTAGCCGGAAGCGGGTAGCCGGTAGCCGGGAGGCGACGAGGAGGGCGGCGGACAGGTCGGCGGCCAGGATGAGCGCGGCGGTCTGGAAGGGGTCCAGGTAGCGGATGAGGACGAAACTGAAAAGGGCGCCGCCGATAGCGGCCCCGGCGCACTCCCAGAGGTAGGCCTGCCCGGCGGGGCGGCCCGTTTCGGCCAGGCGCCGGGCCAGAAGCGGGAAGAGGACCCCCGCCAGGATGCAGACCGGCGCGACGGCCAGCACCACCGTCCCCACCATCGGCCCGAACTCCACCAGGGCGCCGGGTGGGACCCGCAACAGCCCCCGCGCGGCGCGCACCAGGAGCATCTGGAGACCCGGCAACAGGCCGAGAAGGGCCAGTCCCCCGGCCAGCCATTTGTAGTCAGGCACGGAACGGAGTGAAGTGCCGTACCGACCCGCCAGCCCGGCCCCCAGCGCCCCCCAGGCCAGCCAGGCCGCCAGAATCAGGCCCAGGACCAGTTCGTTGCCGTAGAAGACGGCGACCAGTTCCCGTATCAGCAGGACCTGGGCAACCGTGGTGGTGAAACCGAGGACCAGAAGGGAAACCCGCATCGGCGAATCTGTTCGTAGTGCGGCACGGAACGAAGTGGAGTGCCGCCTTGGCGCCCCTTCAGGGAGGCAAGCGCCACTCCTCCCCTTACAGGGGGCACATGCCGGCAGCCCGCACCACTGCTACGCCGCCACCCTCCCCACCGTCAGCAGATAGATGGCGGCTTCTTCCTCCCCGTCCACCCCCAGCAGGCCGTTGACCCGGTCGTCCAGAAACGCGCCCACCGCGCAGGCGCCCAGGCCCAGTCCCGTGGCCGCCAGGTAGATGTTCTGCCCAATGTGGCCGGCCTCCAGCAGGATGTAGCGGTAGGCCCGCTCCCGGTAGCGCCAGCGGGCGCGCTGAAAGACACCGGTCAGGATAAAACAGACCTGGGCCGTCCCCAGCATCTCCTGCCCGACACCGGCAACGACCAGCGATGCCCGCAGGTCGCCCTTCCGCACCTGCTCCAGGGCATGGTCGGCGACGGCATAGTGGTACAGGCCCGACTCCAGACCCGCCACGTCGTGGACGACGACGTAAGTCTCTATCGGATACTGGGCACCGGCAGAGGGCGCGGCCCGGAAACCCAGCCGGGGCGCCGTCACCCCCTGGGCGGCGTAGAGAAGGGCGGAGAGGTCTTCCAGCGAGAGAGGGCCCGGGAGGTACTCCCGGCGGGAGCGGCGGGCCGCGATGACGGCCCCCATGTCTGCCCCGGGCGGATGCGGCACCGGCAGGGGGACGCGCGGCACCTGGGGATACGATTTGACAGCGGGCGGGCGCGGGCCCCAATCCAGACGCAGACCGTCGGCCCCCGAGCCGCCCGGCATACTCCAACGGTGGTACTGCTGGCCCATATCCGCCTCAGCAAGAGGCCGGAAGGTCGGGAGGAGACGCCCCAGCAGAAAACCGCCCAGTCCAGAAAGGGCCCCGATGAGGAATCCCCGCCGCCCCAGAGCGGGACGGGCCTGGGGGGCAGGTGGGGCCACAGGCGCGGCCGTATAGGCGGGCCGTCGCCGCAGGGCCCGCAGATAACTCCGGATGCGCTTCCAGTTCAGAGCCAGGTGGACGAGGACCAGGGCGGCGCAGACGTAGCCGGCCCAGCGGTGCAGGAAGAACTGGGGGAAGCCGAAAAGGTGGGCCAGCACGCCGCTGACCAGCCCGTATCCACCCGTCAGTAGCATCCCGGCGATAACCGCGTATTCCAGATGCCGCCCTCTCATCGGTCTGTACCGGAGCCAGCCCGCTCTCTTCCCTACCCGGCCCCGTACACGGGAATGGCCGCTCCGTGGACGGCGCGCGCCGCGTCGGAAGCCAGAAAGAGAATCACGTCCGCGATCGCCTCCGGCTTCACCCAGCGCGCCGGGTCCGCTTTGGGCATCGCGGCCCGGTTCTGCGGCGTGTCTATGGTGGAGGGCAGGACACAGTTGACGGTCACCCCCGTCCCCCGCAGTTCCGCCGCCAGACTCTCCGTCATCCGGAGCAGCGCGCTCTTGGCCGCGCTGTAGGCCGCCGAGTTTTTCCCGCCCTCCAGCCCGGCCTTTGAGCCCACGTAGATGAGCCGCCCGGCCCCTTGGGCGAGCATCACCGGCACCACCGCGCGCGTCACCGTCAGCGCGGTGCGGACATTGAGGTCAAAGAGGGCCTGCCAGGTCTCCAGCGGCGTCTCGTGGACCGGCTGGACGCCCCGGTAACCCCCCACCGTGTGCACCAGGACGTCTATCCGCCCCAGCCGCCGCATGGCCTCCTGCACCATCCCCTGCGCAGCATCGGCGTCGGTCAGGTCCACGGAGGTCGCCAGGTGGTGGTCGGGGGAATCGGCCAGGTCGGGAAAGAGGGCCGGCAGCCGGTCCGGCGCCCGGTCCACCAGAACCAGACGGGCGCCCGCATCCCGAAACGCCCGGGCCCCAGCGGAGCCCAGATTCCCCGCCGCGCCCGTCACCATCACCACGCGGCCTGAGAAATCCCTCATCTTCGCCCTCCGGAAACGATTTTCTCACTGCCGATTATACACCAGACTGTCCGCTGTTGACAACTCCAGCATTTCGCGCGAAACTGGACGGGCGATGGCCCCGGAAGAGATATTGCTGGTGGCGGCGGACGGGCGCACCCGTGCCCTGCTCCTGGCGGAACTCCAGGAAGCGGGCTACAACGTCGTCGCGCTGCCGTCGCTGGAGGTCGCGCTGGGGGCCCTGGCGACCGGGCGGGTGGACCCCGCGCTGGTCGTGCTGGACGTCCAGGGCGACCCGCGCGCCGACCGGCGCGGCATCGGCCAGTTGCTGAACTTCCTGGAAGAGGACGTCCCGCTGGTGCTGGTGGTGGGGGCCTACGACGCCGGCGCGCTGGCCCCGCTGCGGGCGCGCGTCGCCGCCTGGCTCTCCCGCCCCCTGCGGGTGGGAGACGTCGTCGCCGCCGTCCGGCGGATTCGGGGGGACGCGACGGTTTCCGGGGAACGCCGATGAACTGTAACCCCCTGCGGGAGGTGAACAATGGATAACCCACTGGTTTTGCTCCTGCGCGGCATCCGGACGGTGGGGCTGGGGCCGACGTGGAACGGCGTCGCCCACGCCCTCCGCACCCGCTGGGTAGAGGCGAAGTTCGCCGACCCCGAACGCCCCCTCCGGGGACTCCCCCTGCTGGCCGCCTTCCTGCGCCGCATCCCCGTCCCACCGGGCGCGTTCCCGCCCCCGGGCCCGGTGGTCATTACCCCCGGCCCACTCCTTTCCGTCCGCGAAGAAGGGAACACCCTCCACTACCAGTTCGCCCACGCCGCGCTGACGGTGCAGGCCGTCGCGCCGGATATGATTCGGGTGGCGTGGGCCCTCACCCCCTCCCCCCAGCCCCCTCCCCCTCTCCCGCTAGCGGAAGAGGGGGAGGGGGCGCCGCCGAAGGCGGCGGGGGTGGGGGTGAGGCTCTCCCCCGACGGCCGCATCACCTTCCTGGACGCCGACGGCGCGGTGCTGGCCGAAGAGGCCGCGCCGGTGGGTTGGACCGCCGACGGCCGCGCCCTCCTGCGCTGGCGCATCCCCCCCGACGCCCATTTCTACGGCCTGGGGGAACGGGCCGCCCCGCTGGACCTGCGCGGCGGCGTCTACGTCAACTGGAACACTGACCCCCGCACCTACGGCCCGGGCGACGACCCCCTCTACCTCTGCGTCCCCTTCCTGCTGACCCTCCATTCGGACGGACGGCGGGCCTTCGGCCTGCTCCTGGAAAACTCCACCCGCAGCCGGTTTGACCTGGGGCGGACGGACCCGGAGACCCTGACCATAGAGGTGGAGGACGCGCGGGTGGAGTACTCCGTCCTGTACGCCCCGACCGTCGCCCGACTCCTGGAGCGCTTCACGGAGGAGACGGGCCGCCATCCCCTCTTCCCCCGCTGGGCCCTGGGCTACCACCAGTGCCGCTGGTCCTACTACCCCGAAGCGCGGGTCCGCCGCCTGGCCCGGGACTTCCGGGAGACCTACCGCGTCCCCTGCGACGGCATCCATCTGGACATCCACCACATGGACGGCTACCGGGTCTTCACCTGGGACCCCCGGCGGTTCCCCGACCCGGCGGGGCTGATCGCCGACCTCCACGCCCAGGGCTTCAAAGTCGTCACCATCGTAGACCCCGGCGTCAAGGCCGACCGGAACTACGGGGTTTTTCAGGACGGCCTGCGGCAGGGGATGTTCTGCCGGTATCCCGACGGCCGCCTTTTTATCGGACCGGTCTGGCCCGGCAACTGCGCCTTTCCCGACTTCACCGCCCCGCGCGTCCGAGAGTGGTGGGGCGACCTGCACCGGGGCCTGCTGGAGGCCAGGGTGGACGGCATCTGGGACGACATGAACGAACCGGCGCTCTTCGGGGAGGACGGCGCGACCATCCCGGGCCCCGTCCGCCACAGCCTGGAGGGCGCGGGGGGCGACCACCGTCGGGCCCACAATCTCTACGGGCTGAACATGGCCCGCGCCACGGCGGAGGGACTGGCGCGCCTGGCCCCCAACCGCCGTCCCTTCGTCATCACCCGCTCCGGCTGGACGGGGGTGCAGCGCTATGCCGCGCACTGGACCGCCGACAACCGCTCCGATTGGGCGTCGCTCCGGCAGACATTGCCCATAGTGCTCAACCTGGGGCTTTCGGGGATTGCTTTCACTGGCTCCGACATCGGCGGCTTTGAGGGCTTCGCCACGGGCGAACTCTTCACCCGCTGGCTGCAGATGAGCGTCTTCTTCCCCTTCTGTCGGGCCCATACCTACTTCGCCAGTCCCGACCAGGAGCCCTGGTCGTGGGGGGAGCCGTACCTGAGCATCAATCGGGACTTCATCCGGCTGCGCTACCGGTTGCTCCCGTACCTCTACACGGCCCTCTGGGAGTGCACGCAGACGGGACTGCCCATCGTCCGCCCGCTCCTCCTGGCCTTCCAGGACGACCCGACGACCCACGCGCTGGACGACGAGTTCCTCTGCGGGGACGCGCTGCTGGTGGCGCCGGTCCTGGAGGAGGGCGCGACCCGGCGGCGGGTCTATCTCCCCGCCGGGCGCTGGTACGATTTCTGGACGGACGACGTCTATGAGGGGCCGGCGTGGGTGGAGGCGGAGGCGCCGCTTGCGCGGATTCCCGTCTTCGTGCGGGCGGGGGCGGTGGTGCCGACCGGGCCGGAGATGGACTATGTGGGTCAGCGCCCGGCCGACCCGCTGACCCTGCACCTCTACCCCCCGGCGGAGGGACAGCAAATGGTCAGTTTGCTATACGAAGACGACGGGGAAACCCCGGCCTACCGGGAGGGCCTCTACCGTCTGCACCGGTTCACCCTCCTGGCGGACGGCGACGGGGTGGTCCTGGAATGGACGACGGAGGGGGCCTACGACCCCGGCCCCCGGCGGGTGGAGGCGGTGGTCCACCGGGGCGCGGGCCGGGAGCCGGTACACCTGGAGGAGGTCGCGCCGGGGGGAGGGAGGATCCCTCTCCCGTAGCGCAGGCCGCCAGGCCTGTTCCTCACCCCTCCCCCGTCTATCCACCAACTTGGGGGAGGGCCGGGGTAGGGGGCGGAGAGGGTGAGACCCGCGCGCCGAAAAAGTGAGTGCCATCGGCCCCTCAGCCCGCCCGGACAGCCTGGAAAGGGCGCCCTACGTGGGACGGGCTTTTGAGCCCGTCCGGACGGCCTGGAAAGGCCGTCCTACACGGGTCAGTGCATAACTCTCATCAGGCATATGGGACACCCGCAATGACACGGCAGGCAGTTACGCGCTACAGAGAAATTGTCGCACCCCAGGGGGGCGCGTCATTCCTGAGTTGACCTGCCCGCCAAATGTGCTAAACTATTGCCGGGATAGAACGCCACAAGGAGACATCATGGGCATCTTCGGCAAACTCTCCGAAAAATACCCCAGGCCGGCCCGCCCCGACCCCGGGCCACTGCTGGAAACCCTGCGGGCTTTCCTCCAGGCCCGCACCTGGCCCGAATCCCGCCGCATCCTGGAGAGCCACCCTGAACTCCTGAGCGACGACGCGGACACTCTGCTGGGGCTACTGGTGGCCGCCGCCCGCGCCCAGGGGGATGAAGACGCCATCCGCTTCTTCAATGAGCACCGCGCCCTCCTGCGCCGCTGTCGGGAGGTGGGGGCGGAGCGGGCGTTTGCGGAAAAAGTGCTGCCCTCCGAAGTGCTGGAACAGGCCGCCGCCCTGGGCCTGACCCCGGAGCAGGCGCTGCAGATGGCCCGCCTGGCGGCCGAGATACCGCCGGAATTGCGAGAACTGCTGGCCGAACTGGCCGCCGTGGGCGCCGAAATCCGCTCCCCTGACGACCTGGAGCGGGTGCTGGCCCAACGGCCCGACCTGCGGGAGAAACTGGAACGGATTGCTGCCCTGGTGAGCGGCAGCCCCCCCGTGCCCCCCGAATTCGCCGCTGACCTCCGCCGCGCCCAG
>DAOTWL010000214.1:0-13731 GCA_034435875.1 Anaerolineae bacterium
TCTCCTCCCCGATTGCCGCAAGGGGGTAGGTGAATTGGGCTGTTTAGCCCCCGAAGGGGACTTTGCAGATGAGCCTGGCGGTTTACCGCCAGGCGGAGGATTCTCCCCCGACGGATTCGCCCCGCTCTTCGGCTGGGGCTTCTCCTCGCCACCCTTCTCCAGCCGGGCCGCCAGTTCCTTCAGCCGGGCCAGCACCCGCGCGTGCAACGTCCCCTCCGGGAACTGCCCCTTTTCGTCCCGGACGCCCGCCGGGATGCCCGTGAGGAGTTCTATCCCCTCATCCACCGTCGTCACCGGATAGATGTGGAATTTCCCCTCCGCGACGGCCCGGACGACCTCGGTATCCAGCATCAGGTTGCGGACATTGGCGGCCGGGATGATGACGCCCTGGTCGCCCCTCAGGCCCCGCTCCTGGCAGACCCGGAAGAAGCCCTCAATCTTGTGCGTCACGCCGCCGACGGGCTGGACCCGCCCCTGCTGGTCCACCGAACCGGTAACGGCGATCCCCTGCCGCAGGGGGACGTCCGCCAGGACGGAGAGGAGGGCGTAGAGTTCGGCCAGGGAGGCGCTGTCGCCGTGAACCTCGTCGTAGGTCTGTTCAAAACTGAGGCTGGCCGAGAGGGTCAGGGGCTGGTCGGTGGCGTACTGGCCGCCCAGGTAGGCGGCCAGGGTGAGCACGCCCTTGCCGTGAGTGGGGCCGCTCAGTTTGACCTCCCGCTGAATGTCCACCACGCCGCTGCGGCCCACGTAGGCGCGGGCGGTGATGCGGGTGGGGCGGCCGAATACGTGGTCGCCCACCGCATAGACGCTCAGTCCGTTGACCTGTCCCACCACGGCCCCCTCGGTCTCAATCATCAGGGTGCCCTCGGTGATGACCCGCCGCATCTCCTCTTCCACCCGATTGGCCCGGTAGGTGCGCTCGGCGATCGCCCGCTCCACGTCCTCGCCCGTCACCACGTCTCGCCCGGCCTTGCCCGCCCAGTAGTCGGCCTCCCGCAGGAGGTCGGTCACCTCGCCGAAGCGGATGGAGAGGCGGTTCTGGTCCTCCGCCAGCCGGGAGCCGTACTCCACCACCCGCGCGACACCGGTCCGGTCAAAGGGGCGCAGTCTTCCCTCCTCACAGCGGGCGCGGATGAAGAGGGCGTAGAGGTGCTCGTTCTCCGGCGTCCGGTCCATTTCGGTGGAGAAGTCGGCCTTGACTTTGAAGAGTTCCCGGAACTCCTCGTCCAGGGCATAGAGGAGATAGTAGAGGTAGGGACTGCCCATGAGGATGACCTTGACGTCCAGCGGGATGGGCTCCGGGTCCAGGCTGACGACGGAGACCGGGCTGGCGGTGCGGTCTTCCAGACGGATGACGCCTTCGGAGAGGGCACGCTTGAGGGATTGCCACGCCAGGGGGTCGGCCAGGACGTCCCGGGCCTGGAGGACCAGGTAGCCGCCGTTGGCGCGATGGAGGGCGCCGGCGCGCAGGAGGGTGAAGTCGGTGACGGGGACCCCCATGCGGATTTCGTACTCCGTTCGCCCGACCAGGTTGGCGTAGGTCGGGTGGGTCTCTACCATCACCGGCGCGCCCTGCTGCTGGCCGTTATCCACCAGCAGGTTCACCAGGTACCGCCCGAACGGCGGCGCGGGGGATGCGCCGGGGGCCTCCGGAGTGGGTTGCTCCGTCCCCTTGAACTCCTCCGCCCGGCGGATGATGTCGGCGCGCACCTCTTCCAGGTACTCGCCGACCTCTTCGTATTCGGCGTAGCGGGCTTTCAGTTCGTCCACCGCGTGGCCCACCGTCGCAGCCACCACTTCCTGATCCAGTTTCTGGAGGGCCTCCCGCGCCACCTGTTCCTGCTCCCGCAGACGCCCGACCGTCGCCTCGACCAGCGGTTCCAGTTCCCGGTACCGGGCGGCATAGTGCTCCCGTTCCTCGTCCGGCAGGGCCTGAAAGGCCTCCTGGGGGAGGAGGCGGCCGTCTTTGAGGGGGACGATGGCCAGGCCGGAGGGGGCGCGCACGACGGCGAAGGAGCGCTGACGGGCCTGGGCATCCAGTTCTCTCAGCAGTGCCTCCTGCGCCTGCTGGAAGCGTTGTTCTATCTGACGGCGGGCCTCCTGATAGGTCTCGTCCTCAAAAACCCGGGGGATGGTCTGGCGGAGTCGGGCCACCAGCGCGGCCATGTCGTCCCGGAAGCGGGCGCCCAGGCCGGGAGGGAGACGGATGGCCCGGGGACTGCGGGGCTGCCGGAAGTTGTGGACGTAAATCCAGTCGTCTGGGGTGGGCTCCTGGGCGGCCCGCTGGGCCAGGAAGCGCTGGATGGTGGTGGTGCGGCCCGTCCCCCCCGGCCCCAGGACGAAGATGTTGTAGCCCGGGGCCTCCATATCCAGCCCGAACTCAATGGCCCGGGTGGCCCGGGGCTGACCGATGATGTCCGGGATCAGGGGGAGTTCGGCTGTCGTCTCAAAGGAAAAACCCTGCGGGTCGCAGATGCGGCGGAGTTGCTCTGGCATCAGTTCATTGGGCATGTGCTGATCCTCCTGGTGGCGGGGCAGGTATAAGCGTTCTCCGGAGACGGGGCGCGGGTGGACGCCTCTCCGGCAGTAAAGGGTCACGGGGATTATAGCATCGGGTGGGGCGGGTGTCAAAGGGGCCTCACCTCACCCCCCCGGCCCCCTCCCCTTTCCCGAACCTTTGTTCGGGAGAGGGGAGGGGGTGGCGGCGCAGCCGCCGGGGGAGGGGTGAGGAACTATCACCGCGCCGGCCACCAGGACCCATCCGGCTCCCAGCGCGCCCAGGATGAGGCCCGGGCCGATGCCCGGCGGGGTTCCGTAGAGGGCGGCGAAGATGGGGTGCACGCGGAGAAAGGCCAGAGACGGGAGCATCCAACCGACGAGGCCCAGCAAAGCCACCAATCCACCCCGCACCCGCTCCGGCAGACGGCCGGCCCACAGGCTGAGGAGCGCCAGCCCGCAGAACCCGACCGTCAGAAAGAACTGCCCCCGGTAGAGGGGGTCCCGCCAGGCGGTGAGGATGGGCGGATAGGGGGGGAGCATTGTCAGCGAGAGGACGGCGCCGAAGAGGGGCGCGCCGGAGCGAAACCACCGGCGCGGTCGGGCGCAGAAGGTCGGGGCCAGCGCCAGCACCAGCGTCGGGGCCAGCAGAGGGAGGAGGAACACTTCGCGGGCCACGCGCACCCCGCCGTCCCGCACCGGCGGCAGCAGCCGGACGACGACGAAGAGGTCCAGCGCGGTCAGGCGGAGCGCGGCGGCTGGGTGGGGAATCCATGGCGTCACCGCGCCGGCCAGGCCCAGCAGGGCTCCGACCGTCAGCAACCAGGGTATCCAGCGACGCATAGCCGTTAGCCGTCAGCCGTCAGGGGTTAGCGGTTCTCCAGCCGGAAGCCATGCCCCCGGACGGTGACGATGTACTCGTGCTGAGGGTCCAGTTCGGCCAGCCGCTCCCGCAGCCGCCGGACCAGGGCATCCACCGCCTGCTCGGAGACCCCCCGGACGTCCTCATCGGGCCAGACGGCATGGACGATGGCTTTCCGGGAGACGACCTGGCCCTGGGCGTCCAGAAGGGCGGTCAGCAGGCGGTACTGGGCCGGGGAGAGGGGCGGGGAGAGTTCCCGCCCGGCGACAAAGACCCGCCGCCCGGCCCGGTCCACCCGGATCCCCCGCACCGGCCCCTCCCCCTCCAGCGGGAGCGTCGCGTCCGAGCCGACGAAGGTCATCCTCACGCAGAGGGCGAACTGAAGCTCATCCCCGTCCTGAAGGAGACGGGGGGCCTCCCGCACTTCCTCCCCGTTCACCCAGGTGCCGTTTTTGCTGCCCAGGTCGTAGAGGAGATAGCGGCCGTCGGCCGTCCGCTCAATGCGGGCGTGGTGGCGGGAGACCCGCCGCTCCGGGAGGACGATGGCGCAATCGGCCCCCCGGCCGATGAGGACCCGGTCTTCCCGAATCAGCCATCGCTGTCCGGCTGTCTCCCCCTCCAGGATGACCAGCATGGGGACGGCTGTTTCTTCCATAGAAAATCAGAGCATCGGAGAATCAGCAGAGCCCTTCGCCTGATGCGGAAATAGTGGGCGCCTTCTACGAATTTTCGCCCGATGCTGAAGCATCGGGCTCATTCTGCGAAGCCCCTTCGGGGCTTTGTATCCTGAGCCCGACCGTTTATGGTCGGGCGGAGATTTTCATCCGGATGTCCACCCGCCGCAGGGTGTTGGCGTTGGTCACTACGGTCACCGAGGAGGTGGCCATGGCGATCTCCGCCAGCACCGGGTGCATCCACCCTATGACTGCCAGCGGAATCATCACCACGTTGTAGAAAAAGGCCCAGAAGAGGTTCTGGCGGATTTTGCGGAAGGTAGCCTGGCTGAGACGGAGCGCCTCCACCACGCCCGCCAGTTCCCCCCGCACCAGGGTCACGTCCCCGGCCTCAATGGCGATGTCCGTGCCGGTGCCGAGGGCTAGCCCCACGTCCGCCCCCTTCAGCGCCGGGGCATCGTTGATGCCGTCGCCCACGAAGGCCACCCGACCGTACTGCTCCTGCAGGCGGCGGACCTCCGCCACTTTGCCCTCCGGGAGGACTTCGGCCCGCACTTCGTCTATCCCCACCCGCCGGGCAATGGCTTCGGCGGTGCGGCGGTTGTCGCCGGTGAGCATCGCCGTCCGCAGGCCCATTCGGTGGAGTTCTGCCACCGCCCGCGCCGCGTCCTCCTTCAACGGGTCGGCGACGGCCAGGACGCCGCCCACGCGGCCGTCCACCGCCACCAGAATCGCCGTCTTCGCCTCTTCCTCCAGACGGCGCAGGACGGGCTCCAGCGGGGTCGGATCCAGGCCGTTCTCCTCCATGAGCCGCCGGGAGCCCACCAGGACCCGCTTCCCGTCCACCGATGCCGTCACGCCCCGGCCGCGCAGGGCCGAGAATTCGGCCGGGTCCGCCAGCGCCAGGCCCCGGTCCTGGGCCCGCTCCACCACGGCCCGCCCCAGCGGATGCTCCGACCCCCGCTCCGCCGACCCGGCCAGGAACAGGAGTTCCTCTTTGCTCATCCCTTCCGCCGGGACGACGTCGGTGACTTCGGGCCGCCCCTTGGTGAGGGTCCCCGTCTTATCAAAGACCACCACCCGGACGTCCTTGAGGGTCTGGATGGCCTCGCCGGAGCGGATGAGGATGCCGCGCTCGGCGCCCATGCCGCTGCCGACCATGAGCGCGGTGGGCGTCGCCAGGCCCAGCGCGCAGGGGCAGGCGATGACCAGGACGGCGACGGTGGCGATGATGGCTAAGGTGACTGTCCCCAAATTCGGGTTCACCCAGGGGAGGAACGACCCCGCCACCACCAGATTCCGCATCAGGCCAGGGAAGGCCAGCCACGCCAGCAGGGTGAGGAGGGCAATCCCCAGCACGAGGGGCACAAAGACGGACGTCACCCGGTCGGCGAAGGCCTGGATGGGGACCTTGGAGCCCTGGGCCTCCTCCACGAGGCGCACGACCTGGGCCAGGAACGTATCCCGCCCCACCCGGGTCGCCCGGACCTTCAGGAGCCCCTCCTGGTTGACGGTGGCTCCGACCACCTCGTCCCCCGGGCCCTTGTTGACGGGCATGGACTCGCCGGTGGCCATAGATTCGTCCACCGCGCTCTCCCCCTCCAGGACGACGCCGTCGGTGGGGATTTTCTCGCCCGGGCGGACGATCATCACGTCCCCGACCTGGACTTCCTCAATGGGCACTTCTATTTCTATCCCGTCCCGGACGACGCGCGCCGTCTTGGCGCCCAGTTCCAGGAGTTTGCGGATGGCCTGGGAGGCACGGCCTTTGGCCGTCTCCTCCACGTACCGGCCGGTGAGGTGGAAGGCCATAATCATCGCCGCGATGCCCGCGTAGTTGGCGACGGGGAAGAAGAAGGACGCCGGGCCGGTGAGGAAGGAGACGCCCGTGCCCAGGGTGATGAGGGTGTCCATGTTGGCGAAGCCGTGCCGGGCGGCGGAGAGGCCCTGCCGGTAGGTCCGGCGGCCCACCCAGAAGAGGACGGGCGCGGCCAGGAGGATCATCCCCAGGTTGAAGGCCAGGTGGCTGGGCCACATCACCCCCCAGAGTATCTCGGGGAGCATCCAGAGGATGATGGGGACGGTGAACACCCAGGCGACGCGCATGCGGAAGCGGGCCTGGCGCATCTTGCGTTCAGCCTCGTCCTCTTCGGCGGCCGCCGCTTCCCCGGCGGGGGTCTCCAGGACTTCGTACCCGGCCTCCGCCACCGCCCGCTTGAAGTCCGGGATGCCCACCACGCCGGGGATGAAGGTGACCGTCGCCTTCTCGGTAGCCAGGTTGACCGAGGCGGAGACGACGCCGGGGAGCCCACCCAGGGCCTCCTCCACGTGGGCGACGCAGGCCGCGCAGGTCATCCCGCCGACCGGGAGGATGACCGTCTCGGTGGGGACCTCGTAGCCGGTCTCCTGGACGGCGCGGACCAGGTCGGCCATACGGACGGCATGGGGGTCAAAGCGGAGGGTGGCCCGCTCCGTCGCCAGGTTGACGGCGACCTCTTCCACGCCGTCCACGCCGCGCAGGGCCCTCTCCACGTGGGCGACGCACGAGGCGCAGGTCATGCCCCGGACAGGGATGGAAACATGCTCTTCGGTCATAGGGATTTTTCGCTGCAGAGCCGTCGCAGGTCGCAGGTCGCAGGGTTTGTTTTTGGTAACTACGGCTGAAAGCCCGCCCTACGCCTTACCACGATTCAAGGCAGTGCTACCGAACAAGCCCGATGCGAGCAAAATTGTCAGGCCCTCTCTATCGGGCGTGATGCTCCCCGGCCTTTTCGGCCTCCCGCAGGTACTTCTCCGGGTCCTTCTCAAAGGCCACCTTGCAACCGGGGGCGCAGAAATAGTACGTCTGTCCCTTGTAGACCGTCTTCGCCGGAGCGGTCTCGGGGTCCACTTCCATTTTGCAGACAGGGTCTATCGCCATTGCGAACCTCCTTCGGGCAGTACCCGGTTTGATTGATCGCTGTCTATTTTATCACCGCTGGCAGGAAAAGGCAAGGGCAGATCGGCGCGCCGGCCCCCGCGCCGGATGGCGCGGTCCTCAGTGCCCCAGATGCCGGAGCACGACCCCACGCGGCACCCGCTCCAGACGGTATCCCCCCAATCGCCCCAGCCATTCCCACACCCGGTCCCGCAGGGCCCGCATGCGCGGGTTGCGGGCCTTCCAGTCGCCCGTCAACTGAGAGATGACCAGCGCGGAGTCGCCCCCAATCTCCACCAGGAACTCCGCCAGGCCCCGCCCCTCCCTCCGCAGACGGCCCGCCAGGTCCTCCAGCGCCGCCAGCAGGGTGTGGTACTCCGCTTCGTTATTGGTCATCCGGCGCCCGAAGTCCAGGCGGACCGTCTCCTCCCGCCCGTCCGGAAACCGGATGCGGTAACTCCCGTAGCCCGGTCCGGGGTTGCCCTGGCTCCCGCCGTCAAAGAGGATGCGGATGACGGGCCGGCCCTCAGGAGACATCGGAGTAGGTCCAGAAGCGGTTGACGAAGAAGTTCCAAAAGAGGACGACGCCGGTGGCAACCGCCTTCGCCAGGTTGTAGCCCAGTTTGTAGAGCAGTTCCGGGGACAGGTAGAGGGCCAGGGAGCGGGTGACCGTCCCCACCAGCGAGACGCAGGGGTAGCGCAGGAGGACCAGGATGCCCGTGTTGATGCCCCACCCGGCGATGTTGACGACGAAGAACTGGAGCAGTTGGGTGCGGACCGGCTTGGAACGGGAATCCGGATACGTCCAGTAGCGGTTCCAGGTGAAGTTGCTCAGGACGGCGGCGGTGAAGGAGCAGGTGTTGGCCAGGACGATGGGGAGCCCGACCACCACGTGGAGGAGGTAGAGGGTACCGAAGTCCACCACCGCGCCGATGGTGCCGACGACGGAGAACTTCAGGAAGCGGACCACCTCCTTCCGGTTTGTCCGGAGGAAGAGGCGGGTTCGGGTGACAAGGGCCGCTGGCGACATGCTCACTTCAGGTACTTGCCCACGATGGGGGCCAGGTCCCGTTTGAGGCTTTCGGGGACCAGGTCGGGCTGGGTGATGAGCGCGGTGGCGAGGGTGGAGCCGCATTCGCAGGTGCGCTCGGCGGCAGCCAGGCGCGGGACCAGGATACGGATGGCCTGCTGGGCCAGTTGGGCATTGGCCGCCAGGGTGGAGAGCAACATCTCCACGTTCACCGGCTCCTCCGTCTCGTGCCAGACGTCGTAGTCGGTGATGTGGGCCATGACCGCGTAGCACATCTCCGCCTCCCGCGCCAGGAACGCCTCCGGGCTGGTGGTCATCCCGATGATGTCCATGCCCCAGGCGCGGTAGGTGAAACTCTCCCCTCGGGTGGAGAACCGGGGCCCCTCAATGGTGATGAACCGTCCGCCCCGATGGACCTTCCCCCCTGCGGCCTCCACCGCTTCGGCCAGGAGGGCCGAGAGGCGCGGGCAGAAGGGGTCGGCGACGCCGATGTGGGCCACCAGTCCGTTGCCGAAGAAGGTGTACGCCCGCTTTTTGGTGAAGTCAAACAACTGGTCGGGGACGACGATTTCGCCCGGGTGGAGATGTTCCCGGAGGGAGCCGCAGGCGGAGATGGAGATGACCTGCTCCACCCCCAGCGTCTTGAGGGCATAGATGTTGGCGCGGTAGTTGACCTCGGTGGGCGTGATGCGGTGGCCCCGCCCGTGGCGGGCCAGGAAGGCCACCCGTACCCCCTCTATGCTCCCGATGACGACGACATCCGAGGGGTCGCCGAAGGGGGTGGAGATGCGGCGCTCCTCCACGTCGCTCAGCCCTTCCATCTGGTAGAGGCCGGAGCCGCCGATGACGCCGATGCGAACGGGTGTATCCGCCATCGTTCTCACTCCTCGCTGTGGTTTTGAATTTGGCGATATTCTACCCGATAAGACCCGCTCCGTCAAGAAGAAAGAGGGGATCAAAGGCGGCGGTGTCGCCCCTGACCCCCTCTTCCCTTCCGGCGATTTCCCTACGGGAGATATGCGCGGGGATTCTGGGGTACGCCCAGGTAGCGAATCTCAAAGTGGAGATGCGGGCCGGTGGACCAGCCGGTGTTGCCCGTGGCGCCGATCACCTGGCCCCGTTCCACCTTCTGCCCGGCCATCACGTAGAAGTTGCTCAGGTGAGCGTAGTAGGTGGCAAAACCGTTGGCGTGGTCAATGACGATCAGGTAGCCGTAGCCGACGTCGGTCCATCCGGCGAAGCTGACGAAACCGCCGTCGGCGGCATGGACCGCCGTGCCCACCGGGACGCCGATGTCTATCGCCCGGTGACCGTACCAGTATCCCTGGGTGATATACCCCAGCGTGGGCCACTGGAACAGCCCGGTTCCCCGGGCCCCTTCGGGGATGGGCCCGGTGTAACTGGTCACCACCTTCGGCACCCAGGGCTTCTCGCCGCCGGGGATGATCAGTTTCATCCCCGGTTCAAGGGCGAAATCGGGCGGCTGGAGACCGTTGTACGGGCAGGAAGTGATCGCCTCCACTTCCACCTTGTACTTTTTGGCGATGGACTCCAGCGTCTCGCCCTCTTTGACGGTATGGAAGACCCCGTCCACCGGGAGGATGACCAGTTCCTGCCCGATCCGCAAGAGGTCGGGGGCATCCTCTACGGCGGGGTTGGCCCACATAATGGTGGCGGGTTGCAGGTCAAACTGGGCCGCGATGGCCTGGACGGTATCCCCTAACTGGACGGTGTAGGTAATGATGCCCAGACGGGGACGTTTGGGGATTTCGGTGTGGGGGACGGCCCGCAGCGCGATGGGAGCCCAGGGGTCGGGTTTGAGGGCATGACCGTTGCGGGCGGTGATCTCGGCCAGGGCTGCCCGGGCGTTCTGGACGTGATTTTGGGAGGCGAAAAGGTCAGTGGCAGAGGTGAGCGAGCGGGCCGCCCAGACGGGGACGCGGATAGTGCTCAGCAGGAGGGCCAGACAGGCGGCAAGGACCAGCGCGATGTGCGCCGAGGTGCGGCTCAGCACCGGCCAGAAGGCCCGCCGGTCGCTGCTCCACGCCCACCAGGAGACGGCCAGACGGGCCAGTTGGCGAGGCAGCACCTTATCCCGCCAGTAAGCGACGGAACTGGCTCCGCCCTTTCTATCTGATTTCGGCGGAACGTTTCCCCCAGAAACGTCCCTTTCGGTTTCCCCGAGCGTTTCCAAAGTCGGCTCCGTTTTCAGCGTTCCGCAGGGAACGGAAAACCGAGTAGATTTTAACATGACTTTGCCAAAAGCGCAACTCTTGCCAGCGGTGCGCGCCACTGCCGATTGTGGAATCGCAAAATGAGGGGTATAATGATCTGGAGTCTGGCGATTCTTGAAAACGTGCAGGAATCTCCAAAGGAAGATTCGCCAGAGTCCAGTAATGATGATGAGCATTGCCCGGAGCGAAGGAGGACGGAGATGGCCCGTATTCTGGTCGTGGACGACAATGCGGACCTGCTTCAGATGATCCGAATGCTGCTGGAGGAACGGGGTGGGCACGAGGTGATTCTGAGCGCCGAAGGCGAGGACGGTCTGGCAAAAGCCCGCGCAAACCCGCCAGACCTGGCCATCATAGATGTGATGATGCCGGGGATGAACGGCTACGAGGTCTGTCGCCAACTGCGACAAAACCCGGCTACCGCCCAGATTCCCATCATCATCCTCACCGCGCGCGGCCAGCCGGTGGATCGGGAGACTGCGCTGGCGGCCGGTGCCGACGAATATATCGCCAAGCCCGTCACCATGGCGGAACTTCTGGAACGGGTTAACCGTCTGCTGACCACTAAGATGGCCCCGCGCGTCGCGGGAGGGACGGTCGCCGTCATGAGTCTGCGCGGGGGAGTGGGGGTGACCACGCTGGCCGTCAATCTGGCCGTCACGCTGGCCCGCTCGTCACCTAACCAGGTCTGCCTGGTAGACCTCTCCCCATCTTCCGGGCACGACGCGCTGCAATTAGGCCTCCGGCCCGACCCCAACTGGTCTGCCCTGGCCCTCCTGACCTCCGGGCCCGGCTCGGCAACCATCCGCAATTATCTTCTGACCCATCCCTCTGGCGTCCACCTGCTCGCCTCGCCCTTCGTCCCCATCGTGGGGAGAGGACTACCCCCGGAGAAGGTGCTGGCAGTCCTGGCCGCCCTGCGGGAGAATTTTCTCTACGTGGTGGTAGACCTTCCCGCGATCCTCACGGAGGGAGTTATGGCCGTGCTGGGGAACGCGGATGCAATTCTTCTGGTCACTGCCGCTGACCCGGCAGCGCTGCAGACCACCGTGGGAACTCTTCAGGTTTTGAAGCCCTATGCTTCAAAGGTCCGGCTGATCCTGAATCAGCCGGGGCCAGAGCCGGTGCCGTCCGTGGAGGCCCTCCAGCGGGTCCTCAAGCACCCCGTCTCCAGAGCAATTCCCTTTGACCCGTCTCAGGCGCGGGCGTTAGCCCAGGGCAAACCCCTGGCTCTGAGTGCCCCGGATTCCCCCCTGGCGCGGGCAGTGGCCTATCTGGCGACCGATCTGGAGAGGGTGCCGGTGCCGAAGGGGACCGCCGGGCGGTGAGACCCCTGCGATGCCGGGAGAGATAACGGTTTGGGGCCGGCGGCTTCGCCGCCGGCCCCAAACCGCGCGGAGTACGAATTACGCCCCTCCGCTTCGCTCGGAGTAAGGCACGGAACGGTGGAGTGCCGTCTGAACGCCACTCCGCTTCGCTTCGTGGCTCCCTACAAACGTCTCAAGGAGAAAAAGGAACAACCCGGCCGGTCATCACCAGGCACATACAGCCCAGAAGCGCGACGTTCAGAAACAACAGCAGCGCCAGCACGAAGCGCTGCATAGGAGAGAGCGTCCCGAGCAGTCCTGCCAGTCCTCCGGATGACGGGCCGACGGGCCGCCTCCCCGAACGCTTTTTCCGACCCTCTTCTGCTCCCTCCGTCGGCCTCCCGCTCAGGGCCTCGTCCTCTACCTCAAAATCGGGCATCCACTGCCCCCGTCCCAGCCAGTCATCGTCTCCCATTCTGCTCCCCCGCTCCTCCGCTCCTCCGCTCCTCCGCTCCTCCGCTCCTCCGCTCCTCCGCTCCCCTGCTCCTCCGCTCCTCCGCTCCTCCGCTCCCCTGCTCCTCCGCTCCCCCGCTCCTCCGCTCCCTTAACCCACCCGTACCCGCCAGCCCTCTTCCAGATAGACCTCATCCCGGGGAAGCCCCCGCTCGTCCCAGAGGTGGCCGTTCCATTCCCAGAACTGGGCCTTAGAGATGTTGTACCGCTTGCAGATGCTCCAGAGGGTATCGTTGACGGTCACGATATGGAACCGGGCGGTGGCGGGAGCGGGTTCTTCTTCCGCCGGTACGGGAGGCGCCGGAGATACCTGCCGCACAGGTGGGGGCGGCGCCACCGCCGGTCCCAGCGACGCCAGAATTGGCCCCATGTCCCGGTCCAGGAAGCCGAGGCCGTAGATGCTCAGGAACGGCGGGTTACGGGCTGCCAGCGCCTGGACCCATTCCAGGAACTCCGGTACGCCGGGCCTCCGGGCACTCTCTTCGTCTATTCCGAGGGCCAGAATGGGATAAAGGGGTGGCATGTTGCCCCATTCCTGCCCCCAGCGGGCGTGCTCCCCGTAGGCCCATTTATCTATGACAGTCCTGGGCGTCCGCTGGACATTCAGGGAGCACCAGGGCATCCATCCGCCGCGACAGAACCCATTCATCTCCCGGTAGGGAATCTCCGGATGCCGCCAGATGTCGGGCGGGGCGGCGTAGAAGAGGCGCTCCGGCTCTACCCCGGCCTCGGCGAGTTTCCGCCCCAGGGTGGCGGCGGCGACGGTCCTCCCGGCCGTCGCGTCGGTCAGGTCCAGAACCGCGCCCTCATAGCCGACGCGCCGGGCTTTGACGACCAGCGCGGCCTCGGCGAAGGGGTCATCCAAAGAGAGGGGAATCCAGGCCAGGGGTGTCAGTCCGGCCAGACGGGCGCGGCGTTCCACCCACCGGGCGGCCTCCACGAAGAACATGCCCCGCACCCCGACCCGGTAGATGAGGTGGGTGGCGCCGATCGCGGCGGCCATCTCCAGCGCGCCGTCCAGGTCGCCGGAGAGGGGAAGCCAGAGCCCTTTGCCGTGCATGGCGTATTGCGTATTTCGTGTTCCGTATTCGTGCATTCGTGCCCTATTTGTGGACAGATCCCGCCATCTCCCACAGTGCGCCGAAGGCCTCTTCCCCCAGCATCTGCCGGACACTCCCCAGAATTCCTGCCACCTGCTCTGCGTCCACCCGTGCGCCCATTCCGGCCAGAATCTCCAGTGCCTGCCGGAGCGCCCGGATCCCCTCCAGGGCCTGTCCCCGGGCCAGCAGGACCTGCCCCATCATCGCCAGCGTGGCCGCTTTGCCCCGAAGGTCGCCCAGCGATTCATCTATCGCCAGCGATTCCCGGTAGAGCCCCATCGCCCCCTCCAGGTCACCCCGCACCCGGTGGATATAGGCCATCCCGTGCAGCGTGGCCGATTTGCCCCGAAGGTCGCCCAGCGATTCATCGATCGCCAGCGACTCCCGGTAGAGCCCCATAGCCCCCTCCAGGTCGCCCCGCACCGAAAGGATATAGGCCATCGCGTGCAGCGTGGCCGCTTTGCCCCGAAGGTCGCCCAGCGATTCCTGGATCGCCAGCGATTCCCGGTAGAGCCCCATCGCCCCCTCCAGGTCGCCCTGAGCCTGCGCCAGCATCCCTAAATTGTGCAGGGTCCGGGCCAATCCGGCCCGGTCGCCC
>DAOTWL010000215.1:0-4936 GCA_034435875.1 Anaerolineae bacterium
AGTCAGCGCCGATTGGAAATCGGCCTCCCTGGACGCTTCGCGCCGGGCGTCAACCTGCGTTGACGCCCCCCAAAAGGGCGGCGCAGGCCGCCCCCCGGCCGAAGGCCCAGAGAGGCTGACTTTCAGTCAGCGCTGAATAGTTACCATAAAATGAACCATCCCCCACAAGATGATTCCAGCAGGACCCGTGAGAGATTTGACCACATAGACCGGTGGCGTGAAAGTGTGGGATCAGCGGTTTGATCGGTTAGACCAGCAGTTCCAGGACTTTAAGGACTGGGTAGAGATGGTTGTCGGGCGCTTTCAGGTCCGCTCGAGGCGGCGGCTGGAGGACGTGGTGGCCGGTGCCCTGCGGCCGGCCCTGAAGCGCCCGGATATTCGCCCCGAAAGCATCCGCCTGCGCCAGAAAATCGTGGATACCGAGGGCTGGATTTTCCCCCGGGGGCGGTCCAAAGAGGTGGACCTGGTCGCCAGCGATGACGAGTACCTGGTCTTTGAGGTCAAAAGTGCGGCCGAGCCTGAGGATGTGGATAACTTCGCCGATAAAGTGGAACTGGTCCAGAGGCTGAATCCGGATAAAAAAGTCCACGGCGTGTTCATCACGCTGGCACCCGAACCCGATGTCCAGGAACGGTGTCGAGAACGGGGGATAGAGCTGGCCCGGTGAAGGAGGTGGAAATGGCCCTCTCTCCGGAAGACCGAAAGTACCTGCTCACTCTGGCCCGTCAGACCATCGCCCGGGCGCTGGAGGGCCAGGACCCACCGGAGGTAGACCTGAACGCTCTCCCGGAGGCGCTGCGACGGCCCGGCGCCTCCTTTGTCACTCTGACCCTGGGTGGAGAACTGCGGGGGTGCATCGGCTCCATAGAACCGCGCCGTCCGCTGGCCCTGGACGTGCGGGAAAACGCCATCGCCGCCGCTTTTCATGACCCCCGCTTCCCACCGTTAACCCACCGGGAACTGGACCGGACCCATATAGAGATTTCCGTCCTCACCGTCCCCCAACCGCTGGAGTACGAGGGGCCGGCAGACCTACTGGCGAAACTCCGTCCGGAAGTGGACGGGGTCATCATTGAGCGCGGCTGGCATCGGGCCACCTTCCTGCCGCAGGTCTGGGAAAAATTGCCCGATCCCCGGGAGTTTATGGCCCACCTCTGCCTGAAGGCCGGCCTCTCCGCTGATGACTACCGCCGTCCCGGGCTACGGGTTTACACCTACCAGGTGGAAAGTTTTGAAGAGGAGCCGTAGAAGACATGCCCGCCCCGCGTATCCTGCTGGTGGAAGACCACGAACCCCTGCTCCACGCCATCCAGAAAGTGCTGGAGCGGGCCGGTTACTCCGTCCTGACCGCGACCGATGGGCAGAAAGGGCTGGAGGTGATGGAGCGGGTGCGGCCCGACCTCATCGTCGCCGACATCATGATGCCGAACATGGACGGCTACGAGTTCTACCAGGCTGTGCGCGCCCGCCCTGAGGCTCTGACCATCCCCTTCGTCTTCCTCACCGCCCGGTCCACCCGGGAGGACATCCTGCGGGGCAAGGGTTTGGGAGCGGAGGACTACCTGACCAAGCCCTTTGACCCGGAGGAACTCCTGGTCGTAGTACGTTCCCGCCTGAGGCGGGCCGAGGAGGTCCAGCAGGCCACCGCCAGCGAGTTTGACCGACTGAAGCAGCAGATTGTCACCATTCTGAGCCACGAACTGCGCACGCCGCTGACCTACATCACCGGCTACACCGAACTGGCCCTGGAGGAACTCCCTTCCCTATCACCGGAGGCCCTCCAGCAATTTCTGGAAGGAATCCGGCGCGGTTCGGAACGGCTCAACCGGCTGGTCCAGGACCTGCTGACCCTGATCCGGCTGGATACCGGCCAGGCGGCGACGGAATTCCGCCTGCTGGTCCGCCCGCACAGGAACCTGGCCGAACTGGTCCGGCAGACGGTGAGCCGATACGAGCCTCAGGCCACTCAAAACGGCGTCCTCCTGGAGACGCGCGTGCCCCCCGAATTGCCGCCCGTCCCCCTCTGCGAGCCCTTCTTCACCGACGCCCTGGGCCGTCTGCTGGACAACGGGATCAAATTCTCCAGCAGAAAAGGGAAGCGGGTTGTGGTGGAAGCCAGGACGTCCGGGGAATGGGTGGAAGTCAGCGTGGCCGATAACGGCGTGGGCATCCGGCCGGAGGAAATTCCTCATCTCTTTGAGCGATTCCGGCAGATAGACCGGGAGCGCTTGGAGCAGCAGGGAGTGGGACTGGGGCTGGCCATCGCTCGCGAACTGATCCGCCTGCACGGCGGCGAGATCACAGTGGAGAGCGTCTACGGCGCCGGAAGTTGCTTCACCATCCGCCTCCCGCTCAACCCGCCGGATTAAGGGGCATCGCCCCTTGACCTCACCCCCGCCCCCTCTCCTGACCAACGGGTCAGGGAGAGCCGACTTCTAAATCCCAAATGGGAGCCCCTTTGGGCTTTTCAGCCCATCGGACGGCCTGGAAAGGCCGTCCTACCCTGAAAATTCAGGAGGACCAATGGCTAACCTTGCCGTAAACATCGCCGGGATTTCCCTCAGAAACCCCGTCCTTCCGGCCGCCGGGCCGCCGGTCTGGAACGGGGAAGCGATGAAGGCCTGCGCCGCCGGAGGGGCCGGCGCCATCGTCTCCAAGACGGTCTCGGTCCGCCCCGCCGTCGTCCCCACCCCCAATATGGCCGAAATCCCCGGCGGCTTTCTGAACACCGAACTCTGGTCGGAACTGCCGGTGGAGCAATTCCTGGAGCGGGAGTACCCGCTGGCAAAGGAGACCGGTCTCCCCCTCATCATCAGTATCGGCTACAACGCCGAGGAGATTGCCGAACTGGCTCCCCGGGTGCGTCCCTTCGCCGACGCGCTGGAACTCTCCACCCACTACATCGGCGACGACCCGACCCCCATGCAGGAGGCCATCCGGGCCGCGAAGACGGCGGTGGACGTGCCGGTCTTCGTCAAACTGAGCCCCTTCCGGGATATGAAGACGGCCGCCCGCGCCGCCGCCGAGGCCGGGGCCGACGGCATCGTCGCCATCAACTCCTTCGGCCCCTGCCTGGGCGTGGACGTGGAGACGGGGCGGTTGCTGATGGGAAGCCGGGAGGGATACGGCTGGCTCTCCGGTCCGGCCCTCAAGCCCCTGGCCCTCCGCTGCGTCTTTGACATCGCCCGCACGGTGGACCTGCCCATCATCGGCGTCGGTGGCATCAGCAAGGGGACCGACGCCGTAGAGTTCTTCATGGTCGGCGCCAGCGCGGTGGGGATTTGTACGGCGGCCATCCTCAAGGGGCCCCGCATCTTCGGCAAGGTCGCCCGGGAGATAGAGAAGTGGCTGGACGATCACGGATACGCGTCGGTGGAGGAGGTGCGGGGGCTGGCGATCCGCCGCTGGGAGGAATGGACGTTCCGTACCACTCACGTCCCGCCCATCCTGGACGTAGACGCCTGTACGGGCTGTGGCCTCTGCGAGGCCAGTTGCGTCTACGACGCCATCCACGTGGTGGAGAAGAAAGCGGTGCTGGCGCCGGAGAAGTGCTACGGCTGCGGCCTCTGCGTCACCCGTTGTCCGGTGCGCGCGCTGAGCATCGCGGGATAGGACAACTCCATTGGGACAGGGGCAGTGTAGGGGCAACCCTTGCGGTTGCCCCCTTGCGGTTGCCCCAAATGGGGCAGGGGCAAGCCCTGCCCGGGTTCCTCACCCCACCCCCCGGCCCCCCTCCCCTCTCCCGAACTCCGTTCGGGAGAGGGGCCGGGGGTGAGGTGAGCCGCCGGGGGAGGGGTGAGACCTGCCCCTACAACGGCTCCGGAGTTGCCCTACCGCTCCAGCGCCCCCAGCAGAATGCCGCCCACCAAGATGATGCCGCCGCCCCACTGCAAGGGGGTCATCCGCTCCCCCAGGAGCAGGAAGGCCAGCCCCAGGGAGACAACCAGTTCCAGCAAACTGATGAGGGCCGTCTCAATGCCGCCCAGCCGCCGCAGACCCGCAAACATCAGGAGGCGGGAGATGGCGGTGGTGGCTCCCAGGGCGATGATGGCCCCCCACCCCCCTGCAGGAATGGGCTCCACCGGCCTCCCCTGAAGGACCCGTGCCAGGCCCACCGTCGCGGCCATCGCGGTGAGGATGTAGGGCGTCGCGGCCTGCGAGGGGACATCCGCCAGGAGCCACTGGCCCATCACCAGATGCCACCCGAAGGTCGCCGCCGAGGCCACCATCAGCATCGCGCCCAGCCAGTTCGGCTCCCCTTTGCTCCCCCCGGTGAGGAGGTAAACGCCGCCAATCACCAGCGCGATCCGCAGCAGCGTGACCCGTCCCACCGGTTGGCCGGAGGCCGCCAGAAAGAGCACCACCCACAGGAGATACAGGGTGTTCAGAAACGAGGCCAGCGAGGCGTCCAGGCGGGAGAGGCCGGAATAGTAGAGCAGGGAACCGATGCCGTTAATGATGCCGACGGCGATGCAGCCGATCAGTTCCCCCCACCGTAGCCGGGTCAGCCAGTCCCGCCGGAAGAGGAGATACCAGCCCCAAAGCAGGAGGACGGCGACCAGCGTGCGGAAGGCGGCCAGGCTGAACGGGGTGACCCCCTGGGCATAGGCCAGTTTTCCCAGGATCGGCGCCCATCCCAGGAAGAAACTGGAGAGGGCGGTGTTGCGGATTCCTCGCCGACGGGCGGGGTCTTGGGGGAAGAGCGCCATATTCCTTAAACTCTTCCGGCGTAACTACCTGCGCCAGGGGCGAAAAGCCCCTGGCTCAGATGCGAAGCCCCCTTCGGGGGCTTCCGGATAGCCCGTCAGGGCTTTGTCATCTGAGCCCGCCGCTTCAGCGGCGGGCGGAAGTGGGCATCCCAGCCATCGGGGGTAGGTAGTTACCTCCCGGCGGTATTGTGGCTTGAGTTTGGGGGCGGCGGCCCTTCGGGCCGCCG
>DAOTWL010000216.1:0-14753 GCA_034435875.1 Anaerolineae bacterium
CGGCGGCCCTTCGGGCCGCCGCCCCCAAACCCCCAACCTCAGGGGGCAAACGCGATGACTTCTCGCCGAATCTTCCCTATGACCCGCTACGAAGTGGTCACCGTCACCCAGGGGCTGCTGCAGGCCGAAGTGGTGCGGACGTACCTCCGAAGCCACGGCATCCCCGCCGTCCTTCGCTACGAGAGCGCCGGGCGGGCCCTGGGGATCACGGTGGACGGGCTGGGAGAAGTCCAGGTGCTGGTGCCAGCCCGCTGGGAGCGACAGGCCCGCCGGTTGCTCCGGGCCCGAGAGCATCCCCGGCGTTCCTTCAGGGCGTGCCAGCCCGCTCCGGCACGGCCCCGGGGCCGTCGGCGGCGACCCAGCGCAGGCCGTTCACGTTGATGCCCCCCACCCAGAAATCCCAGTGCAGGTGGGCGCCGGTGGAGAGGCCGGTGTTCCCCACCCGTCCGATGACATCCCCCGCGCGCACCCGTTGCCCCACCGTCACCTCTATGCGGGAAAGGTGCCAGTAGCCCGTCAGCACGCCCCAGCCGTGGTCTATGACCACCGCGTTGCCCCGCACCGCCAGCGGCTCCGCCAGGACGACGACGCCGTCGGCCGGCGCGTACACCTTCGCCCCCGCCCCGATGTCAAAGTCCACCCCTTCGTGGTAACTGTTGTACGGCCCGCCGTTGTAGGAGCGACGGGTCCCGAAATAAGAACTGATCGCCGCATCTACTGGCAGCCGGAAAGACCCCCGCCAGTACCGCTGGGGCGTGAAGAGCGTCCGGACCTCCTGGAGCCGCTGCTGTTCCGCCGCGATGACGGCCGCGTCCAAGAGACTGGCCCGGCTGGGCGGCACATCTATCCGCTCGTGGCCGTACCTCCCGTCCTCCACCCGGACCGCAACGGTAACGGTTGCCGTCTCCCCCTCGGCGGTGGCGGTCAACGTCATCTCGTAGAGGCCCGGCTCGGTGAACGCGTGGACGCCGATGTAGGCGTAATAGACGCCGTTCTCTTCGGCGAAGGGGACGGCGCGGTCAAAGAGGCGGCCCTGCAGCGTCACCGGTTTCGTGGTGTGGACGATGACGGTGAGGGCATCCCCCTGGCGCGCCGGAATCGGGTTGACGTCTACTCTCTGGAAGGGAGACGGCATCCAGGTCGGCCGCACGCCGGGCACCAGCAGCCACTGCCCGGAGAGGGCGACGGGGGGCCGGTCGGTCCAGTTCGCCGCCAGAAGGTCCCAGAAAGAGACCCCGTACCGGAAGGCCACATGGAAGAGGGTTTCTCCAGGCTGGACGGCGTGAAGGGCACCCGTCGCCTCCTCCCGCCCGGCCGGTATCCGCACTACCTGCCCGACGGCCAGCAGAGTCGGGTTGACCAGGTGGTTCGCCAGCGCGACGGTCTGCCAGTCCAGGCCGTACTGGCGGGCGATGCCGGCCAGGGTCTCGCCGGGGCGGACGAGGTGGGCCGTCCAGGCGTCTACCGGCCCCAGTGCCCCCGGGATCACCAGTCGCTGGCCGCTGAAAATCTGGCTCGGGTCGGCGATCTCGTTGGCGTGGGCGATGGCGTCCACCGTGGTCCCGTACCGCCGGGCGATGGAGAAGAGCGTCTCCCCGGGAGCGACGATGTGCTCATGAACGGGAGGCGGACCGGCGGTCTCCCCCGGCCCGCCGGATTGGGCCTGCGCCGGGAGAGGGAATATCACCAGAAGGGAGAGGGCGACAAGCAGGAACCACCGGAAAGACTTCATACTTCCTCACATGGAAGTGGTTTGTAGTCAGCGACGAAGCGAAGCGGCGTCGCGTCTATCTAACGGCACTCCGCTGCGCTCCGTGCCTGACTACGAACGGCGTGCCTGACTACGAACGGCGTGCCTGACTACGAACGGAACATCAAAGCACCTGATGCCGCTCCTTCAGGCACGCCAGCAGTGGCCCTATATCCGGCTCGCTGGCGGGGAACGGCGGGCCGAAGGGATCCGAGACCGTCTCCTCCCCCAGCAGCGCGTAGAAAGCGTTCAGCACCCCGTGCGCCAGCACGTCCAGGTGATAGCCCCCCTCCAGCGTGAAGACAATCCGTCCCCCGCAGAGTTCCCCCGCCATTGCCACCAGTTCCCGCGCGATGCGGGCGTAGCCTGTCAGCGAGAGTTGCATCATCGCCAGGGGGTCCTGCCAGTGGGAGTCGTACCCGGCGGAGACCAGGATCAGGTCGGGGCGAAAGCGGCGGGCCAGCGGCCAGACCAGTTCTTCGTAGACCCGCAGGTACCCCTCATCGCCCACTCCGGCGGGCAGGGGGACGTTGAGGACGGAGCCCTCCCCTTCGCCGACGCCCGCTTCGCTCCAGTGGCCGGTGCCGGGGTAGTAGGGGTACTCGTGGGTGGAGAAGTAGAAGACGGTGGGGTCGGCCTCAAAGACGGCCTGGGTGCCGTTGCCGTGGTGGACGTCTATATCGGCGATGAAGACGCGCCGGATGCCGGGGAGGGTCTGGGCGTGGCGGGCGGCGACGGCGACGTTGTTGAAGAGGCAAAAGCCCATGCCCCGGTCGGGGAGGGCGTGGTGGCCCGGCGGGCGGACCAGGGCGAAGCCGTTGCAGACCCGCCCCTCCACCCCGGCCTCCAACAGGGCCAGGAGCCCCCCGGCGGCCATGACGGCGGCGTCGTAGGAGCGGGCGTTCATATAGGTGTCGGCGTCCAGATGGCCGCCGCCCCCCTCTGCCACCCGCCGCACCTGGGCGATGTAGCCCGGGGTGTGCACCCGGGCCAGTTCCTCTTCGGTAGCCGGACGGGCCTCTATCGGCGTCAGCCGCTCCAGAACCCCCGTCTCCCGAAGTATGGCCATAATGCGCTCCAGGCGGCGGGCATTCTCCGGATGTCCGGGCTGGTTATGCTCCAGATAAACGGGGTGATAGACGTAACCGGTCGCCACGAGACACCTCCCAATCGCATCCGCGGGCACTGGTATGAGGATATTGTAGACAAATGGGGCCGGTTGTCAAATCTGCCCGGGTAGTTACGCCGAATCTGGCAAATTCTGCGCGCATCCAGGAAAAAGGCGGCCAATGGCGGTTCGTGTTTCTGCTCCCCGCGACAGGGAAAGCGCTGGAGGAAGCGCTGAAGGCCATAGAGTACCCGGAGGTGGAAAGGGTGCAAATTATCTTTTCTTCCGCCACCGACCGGCGGACCCCTTCTTCCGGGAAGCCCGCCGTCGGGACGTGGCCATCATCGTGCGGGTGCCCCTGGCCAGCGGCCTGCTCACCGGCAAGATGACCCGGGAGACCACCTTCCCGCCGGAGGACCACCGCAACTACCACCGGGAAGGTCGGGCCTTTGATGGGGGAGAGACCTTCGCGGAGGTGCCCTTTGAGGTGGGGCTGGAAGCGGTAGAGGCCCTGCGGCCCCTGGTCCCTCCCGGCGCGACAATGGCCCAGTTCGCCCTGCGCTGGATTCTGATGTTTGAAGAGGTCTCTGTCGTCATCCCCGGTGCCAAGAGCCCCCGCCAGGCAGAGGACAATGCGGGAGACCGCATCTCCCGCCAGGTGAACCCCAACCGTTTCGCTGGCGGGTCGGGCGTGCTGCCAACCGGCGCGGTAGACCGTCGGATTCCCCTGATCGGGCGGATCATTGCATTGGCCCTGGCCGGGGTGGTGGGCCTGGTCATCTGGCTGGGCTACGGCACCGGCCCCTGGACCATCCCCCTGGGCATCATCGGGATGATCGGGGGCTTTTTCTACTCCGTTCCCCCGGTCCGCTGGGCGGCCACCGGCATCGGCGAGATATCAGGGCCGCTCTATCAGGGGGTTGGGAGCAGGCATATGGATGACTCCTACGCTGTACCCCCAGTCTCATAAATCGCCCGCTGCGGGCAGACCTGCAGGCAAACGGTGCAGCCTGTACAGAGCAGCGCGTCTATGGTCGCTTTCGGCTGATTCGTGCGGGGGTCCACCACGTCGCTCTTCAGGATGGCCGGACAGCCCACCCGGAAGCAGGTGCCGCAGCCGTTGCAGGTCTCGGGGTCCACCGCCACCGTGGGCCGCCGCTGGAAGTAGGGCGTGAAGACGCAGGCCCCCTTGACGATGACGACGGCCGGTCCCTCCTCCACCGCCATCGCCTCCTTCAGGACGTCGTTGATGCCCCGGACGTTCCAGGCATCCGCCTCCCAGATGTGCTCCACGCCCAGCGCCCGGACCACCGGCGCAATCTCAATCGCCCGGGTCTGGCTCCCCTGCAGGGTGATGCCCGTCCCCGGATGCTGCTGCCCGCCGGTCATCGCTGTGATGCGGTTATCCAGGATCGCCACCACGATGTTGCTCCCGTTGTAGACGGCGTTCGCCAGCGGGGAGAGACCGGCATGGAAGAAAGTGGAGTCGCCGATGATGGCGATGACTTTCTCCTGGGCCCCCGCCTTCTTCAGCCCGTGCGCCATGCCGATACTGGCGCCCATAGAGATGATGCTATCCATCGCGTCAAAGGGCGGCTGGAAGCCCATAGAGTAGCAGCCGATGTCGCCGGGGAAGACGGCCTGCCGCCGCCAGCGACGCAGGTTGTAAAAGAAGGCCCGGTGCGGGCAGCCGGGACACATCGCGGGCGGGCGCGGAGGGATGAGGGGCGCCGTCAGCGGCTCCACCCGCTCCGGCGCCGGCCCCACCGGAAGCCCGGCCCGCAGTGCCGCCTCCCGCACCCGCGCCAGCGTCAGTTCGCCGGTCAGCGGGAAGAACTCCTTCCCGGCAGCCACCGCAATCCCCATGGCCCGTACCTGCTCCTCAATGAACGGGTCCAGTTCTTCTATCACCACCAGCCGCTCCACCTGCGCCGCAAAGTCCCGGATGGTCTGGCGCGGGAGCGGATAGACCAGTCCCAGTTTCAGGATGGACGCGTTCGGGAAGAGTTCGCGGGCGTACTGGTAGGCCATGCCGCAGGTGATGATGCCCAGGGAACGGTCGCCCCACTCTATGCGGTTGACGGGCGCGGTCTCGGCCCAGGCGGCAATCTTCTGCAGCCGCTCCTCCACCCAGGGATGCAGGCGGCGGGCATGGGCCGGGACGATGACGTACCGCTCCGGGCGCCGTTCAAAGGGCGGCAACGGCTCCAGATTCCGGGGGCCCTCCGGCATCTGGACCTCCACCGGCGACTTGGAGTGGGAGAGGCGGGTGGTGGAGCGCAGGAGGACCGGGGTGGAGAACTCCTCGCTCAGGTCAAAGGCCAGGCGGGTGAACTGTCGGGCCTCCTCGCTATCTGAGGGTTCCAGGCAGGGGAACTTGCCGAAGCGGGCGTACTGGCGGTTGTCCTGCTCGTTCTGGGAGGAGAAACAGCCCGGGTCGTCGGCGGAGACCAGGACCAGCCCGGCCTTGACGCCGGTGTAGGAGACGGACATCAGGCTATCGGCGGCGACGTTGACGCCGACATGTTTCATCGCCGCCAGCGCGCGGGCGCCGCCGAAGGCAGCGCCGATGGCGGCATCCAGCGCGACCTTCTCGTTGCTGGCCCACTCCGCCACCACGCCCGGATACTGGGCCAGATTCTCCAGGATTTCGGTGGACGGGGTGCCTGGATAGGCGGCGGCATACCGGACCCCCGCCTCCCATGCTCCCAGCGCAATGGCTTCGTTTCCGGAAAGCATTCGCTTCATCGCGCTCCTTAATCTTGCTGTAATGTTCTGGGGTAGTTATAGCATAACCTTGAGGGATTGCAACTTTGACGGTATGCACGGCTCAGTAGCACTAACTTTTCGGCGCGCTGGCCTCGCCCCTCTCCCGGCCCATGAGCGTTAACTTAAGGGTTAGATTCGGCTATCTGCTTCCCGCCGCCCGGAGCGCCGATGGGAAATCGGTCCCCCTGGGGCCTCACCCCTCCCCCGGCGGCTCACCTCACCCCCGGCCCCTCTCCCGAACTCCGTTCGGGAGAGGGGAGGGGGCCGGGGGGTGGGGTAAGGCCCAGAGAGGCTGACTTCAGTCGGCTCCGGAGGCGGCGACCCACTGGCGCAACCCCTGAAGTTACGCTTATGCCCCGGTGAAGTTTTCCCCTTGCCAACTTCCCCGTTTTCTGCTACTATTGGGCTGCCGGCTACCGACTGCCGGCTACCCACTGACCACCGAATGGAGGTCCGATGACACCCATCTGGACTTTACGCCACATCGCCCGGCGGCGGCAGCAGCGCCGCCGGGCCCGCGCCCGTACCGGCACCGGCGCCCTGGTGCGGGTCGTCGGTGTGCTGCTGCTGGCCGTCATCATTCTCAACCTGACCGGTCTCTCCGGCATCATCGGCGGCGCAGCCACCGTCTATTCCTCTATCGCCCGCCAGTTGCCCGACCCCGAGAAGATTGAGTTTGTAGAGCAGGAATTTGAGACCACCCGTATCTACGACCGGACCGGGCAGGTTCTGCTCTGGGAAATCATTGACCCCCACGCAGGCGACCGGGTCTGGGTGCCGCTGGAGGAGGTGCCGGAGCATCTGATCTGCGCCACCGTCGCCATTGAGGACCGGACGTTCTGGGAGAATCCCGGGGTCAACCCGCGCGGCATTCTCCGGGCCTTCTGGGCCAACATCCGGGGCCAGCAAATCCAGGGCGGCTCCTCCATCACCCAGCAACTGATCAAAAACGTCCTCATCCCGCCGGAGGAGCGGGTCGTCAGCGCCGAGGGGCCGAAGGGGCGGGACTACGCGCGCAAGGTCAAAGAGGTCCTCCTGGCCCTGGAGATCACCCGCCGCTACGACAAGCGGAAAATCCTGGAGTGGTACCTGAACACCAACTTCTACGGCAACCTGGCCTACGGGATTGAGGCCGCCGCCCAGGTCTATTTCGGCAAGCACGCCCGGGACCTGAATCTGGCGGAGGCGGCGACGCTGGCCGCCATCCCCCAGTTCCCCCAGAAAAACCCCTTTGACGACCCGATAGAGGCCCGCAAGCGGCAGAACCTGGTCCTGGACGCGATGGTCCGGCAGGGGTGCATCACCGAGGCGCAGGCCGCCAAGGCCAAAGTGGAGCCCTGGCGGCTGGCCTCCCCCACCGAACAGTTCAACTTCAAGGCCCCCCACTTCTCCGTCTACGTCCGCAACGAACTGGAGAGGATGTTCGGCGCCGACATGGTCTACCGGGGGGGTCTCCGGGTCTACACCACGCTGGACTACAACCTCCAGCAGCAGGCGGAATGCGTTGCGCGGGCCCAGATTCGCCGCCTCTCCGGCGAGGACGAGCAGAAGGTCATAGAAGAGGCGCTGGCCTCCGGCTGCGAGGCCGCCCAGTACCTCCCGCCGCTGCGGGCCGCCAGCCGGGGCAAAGACCACCACGTCACCAATGCCGCCGTCGTCGTCCTGCGGCCCGGAACGGCGGAGATTCTGGCGATGGTCGGCAGCCTGGACTACTGGAACGAGGCCATCGCCGGACGCTATAACGCCGCGCTGGGGCTGCGCCAGCCAGGGTCTTCGTTCAAACCGTTCACCTATGTGACCCTCCTCTCCCAGGGATACACCGCCGCGCACCTCTTCTGGGACGTCCGGACGGCCTTCCCACAGCCGGGCCAGCCCCCCTACGTCCCCGAGAACTACGACCGGAAGTATCACGGCCCCCAGCGGCTGCGGCTGGCCCTGGCCCGCTCCTACAACATCCCCGCCGTCGCTGCCCTCCAACTGGCTGGCGTGGATAACGTCATCCGCACCGCCCACAGGATGGGCATCAACAGCCTGGACCGGGGGATCGAGTACTACGGCCTCAGCCTCACCCTGGGCGGCGGCGAGGTGAGCCTGCTGGATATGGCCTACGCCTTCTCCGTCTTCGCCAACTACGGGAAGATGATCGGCAAGCCCACCACCCCGAAGGGGCCGGGCTACCGGGACCTGGACCCCGTCGCCATCCTGCGGGTGGAGGACCGGAACGGCCGGGTGCTCTACGAGTACCAACCCGAAGAGCGGCAGATTCTCTCCCCGCAACTGGCCTACCTGATGATCCACATCCTCTCCGACCGGCAGGCCCGCTGGGCCGCTTTCGGTCATCCCAACTCGCTGGAACTCTCCGGCGACCGTCCGGCGGCGGCCAAGACCGGCACCACCAACGATTTCCGGGATAACTGGTGTATCGGCTTCACGCCGCAGACTCTCACCGGCGTCTGGATCGGCAACTCGGACAACTCCGAAATGGCCAACCTCCCCGGCTCCGAGGGGGCCGCGCCCATCTGGCACGCCGTCATGGAGTACGCCCATAAGGACCGGGAAGTCCTCCCCTTCCCGCGCCCGGACGGGCTGGTGGAGCGGGAAATCTGCGCCACCAGCGGCGAAATCCCCACCGAAGATTGCCCCTGCCCCCGGACGAGGGAACTCTTCATCCCGGGGACGGAGCCCGAGCCCAGTTGCAACTTCTACCAGAAACTGCGGGTCAATCGGGAGACGGGGCGCCTCTGCACCGTCTTCACGCCCCCAGAACTCTGTGAGGAGCGGGTGTACGAGGTCTATCCGCCGGAGGCCGCCGACTGGCTGGCCAGCCTCCCCGAAGACCAGCGTCCGCCCCTCCCGCCCACCGAGTACGACACCATCTACGGCCCCATCCTGGCCGATGCGGACGTCATCATCACCGAGCCGCAGCCATACTCCTACGTCGGCGGCGAGGTCGTCACCATCACCGGAAGCGCCAAAGGCGGCGACTTCGCCTTCTACCGCATCGCCGTCGGGGAAGGGATGAACCCCACCGAGTGGGTGCAGATCGGCCCCGACCACTATAACCAGGTGGACCGCAACGTCCTGGAATTCTGGTACATCGCGGGCTTTGAGGGCCTCTACACCATCCAGTTGACGGTGGTGGACCACAGCCAGGCTGTCCGGCAGTACGCCATCCAGGTGACGGTAGACCACACCCCGCCGACGGTGAAACTGACCAACCCGGAGCCAGGCAAGGAGTACATGTTTGGCAAGGACGAGTGGGTCAACGTCAACGCCGACGTGCAAGACAACTACGCCATCGCGCGGGTGGAGTTCTACCGCAACGACGAGGAGGAGCCCTTCGCGGTGCGCACCATCCCGCCCTACAACGTCAACTGGTGGATCAAGGAGACGGGTGAGCAGCGCTTCCGCGCCGTCGTCTACGACGCGGCGGGGAACCGGGCGGAGTCCGATGGGGTGAAAGTCAAGGTGAAGCCGAAGGAGCAGTAGAGGATGAGTCGGCGGTATCGGGACTGGCTGGCTCAGGCGGAGCGGGACCTGGCGGCGGCCGAAAACAGCATCCAGGCCGGATACCATGAGTGGGCCGCATTCCAGGCCCAGCAGGGAGCGGAGAACGCGCTCAAGGCATTGCTCCGCTATTACCAGCAGGAAGCGCGCGGGCCCACTCTGGTTCATTTTCTGGACGTCCTGCAGTCTTTTGTTCCGGTGCCACCCGACCTCTGGCACTGGGCGCGGGAATTGGACCGCCATCATATCCAGCCCCGGTATCCCAACGGTTTTGCCACCGGGCATCCGGCGGAGTTCTACGATGCCAAGACGGCTCCACAGGCCCTGGATGATGGACGGAAAATCCTCCGTTTCGTCCAGCAGCAACTGGCGTAATGCCCCCCAGGGGGCGTCGGTGGAGCGGTTCCTGGAGAAAGTCCGCCAACTGGACCCCCTCCTGGTCGTCCTCTTCGGCTCCCTGGTGACAGGCGACTACACCCCCTCCAGCGATGCCGATGTGCTGGTCGTCCTGCGGCAGCCGGTGGATTGGGAGACCGTCTATGCCTGCAGCGACGGCATTGTCCAGCCGGTGGTGACCACCTGGGAGGAACTCCTTGCCCAACTGGATTCGGGAGAGCCGTTCTTTCACGAGGTTATTACCGAGGGAGCCGTGCTCATAGACGCAGAAGAGGTGAGTGACGTCTTGCGGGAAAGGACATTCGCCGCTGCGCAGCGGCTGAATCTACAGCGCACGCCCTATGGCTGGAAATGGGGCTGACTTCATCCTGGAGGTTCCGATGCCAGCAATCCCCCCGGTCATCCTCAAAAAACTCTACGTCAAAGGCTCCCTGCGGGCCGAAGGGGACGGTTTCGTCCTCTCCCTGCAGAACAACATCGCCCCCGGCGTCATCCAGGGCTTCAAGGGACTGACGCTGGACGGGAAGGCGGTGCCCCTGGAGCAGGTGAGCATCGTGCCGCCGGACGGTGCCGTCGTGCCTGCCGGGGGCATCTCGGAGCAGAATCCCCTCCTCTTCCCCCTGGGGGCAACGGTGACCCTGCGGGTGAGCGGAATCCCGCTGGGTTCCGGTAGCCATCAGGTGGGCATCCGCGTGGTGGTGAAGGACGTGGGGCCGCTGGAGATTCCCGTCGCCGATAGGGTGTAGAAACGGGCCGGGCACTTCCGGAAGTGCCCGGCCCGTTCATCGGAACATCCCCTTTGTCCCCTTGACAAATCTCCTCACTTGCAGTATAATTTTCCCCGCAAACTACTCACTTGTAGGCCAATTTTTCCGGTGTCCGTCCGATATGCACTTCTGGGACTTCTGGCTCAGCAGCCGCGCCACGGCTACGAACTGCGCGCGGCATTTGAGGCCCTTGTCGGTGGGCGGGACACCTGGGAGGTGAAGCCGGGCCAGGTCTACGCCACGCTGGAGCGGCTGGCCGAGGCCGGGCTCATCGCCGAGGTCGGCGTGGAGAAAGAGGGCGGGCCGGAGAAGCGCATCTACGCCCTCACCCCTGCTGGGCAGGAGGCCCTTCGGGAGTGGTTCCAAACCGGCATCGTCGGCGACCACCACCGGGATGAGTTCTTCATCAAATTGATGGTCGGTCTGCTGGTGGAGGGGACTGACCTGCACCGCCTGATCCAGGTTCAGCGCAATACCCTGTACCAGGAACTGCATCGCTTCACCCGCCAGCGGATGGAGGCCGACCCTCAAACGGAACTGGCCTACGTCCTTTTCCTGGACAAAGTGGTGATGCACCTGGAGGCCGACCTGCGCTGGCTGGATATGGTGGAGGCCCGGCTGGAGGAGGTCCGGCAACAGCCCGTGCCGCAGCCGGAGCCCAAACCGCGCGGACGACCGAGAATGAAACGCGAAACGTGAAACGTGAATCACGCTTCACGCTTCACGTTTCACGCATCACCCTTCACGCATCACGAATCTGCAAGGAGACAACCCATGGCCCTGATTCAGACCGAAGACCTGACCAAAATCTACGGCACTGGCGAGACCGCTGTCGTTGCCCTGGACCACGTCCATATGGCCGTGGAGAACGGGGAGTTCCTGGCCGTGATGGGGCCCAGCGGCTGCGGTAAGTCTACTCTTCTGCACCTGATTGGTGGACTGGACCGGCCTACGGAAGGGCGGGTCCTGCTGGACGGCCGCGACCTGACGGCCCTGCGGGACGACGACCTGGCTGCGCTCCGCCGCCGACGCATCGGCTTCGTCTTCCAGTTCTACAACCTCATCCCGGTGCTGACGGCGCTGGAGAACGCCGCGCTGCCGCTCCTGCTGGACGGGGCGAAGCCCGCCGAGGCGCACCGCCGCGCAGCCGAATGGCTCCGGCGCCTGGGGATGGGCGACCGGCTCCCCTACCGCCCGGACCAACTTTCCGGCGGACAGCAGCAGCGGGTGGCGATTGCCCGCGCGCTGGTCTCTGAGCCCGACCTCATCCTGGCTGACGAGCCCACCGGCAACCTGGATTCCCGCGCCGGCGACGATATCGCGGCCCTCCTGCGCCGCATCTCCTCGGAGTGGGGACGGACCATCCTGCTGGTCACCCACGACCCGCGCGTCGCCGCCCACGCCGACCGCATCCTCTTTATGAAGGACGGGCGCATCATAGACGAGACGCGCCTGGACGAGACGCGCCTGGCCGGCGCCGGGGAGGAAGAGGCCCAGGCCCTTCGGGAGCGGATGGAGGCGCTATAGGTTTACCACGAAGGCACGAAGACACGAAGAAAATTAACAAATTAAAAATTAACAACTAAAGACGAAACTTCGTGTCTTTGTGTCTTGGTGGTTTTCGCTGAGGAGGTCAAAATGCGGGTGCAGTTGATGATGGCTTTGCGGTATTTGGGCGGGCGGAAACTCCGCACCGCGCTGACGACGCTGGCGGTGGTCTTTGGGGTGGCCATTCTCTTCGGGATGAACGCCCTCCTGCCCACCATGCTCCAGGCCTTCCGCCAGACGGTCATGGCGAGCACCGGTAAGGTGGACCTGATGTTCACCAGCGTGACCGATGGACCGTTCCCCGCCGACCGGGTGGAGGCGATCCGGGGCGTGGAGGGCATCGCCGAAGCGACCGGCTCCCTGCGCCGCAACGTCCTGCTCCCGCCTGAGATGGCAGGCCGGGCCGGGCTGAACGCGGTCACGCTGGTGGGTGTGGAACCGGAGGTGGCGGCGCGCCTGCGCCACTATTCGCTCCAGACGGGCCGGTTCCTGACTGCCGACGACGGCGATGCGGCCGTCATCTCCAAAGGGCTGGCGGAGAAACTGGCCCTTTCCGTTGGGGGGACGCTGACCCTTCCCTCGGCAACGGGCACGGCGGACCTGGAAATCGTCGGTATTCTGGATGTGCCTTCTATTCCTGGGGTGGAGGAGGTTTACGTTCCGCTTCCAGCCGCCCAGCGGCTGTTGGAGTTGCCGGGACAGATCAACGTCATAGAGGCGGTGGTGAAACCGGGAGTGGACCGGGACGAGGTGGAAAAGGCCGCGCTGGCCGCCCTGGGAGACCTGTTCAAGGCCCAGCCGCCGGAGATGGGGGAAGAACTGATTGCCAGTCTGCAGATGGGCGAGGTCGCTTTCGCCCTGTTCGGGGTGATGGCGCTGGCCATTGGCGCGTTCATCATCCTGAACACCTTCCGCACCGTCGTGGTGGAGCGGCGGCACGACCTGGGGATGCTCCGGGCGGTCGGCGCGTCCCGGCGGGCCGTCGTGGGCCTCATCCTGGCGGAGAGCCTGCTCCAGGGGGTGCTGGGGACGGCGGTCGGGTTGGCCGCCGGGTACGGGCTGGCCTGGCTGCTCCTGCTGACGGTCCGGTCGGGGATGCAGCAGTACCTGCGGATGGAGGCCACTGGGCCCATTATCACCCTGCCCAACCTGGTGACCGCTGTAGTCCTGGGGCTGGGGACAACGCTGGCAGGCGGGCTGTGGCCGGCCCTGGCCGCTGGCCGCGTGACGCCCATAGAGGCACTGCGGCCCGGGGTCCCCGGCGCCTCCGAGCGCGCGGCGAAAAAACGGGGCATTGCTGGAGCCGGGCTGGTCGTCTTGGCGGCCCTGGCCCTTCTGACCGGCAACTTCAACATGGCCGCGCTGGGCACGCTGCTCTTCCTGGTCGGGCTGGTGCTGATGGCGCCGGTCCTGGTGGGCCCGCTGGCCCGGCTCTTCGGGCGGATGCTGGCGCTCCTCTTCGCCCGTGAGGGACGGCTGGCGGAGGGGAACCTGGCCCGTCAGCCCAACCGGGCCGCCGTCACCGCCTCCGCGCTGATGGTCGGCCTAGCGATGATCCTGGCAATCGCCGGGATGGTCACCTCTCTCTTTGACGGCTTTATGAGTTACATTGACCATTCCCTTCGCACCGATTTCCTGCTGATGCCCGCGTCGCTGATGCTGGGCGGTGGGAACGTCGGCGCGGGGCCGGAGTTGGTGGAGAAGATTCGGGAAGTACCCGGCGTCGCCGGCGCGACGACGCTGCGACTGGGAACAGCGGCGGTGGACGGCCTGACGTTGCAGGTCATCGGGGTGGACCCCCAGACCTACCCGCAACTTTCCGGTCTGGTCTTCCGCTACGGCGACCCGGAGGAGGCCTTTGAGGCGCTCGGTCGTGAGCGGGCGATCATTGTCAACGGCGTCTTCGCCGCCCAGCGACGGGTCGGGGTGGGGGATGTCCTGACCCTTCAGACGCCGGAGGGGAAGCGGGAGTACCGGGTGGTCGGCGTCGGCTCCGACTACCTGAACGCCAAACTGGCCACCGCGTACATCTCTCAGGCCAACCTGGAACAGGACTTCCACCAGACGGCAGACCTCCTGGTGATGGTGGAGGCAGCGGAGGACACCAATATGGCCGTTGTCCAGGCCCGGCTGGAAGAAATCGTCCAGAAATACCCGTCCTTTGTGCTGACAGAATGGCGGTCGTTCCGGGAGGAACAAAAGCGGGTTTTCGGACAGAGCCTCTCACTGCTGTACGTGATTCTGCTGATGTTCGCGCTGCCGTCGCTCCTGGCGATGGTGAACACGCTGACGATCAACGTGATGGAGCGGACGCGGGAGATCGGCGTTTTGCGGGCGGTGGGGAGCACGCGGCGGCAGATTCGGCGGATGGTCGTGGCGGAGAGCCTGCTCCTGGGCGCTCTGGGGACGGCGTTCGGGATTCTGGCGGGCATCTGGCTGGGGTATGTGCTGATTCAGGGGATGAACGTGAGCGGTTTCGTCACCCCGTACTACTTCCCCTACGCTGGTATCCTGGTCGCGGTGGCGGTGGGGTTGCTCATCGGCGTCGGGGCCGCAGTACTGCCGGCGCGGCGGGCGGCCCGGCTGGACATTGTGGCCGCGCTGCGGTATGAGTGACGGGGATGCGGGCCCGCCCCGGCCCGCCCCCACCGGATGGGGGGAGAAAGAGGCATAAGCGTTAACTTCGGCTGGATTGGGCTCTTCACTTTCCGCCGCCCGGGGCGCCGATGGGAAATCGGCCTCCCTGCGGCCTCACCCCACCCCCAGACCCCCTCCCCTCTCCCGAACGGAGTTCGGGAGAGGGGCCGGGGGTGAGGTGAAGGCGGCGGGGGAGGGGTGAGGCCCAAAGAGGCGGACTTCAGTCAGCGCCCGAGGCGGCGACCCAACCGGCGCAGCCCCTGAAGTTAAC
>DAOTWL010000217.1:0-3424 GCA_034435875.1 Anaerolineae bacterium
TCAGCCAACGCCAACGCCTCTCGCTGGCGAAAAGGCCAGACTTGAGGAGGGAGAGAGGGGGATTGGGGGCGGCGGCCTTCGGCCGCCGCCCCACTCCTGCCATCTGTTACCGACCCGGACTGACGGCAAAGACTGCTTCCAGAAGCGCCCGTCGCTCCGGCGGCGCCATCGGCCGGGGCCGGGCCCTCTCCTCCAGTAGCGCCGTCCGCAAATCCACCCCCAGCAGCCGCCCCTCGTAGAAA
Source organism: Anaerolineae bacterium (assembly GCA_034435875.1). Lineage (GTDB taxonomy): Bacteria > Chloroflexota > Anaerolineae > B4-G1 > DUEL01 > SpSt-77. The sequence goes on from DAOTWL010000217.1 coordinate 243, forward strand.
ACCAACCGGTCTATGAACTCCTGGCGGGTCCCCAGCGATTGCATCTGGTCAAAAAACAGATTCCCCAGGCCGTAGTGGATGAACGCCCCGGCGTGGAAGTCAAACCCCTGCGGCTGGTGGGCCTGACTCCCCTGGACGACCACCGCGCCGGCCGCCGCCAGGGCGCGGAAATCGGCCACCTGCTGCGGCGTGGGGAAGTACTCGTAGGTCTCGTAGTACTGGACGGTCACGATGGGCAGGTACCCCTCCCCTCGCAGGGCCGCCACCTTCTCCCGAATCCAGGCCCAGTCCCCGCACGGGGCGGCGCCGGGAGAGTCCTCCGTCGCGTAGGCATACGACGGGCCGACGGCGTTGCACCCGATAAAGGCCAGCCGGTTCGGCCCCAGGGTGACCGTGACCGGGGTCATCGCTTCGGCCAGGTTGGCCCCGCCGCCGAACCACCGCCACCCCCGCTGCCGGAAGAGGTCCAGCGTGTGCAGATGGGGGCCCGTCCCGTAGTCGTTGTTGTGGTTGCCGGTCAGTTCCACGATGTCCGTCCCCACCGCGTCCAGCAACTCTATGTACCGCTCGTGGGCGCAGAACGTCATCGTCCCCAGGCGGGGCGGGACGGGGCAATCGGGGGTGAAAGAGACCTCGTTGCTGATGTGGGTCAGGTCGGCCTCCAGAAGCCAGGGGGCGATATCGCGGGCCGGATAAGTGACGCCCTTCTGCTCCATGGTCTGGGCCGTCCCCCGGGTGAGCGCGGTGACGCCCGTCATCGCCACCACCGCCATGCGGGACTCCTCCCGGTTGGAGAGGTCGGCGGGGAGGAAGGGGAACGCGTCGGTGCGGCGTTCGGCCCCCAGGTAGAGGGGGGCCCAGAGGCCGTAGTCCGCCAGTCCCTTCTCCAGGGGCGAACGGCCGTCCACCTGCAGGACTTTCCAGCGGGGCTCCAGTTCGTGGAAGGGGACCAGGGCCCAGCCGTTCCGGGTGAGGGCCTCGGTGAGCAGGTCGCCGGATTCCACCACCCGGACCGCCTGACCGGTCGGTGGGCCCCACCGGGTGGAGAAGACCCCCAGCGTCTCGGTGGTGACCAGCAGGGGGTGAAGGGCGAAGGGGCCGGTCGGGGCGCCCGTCCACGTGGCCTGCAGGTCCGAAAGGGCCACCCCGTCGTCCAGGGTGAAGAACGGGGCCGCCAGGGCGTAGGTCCAGGCGCCGACGGGGCGGGCATTGGGGAGTCCCTCTCCGTCCAGCCGGACCTGGGCGGTGGCGGGGTCGTCGGCCCAGAGGAAGTGGGCGGGGTCGGCGTCCACGGCGGCCCGCAGGCGGGCGCAGGCCCCGGCGGGGACGGCGGGCCCGCACCCCACTGTCACCGGCCAGGCCGGGGTGGGGGTGGGTGCGGGGGTAGGGGTCAGTGTGGGCGTCGGGGTGGCGGTGGGGCGGGGCGTGCGCGTCGGCGTGGGCGTGTAGGCCGGAGAGAACGGCGCGTCGCAGGCCACCAGTGCCGCCAGACCCAGGGCGAAGGTGAGGAGGAGCAAGAGCCAGAAGAGGGTGCGATTGTCGGTCATTGGGTCATTCGGTCATTGCGTCATTGGCTCATTCGGTCATTGCGTCATCGGATGATTCCCAGCGTTTTGCCCACCCGCTCAAACGCCTCCAGCACAAACTCTAAATGATCGTCGGTGTGGGTGGCCATATACGAGGTCCGCAGCAGTTCCTGGCCCTCCGGTACGGCGGGGGAGAAGACGGGGTTGGTGTAGACCCCGGCGTCAAAGAGCATCTTCCAGGCCAGGAGGGTGAGGTTGCGGTCGCCAATGATGATGGGGATGATGGGCGTCTGGGAGTTGCCGATGTTGAAGCCCAGACGGCGGAACTCGGCCCGCATCCGCTCGGCGATGGCGACGACGCGCCGGGAGTGTTCCGGCTCCGTCTCCATAATCTCCAGCGCAGCCAGGGCGGCGGCGGCGTTGGCGGGGGGGATGCTGGCGCTGAAGATAAGGGAGCGGGCGAAGTGCTGGATGTAGTGGATGACGTCGGCGTCTCCGGCGATGAAACCGCCCAGGCTGGCGAAGGACTTGCTGAAGGTGCCCATGATGAGGTCCACCTGGTCGGTGACGCCGAAGTGGGCCGCCGTGCCCCGGCCGTCGGCCAGGACGCCGATGGAGTGGGCGTCGTCCACCATGAGGCGCGCGCCGTATTTCTGGCAGACCCGGATGAGGTCGGGGAGGGGGGCGATGTCGCCGCCCATGCTGAAGACGCCGTCCACCACGACCAGTTTTCCGGCCTCTTCGGGGAGGCGGGCCAGCACCCGCTCCAGCGCGTCCACGTCGTTGTGGGCGAAGCGGCGCATCTCGCCGTAGGAGAGGCGGCAGCCGTCAATGATGCTGGCGTGGTCCTCTTTGTCGGTGATGACGAAGTCGCCCCGGCCCACCAGCGCCGAGATGGTGCCGACGTTGGTCTGGTAGCCGGTGGAGAAGACGAGGGCGGCCTCTTTGCCGACGAAGCGGGCCAGCCGCCGCTCCAGTTCCAGATGGAGTTCCAGGGTGCCGTTGAGGAACCGGGAGCCGGTGCAACTGGTGCCGAAGCGCCGGATGGCATCCAGCGCCGCCTGCCGGACTTTGGGGTGCATGGTGAGGCCCAAGTAGTTGTTGGAGCCGATCATGATGAGGCGATGATTGCCCACCCAGGCGACCGGCCCCTCACTTTCGGTGAGGGGAATGAAGTAGGGATAGAGCCCCATGGCCTGGGCTTCTTTGGCCTCGGTGAAGGATGCGCACCTGGCAAACAGGTCCATTGTCAGTTTCCCCCTTTCAGGTGATGATAATGGTCGGACGCAGATTCACGCAGAGGGGCGCAGATTTTCCCTAAAATATACCAGGTGGCCGGGACGTCTTTCCCCCACCTGCTGTTGTCGGGGAGTTCTGACCCCTCTCATCCCCCCTCGCCCGAAGGGGGGAGGTTTCTCACCCCACCCTCCGGCCCCCTCCTATGCGTTAACTTAAAGGGCTGCGCCGGTCGGGTCGCCGCCCACGGCGCCGACTAAAGTCAGCCTCTTTGGGCCTTCGGCCGGGTTGCTCACTTCGTTCGCAACAATGGCGGCCTGCGCCGCCCTTTTGGGGGGCGTCAACGCAGGTTGATGCCTGGCGCGAAGCGTCCAGGGAGGCCGATTTCCAATCGGCGCTGACTGAAAGTCAGCCTCTTTG
>DAOTWL010000218.1:0-25716 GCA_034435875.1 Anaerolineae bacterium
ACAGACCATTGACCACTGTCGTCCGTCGTCCGTCGTCTGTCGTCCGTCGTCTGTCGTCCGTCGTCCGTGGTCCGTCGTCCGTGGTCCGTCGTCCGTGGTCCGTCGTCCGCGGTCCGTCGTCCGTGGTCCGTCGTCCAAATTATACACCGTTTCCCGGACTTGGCGAAGGGTGGAATGGGTCGTGGCGGGGGAGAATGCGGGCCGTCATTAGGCCGGCCAGGGCAAAGAGGGCCGCCGCGCCCAGGAAGGGCATGCGCAGCCCGCCGGCCACGGCCAGCGCCGTGCTGAGCATCGGCCCGACGGCGTTGGCGATGGAGACAACGGTGGACTCCACACCGTAGACGGTGCCTTGCCTTCCGGCCGGGGCCAGGGCCGCCAGCGTCGCGCTAAGGGCAGTGATCGTGCCGCCCATCACGAATCCGGAGCCGGCCTGCAACAGGGTCAGCGCGGAGATGTCTCGGACGAAGTACTGGGGGATGTGGAGGGCCGCCGAGCCCAGCGCGCAGAGCAGGAGCACCCGCCGCTCCCCCCAGCGGTCGCTCAGGCGGCCCAGCAGGACGGCTCCACCCGCCCCTGCTGCTGAACTGACCCCCTGGACCAGCCCCGAGAGGGTCGCCGCCGCCCCGGCGGGGGCCAGCGACTGGACGACCAGGGGCATCATCGGCGAGAGGGCCCGGGCCGCCAGCCGCATCAGAAACCGGACGCTCAGAACGCTGACCAGGGACAGGGAGGAGAAAACGACCCGCAGGTTGTCCCAGAGGGCCGTCCCCGCCGATTCCCCGCTCCGGGGAGGGGGCGAGAAGTCCTCGTGGACCTGAAGGGCCACCATCAGCCCGCCGGTCAGCAGCAGCCCGCTGGTGGTCAGAAAGGTGGCGTGGAAGCCCCACTGGTCGGCGATGAAGCCGCCCAGCAGTGGGCCGATGGAACTGCCGGCGTAGATGGCCATCTGGAGGAGCCCCAGCGCGTAGCCGACCCGTTCCCGGGGGGTTGTACTCGCTACCAGCGTGTTCGCCGCTGCCACGGTGCCCGTCAGCATGCCCTGCAGTGCCCGCAGCAGGGCCAGTTGGGGGGCGCTCTGGGCCAGCGACATCAGCCCGATGACGACTGCCCCGCCGAACATCGCTCGCTCCACCATTGGCTTCCGCCCGTACCGGTCGGCCAGCGAGCCCCAGATGGGGGCCATCACGGCCATCGTGACGGCGTGGGCAGAGAAAATCATCCCCGACCAGAACTTTACCGCGTCCGGCGAGGTGACCCCCAGTTCCTGGACGTAGAAGGGGAGGATGGGGAGGACAGACGAGAAGCCAACGATGGACGCGAATTCGGCGAACCAGATGGCCCAGAGATTTCGTTGCCAGGAGGATGAAGGTTGGGAGCACACAGTCCGCTGGAACATAGCAGGAGGATTATATTCCCTTTCGGCTAATGGTCAACTTCTCCACCGTCCGTTGGTCAATTCAACCCCTGTGTGGTAAAATAGAGAGCAATCTGTAGAAATTCCCCCCATGTATCCCGTAAGGAGAGAAATGGCAACTCTGTATGGAAGCATCGGTCAGGCTGTAAGGGCTCAGAAGGCGGAACCCGGTACCATTGACAAGATTCAGGATTATCTGAGCCGGGTGGCCGCTCATATACCGACAGAAGTCGTAACGGTGTACCTGCTGGGCAAGGCCATCGCCCCCAACGAGCCGGTGCTGGGCATCTGGGGGGTGATTTGCTGGGCCATCGCCCTCGGTTTGCGATGGTGGGGCACCCAGGGGCCGGGAAAAGTCCTGAACGTCCTCCTGACCACCCTGGCGTTTCCCGTCTGGGCGATGGCGGTCGGCGGGACGATTCTGGGGTTTACGTTGGGGGAGCAAATCTCCACCCTGGCTGTACTGGCGTTCGCCGTGGTGGCCGGCGCGCTGTACAACAACCAATAAGCCTATCCGGTGATTCGTCCAATGAAAGAGAAACGATCGCTCGTTCTATCTTTGCTGATAGTCGTGTCGGGCCTGCTGGCGGGCTGTCGGGGGGGAGCGACGCCGACCAGCAACGTCCCCACCGTCCCCTCAGTGGCTACGCCGGCGACTCCGACTCCTTCCCCGGCGCCCACAACGGCCACCTGCCGGGCCGTCCCCTCTATCTTCGCTTCTCTGCCTGCGCTGGATGTCCCACCGGTCACCGATGCGGACAGGGTGCGCGGCCCGGCGGACGCGCCGGTCACGCTGATAGAGTATTCGGACTTCCAGTGACCGGGCTGCGCAGGGGTGGAGCCCCTGCTGGCGTTTCTGGAGGAAACGCACAAAGACAATCTGAGAATCGTTTACCGCCATTTCCCGCTTACCACGATTCACAGCAAGGCTCAGATGACCGCCGAGGCGGCCGAAGCCGCCGGGGCCCAGGGGAAGTTCTGGGAGATGCACGACCTGCTCTTCCGGAGACAGATGGAGTGGGCTTCCGTCTCCGATGACCAATTGCTGGAGGTTCTGGCTGGCTATGCCCAGGAACTGGGGCTGGATGTGGAGCGCTTCCGCCGCGACCTCAGAGAACATACGTTCCAGGAAAAGGTGATGGGACAGCATCAGGACGCGATCACGATGGGACTGCCGGGCACGCCGTCGTTCATCGTAAATGGCCGGATGTACCCCACCGACCGGTGGGGGATTTCCTACCAGGGGTTGAGCGCGCTGATCGGCCTGGCCCTTCTGGAGCCTCGCCTCTACAGCGCGCCGCCGGCCCCCCAGATTGACCCCGCCCGCCGGTACGTCGCCACTATTCGGACACCCAAGGGGGACATCGTGATGGAGCTCTATGCCTCCCAGGCTCCGCTCAACGTCAACAGTTTCGTCTTCCTGGCCCGGGAAGGGTGGTACAACGGGACGACGTTCTTTCGGGTCATCCCCGGCTTTGTGGTCCAGGCCGGCGACCCGACCGGGACGGCGGCGGGGACGCCCGGCTTCCAGTGTGACGACGAAATCGGCAACCTGAAGTTTGACGCGGCGGGAGTGGTGGGGATCGCCAACGCTGGACCCAATACTGGCAGCAGCCAGTTCTTCATCACCCTGGCCCCCCAACCTGACCTGGACGGGCACTATACTATCATCGGGAAAGTGGTGAAGGGGATGGAGATTCTGCAGGCGCTGCCGGAGCGGAACCCCGCCGACCCGACCGCCCCGCCGGGGCTATTGATTGAGGGAGTACAGATAGAGGAACACTGAAATGGGAAACGCCCGGGAGGGTCATCCGCTCAGCGGATTCCCCTCCTCATCAATGCCCAACACCGGCAAGTCCTCCATTGGAAAGTGTCGGGGATTCGTGGTGACCAGGGTGGCTCTGCAGCGGAGGGCCGATGCCGCAATGACCGCGTTCGGGCCGCTGAGCACCATGCCTTTCCTCCGCCAGGCCCGAATCATCTCACCCGCCAGGTCGGCCGTCGGAGCGTCCAGGGGATGGGTCTGAAGAGCATCCAGCAGAGCCAACGTCGCCTCCTGCTCATGGTCGCGCATCCCCTGTACCACTTCCAGGCGGGTAAAGGAAGCGATGATCAACCGACCTTCCCTGGCCAGACGGTGCAGCAGTTCCCGATAACCGGGCCGGTTGCGCAGATGCCGGATCAGAATTCCGGTATCCAGGAGATAGTCAGCCATTCTGCTGTTCTCCGGCGGGGGTCCAACGGTCCCAATCCAATCCGGCCCGTCGCTCTTCTATCCAGCGGTCTATGTCTGCCGGTGTCGCCAGTTCCGGGTGGTCTTCATCCCGCCAGGCTCCAGCAGAGGCATCAATACCGGCCAGTAACTTCAACTGCCCCAGTTCCCGGGCCACGGCCTGGGCTACAAAACGGGCCCGCTGCCGGGCCGGTACGTACTGGCGCAGGTCCCTGGCAACGTCGCGGGGTAAATAGATATTCAGTCGCTCTGTTCCCATACCCGCTTTCCCCAGTGGTGAATTGCATACCATTTTAGCACCATCCAATGGCACTGTCAAATAGTTCTACAAACCGACCCTCTTTTTCCCAATTTCTGGGACCGCTGAGTCTCCTCGCTGGCGGCATAATCATCGCCAGCGGTGGGGTCGCAGCCTTCCTGCTGGTTCTCGGTGTTCAACTCCGGGATGGCGAGACAGGTATCGGTGAGATGGTCCTCCCTCAGGCTGTCGCGGTGGGATTGCTGGGAGTATGTCTTGGGCTGGTTCTGTGTGCCGAAGGGATACGGAGGCGAAGGGGCATCCCCGCCGCGCCCTTCCGCCCCCGGCGGTCCGGCTGGCTCTGGCTGGCCTTCGCCGTCCTTCTGGTCGCCGGCATGGTTGTTTCGCTGCTGGATACCCCACCGCTCCTGATGGCCCTCCTCCATGCGCCGACGCTGCTGCTCCTGCCCGCGCTGGTCCTCTCCCTGGTGGGATGGGGGTTGCGCGGGCGCGGGGTCTTCTGGTCGGACGTGAGCGGCGGGTTGCTGAGCGGCGCGCTGCTGGGCATAGGCGCCGCCCTGGTGATAGAGGTCATCCTGGTCGTCTTCGTTGCCCTCGGCCTGCTTGCGCTGGGGGTGCTCCCCCAGGAGTGGCTGCAGCAGGCCCTGCAGTTCCTGGATAGCGGCGAAGCCCTTCCCCTCACCGGGATGGAGACCCTGCTGGAGCGGATCACCCCCTCGCTGGCCCTCGTGGGGCTGATGGTTGTCGGCGGACTGGTGCCGCTGGTGGAAGAGGTCACCAAGACGCTGGGTGTGGGGCTGGCCGGGGCCTGGCTCCGGCCTTCCCCGGCCCGGGCCTTCCTGCTGGGCGTGGCCTCCGGCGCGGGGTTCGCCCTGGCAGAGAATATGCTCAACAGCATCTTTGTCGGCCCGGTATGGGGGCCAGGCGTGCTGAGCCGCCTGGCCGCGACGGTGATGCACTGCGCCACCGGCGGCCTGATGGGCTGGGGATGGGGCCAGTGGTGGACCGGGCGGCGGCCCTGGCGGCTCCCGCTGGCCTTCACCGGTGCGGTGGCGCTCCACGGCCTGTGGAACTCCTGCGCGTTCGGGACTATTCTGGCCGCCCTGATGGCGCTGACCCACACCGATAACCCGCTCTGGGTCGGCGCGGCTGGCCTCCTGATGCTGGCCCTGTTGGGCCTGCTCGCCCTACTGGCCTGCGGGGTGGCGGTTGCCCTCCTCTGGGCCAGCCACCGCCTGGGACGCTCGGCTCCATGACTCGCTGGCTGACCGTCCACAACCGCACGCGCGGCACCACCCTCCCGGTGCGGGCGCGGTGGTGCGCGTCCTTCCTGTGCCGCCTGCGCGGGCTGACCTTCCGCCGACGGTTGCCGCCCGGAGAGGCCCTCCTGCTGGTGGGCGCGCGGGAAAACCGCGCCGAGGCGGCCATCCATATGCTCTTCGTCTTCTTCCCCATCGCCGCCATCTGGCTGGACCGGACGGGGCGGGTGGTGGACGCCGTCCTGGCCCGCCCGTTCCGGCCGTTCTACGCCCCGCGCGCCTCCGCCCGGGACGTTCTGGAGGGGCCGCCGGAACTGGTAGCGGAGGTATCGGTGGGAGACCTCCTGGAGTTTGAAAACAGGACGCAGGTAAACGCAGATAAACGCAGGTAAACGCAGGTGAACGCAGATTTTCTTTGTTTTTTTATCTGCGCCCATCGGCGTCCGCTTTTTCTTTCGGGACGCCGATGAACGCAGGTGGACGCTGATTTTTTGGTTACCTGCTTGGGGGGTAGCACTGCATTGAATCGTGGGAAGACGTAGGGCGGGCTTTCAGCCCGCCATATTTGGGGACAGCCTGGAAAGGCTGTCCTCCATCTGGGGGTTCTTGCACCCATTAGAGCGCGCCACGATCTTCTGCAGACCTACCTTGGGGCCAATCGCGCCCCTCTATGCTCACACAAAGACACGAAAGGCATCCAGGAAATTTTGTGTCTTTGTGCCTCTGTGCGGGATGGGTGATTTCTCTATGACTGCGCAGCGTCGTCATCCCCACTGGACCCGCTGGGCCGCCCTCGCGCTGGCCGTTCTGGTCGTCGGCGCCTATATCCTCTTCACCCCGCCGGGCCTGTTGAACAAGGCGGCCTGGGTATCCGCCGCCGTCTGCCATCGGATTCCCTCTCATTCCTTCTTCCTGGCCGGCCGGCAATTGCCCCTCTGCGCCCGCTGTACGGGGACCTTCCCCGGCGCGCTGACCGCCCTGATCGGCCAGGCCCTTTTCCTTCGCCGTCGCGGGACCTCGTTCCCACCCCCCGCCATCACCGCCCTGCTGGTCGGCTTCATCGCAATCATGGGCATAGATGGCCTGAACTCCTATGTGGACCTGATGCGGGGGACCCCGCTCTTCTACGAACCCCGCAACGAACTTCGCCTCGTCACCGGCGCGCTGAACGGCCTGGCACTGGCCGCGCTCCTGTGGCCGATGGTCCATTTCAGCCTCTGGCGCAACCCTCTCCCCGAACCGGTCATCCGGAACGGGAAAGACCTGGGCATCCTGCTCCTGATGGAGGCCGGAATGGTGGCCCTGGTGCTGAGCGGCTGGCCCGCCCTCCTCTACCCCCTGGCGCTGGCCAGTGTCCTGGGCGTCCTGGCGTTGCTGACACTGACAATGACCGTTCTGGTCGTGGTGATTGCCGGGCGGGAAAACCGGTATGAGCGTTGGCGGGACGCCCTCACCCCTCTCCTGGTCGGGCTGGTGCTGGCCGTCCTGCTCATCGGCCTGGTGGACCTCGTCCGCTTCGCGCTGACCGGCACGATGACAGGGGTGCCGGGGCTGGAGTGAAGGATGAAAATCCCGAGAAAGTTCCGTCCCTCTTTCCGATTTCCGGCCGTCCGTTTCTCCTGGTCGGCCTACCGAACGGCGCTCCTGCTCTTCCTGCTCAGCCTGGTCGTGGGTCTGGAAAGGGAAGGGCCGCCGCCGGGCGCGCTGAAGACCCGCGCGGACCGGCTGGTGGCCGATCTCCGCTTTGACTTCTGGGGCTGGGAGGCGCAGGCCCTCTGGGATAAGTTCACCCTCTGGCTCCTGCAACCCCAGCGGTATATGAGGGAGGCCGACCGCTCCCGCTTCGTGCGGGACTGGGTGGAGCGCGTGAGCGAGGCCCGGCGGCTGGAAGGGAAAATCAACGAGGCGTATACCGACCCCTCCGTTCGGGACCCCCTCAAAGAGACGGAGCCATTACGGGCTGAAAGAGAGCGTGTGCGCAGGGAGATCGCAATCCGCCAACCCATCGCGGAGGCCATTATAGAAGAGCAGGTCGGCGTGGTGCTGGCCCAGGACGCCTCCGGCATCCTCGGCCAGCCGGCTCCGCCAGTCGGCATTCACATCACCCCCCTTCCCTACGTCCTCATCGCCTCGCTCCGGGAGCGGATCACCGTCATCTACCAGGCCGAACTGGTCCCCGGTCTCACCGCCGACCGCGCCGACGCGCTGGAGGACCAAATAGACCGGTCCCTCAATATTTCCTCCCTGGTGACGCCCATCGGCGGGATGTCGGCCTGGCCCGCGATGGTGCTGGAATTCCCCAGCCTGGAGTGGTGGACGGAGGTCGCGGCCCACGAGTGGACTCACCATTACCTGTACTTCTTCCCCCTGGGTTGGGACTACGAGCGGAACTGGGAGGTGCGGGTCATCAACGAGACCGTCGCGTCGCTGGTGGGGTGGGAGATCGCCCGCCGGACCCTGGTTCGGTACTACCCCGACCTGGCACCGACGGAGGAGCCGTGGCCGGAGGAGGAAGAGGAATCCCCGGTTCCGCCCCCGCCCCCGGAGCCGGGAGCGTTTGACTTTAATCGGGAGATGCACGAGACGCGCATCCGGGTGGATGATTTCCTCCTCCGGGGGCGAATAGAGGAGGCGGAGAAATACATGGAGCGTCGTCGCCAGTTCTTCTGGGAGCACGGATACCGGATTCGGAAACTGAACCAGGCCTATTTCTCTTTCTACGGCTCCTACGCGGCCGCGCCGGTGGGCGCGGCGGGGAAAGACCCCGTCGGCCTGGCGGTCCGAAAGGTCTGGCGAATGACGGCCAAAGACCCCCGCCGCTTCCTGCAACAGGTGCGCGGCGTCACCTCCCTGGATCAGTTGCGGCAACGGATTGGAGAGTGAAACCATGAGCCGTTTCAGGCCGACGGGTGTGTTGCTGGCCTTCCTCCTCGCGATGGCCCTGGCAGGGGGAGCCGATGCCCTCTCCTCCACTCCCCGCGCCCCTGTGCCCGATGGCCCCTTGGACCCCGCCCTGGCCCGCGCGCTGGCCCAGGCCGGTCCGGAGGACATGATTCCGGCCATTGTCGTTCTGCGGGAGCAGATGGCCCTCACCCCCACCCCCCAGCCCCCTCCCCCTCTCCCACAAGGGGGAGAGGGGGAGGGGGTGCCGCCTTCGGCGGCGGGGGAGGGGGTGAGGGCCCTCCAGGCCCTGGCGGAGCGCACCCAGGCCCCCATCCGGGCTCTCCTGGAGGCCGAACGGGCCGCCGGACGGGTGGAGTCCTACACCCCCTTCTGGATTTTCAACGGCATCGCCGTCCGCGCCCGCCCCGACGTCCTCCGCGCCCTGGCCGCCCGCCCCGAAGTCGCCCTGGTCCGGCTGGACCGGTATCGGCGGTACCTCGCCCTTACCCCCACCCCCGCACCCCCGGAGGGGGCCAGGGGGGAGGGGGTGAGGTGGAACATCGCCCGCATCCGCGCCCCCCAGGTCTGGGCCACCCTGGGCGTCTCCGGCACCGGCGCAGTGGTGGCCGGAATGGATACCGGCGCCGACGGGCTCCACCCGGCCCTGCAGGCCAACTACCGGGGCTACAACCCCCACGGCCCCGCCTGGCATCGGGGCAACTGGTACGACCCCGTCACCGGCTCCCGCTACCCCATAGACGACCACGGCCACGGCACCCACACCCTGGGCACCGCCGTCGGCGGGGAGGGCATCGGCGTCGCTCCCGGTGCCCGCTGGATCGGCGTCAAAGTTCTGAACCGCTCCGGCTACGGCTACGACTCCTGGATCCACGCCGGATTCCAGTGGCTCCTGGCCCCCGAGGGCGACCCCGCCCTGGCCCCCGACGTCGTCAACTGCTCCTGGGGGGATGAGAACAGCCTCTCCACCGAATTCCAGCAGGACCTGCGCGCGCTGCGCGCGGCGGGCATCTTCGTCGTCTTCGCCAACGGCAACAGCGGCCCTGGCCCGGGGACCGTCATCTCCCCGGCCTCCCTCCCCGAAGCCTTCGCCGTGGGCGCCACCGACGCCGAAGACCGCGTCGCCTATTTCTCCAGCCGGGGGCCCTCCCCCTGGGGCGAGGTCCGGCCCCACGTCGTCGCGCCGGGCGTCGGGGTCTACTCCGCCCTCCCCGGCGGCACCTACGGCCCGATGAGCGGCACCTCTATGGCGACCCCCCACGTGGCCGGCCTGGTGGCCCTCCTGCGCGCCGTCAGCCCGACCCTGGACATCACCCGGACTGCCTATCTCATCACCGCCACCGCCGTCCCGCTGAGCACAACCATCCCCAACAACGACTCCGGCTGGGGCCGCATTGACGCCTTCGCCGCCGTCGCCGCCATGATGAACGCCGGGGTGATCCAGGGGACGGTCAGCCGTTTGGGGGACGGGGCACCCATCCCCGGCGCGACCATCTCCGCGGCCTTCCACGGCGACGGCGGTGGGGGCTCGGCGACGACCGACGCGTCGGGCCGCTACACCCTCTCCCTGGCCCCCGGCCCCTACGACCTGACCGCCCGCGCCTTTGGCTACGCCCCGTCTACCCGCTACGGTGTCGTCGTCACTACGGGCACGGTGGTGACCGTAGACTTCACCCTGACCGCCCTCCCCACCGGCACCCTCCGGGTCGCCGTCGCCGACGGGGCCACCGGCGCGCCCGTCACCGCCACCATCGCCGTCCTGGATACCCCGCTGACGGCGACGGCCTCCCTGGCAACCTTCGCCCTCCCCGTCGGGGACTACACCGTCCGCGCTCGCGCGGTGGGATACCACATCGTCACCGCCACCGCCCGCGTAGAGGCCGGAGGGACGACCCCGCTCACCCTGGCCCTTCCCCCGGCCCCGTCCATCCTGCTGGTGGACTCCGGGGCCTGGTACTACGGGAGCCAGATCGCCTACTACCGCCAGGCGCTGGACGACCTGGCCCTGGCCTACGATGAGCGGACCGTCCGCCAGATACCGGACGACGTCCCCACCGCCGACGTCCTGGCCCCCTACGACGTGGTCATCTGGAGCGCGCCCTCCGACGCCCCAGGCTACATCGGCGCGCAGAACGCTATCACGACCTACCTCTCGGCGGGGGGACATCTCTTCCTGAGCGGGCAGGACGTGGGCTTCCTGGACGGCTGGATGCCGTACTACTGGAAGTACCTGAAGGCCTGGCTGGTGGAGGACTCCAGCAACCTCTGGACGGTGGAGGGGCTCCCTGGCGGCCCCTTTGCGAGCCTGACGATGACCATCGCCGGGCCGGGCGGGGCGGATAACCAGGCCTACCCCGACGTCGTCGCCCCCGCTGACCCGGACGCGGCGGCCCCCGTCCTGGCCTATTCTGTTCGTAGTAAGGCACGCAGCGAAGCGGAGTGCCGTCCTGCTTGTAGTGAGGCACGCAGCGAAGCGGAGTGCCGTCCTGCTGCGCTGGCTGTGGGCACCTGCCTGGACTACCGAGCCCTCTACCTCTCCTTCGGCTTTGAGGCCATCGCCGCTTGTAGTGAGGCACGCAGCGGAGCGGAGTGCCGGGCCGAAGTGATGCGCCGGGCGTTGGACTGGCTGACCGCCCCCAACCCCGATGTGGGCCTGGAATTGGTTTGTAGTGAGGCACGCCCCGCCATCGGCCCGCCCGGCACCGTCGTCACCCACCAACTGCGAATCCGCAACACCGGGCGCGGTTCCATCCCGGATGTCGTCGTCCCATCCGTGGAGGGAGCGGATTGGCCCACCCGTCTGAGCGCGCCGTACCTCATCCTCCCCGCCTGCACCTCCGCCACGCTGACCATCAGCGTCACCGTCCCGGCGACGGCGGCATGGGACGCCCGCGACCTCCTCACCCTGACCCTCCGCTCCATCCTCTCCCCGTCCCTGAGTGCGACTGTCGTCCTGACCAGCAAGGCCCCGGCGCCAGTCCTGCTGGTGGACGACGATCGCTGGTACGAGCAGGCGCCGAAGTACCGGGCCGCGATGGAGGCCGTCGGAATCCCCTACGATTTCTGGGAGACCCACCCGGCGATAGGGAGCGGCGGACGGGGCGGCCCGCCTGTGAAGGTCCTGCGCTGGTATCCCGTCGTCGTCTGGTGGACGGGGTACGACTGGTACGAGCCGGTGACGGCCGAAGAGGAGGCCGCGCTGGTGGCGTATCTGGAGGGCGGGGGGCGGCTGTTCCTGACCGCCCAGGATTTTCTCTATTACCACGCCGGGGGGCCCCTGCAACCCTACCTGGGCGTCCTGACCTATGCGGAGGACGTGACACCGACGGTGGCGGTCGTCGTGCCGGAGAATCCGGCCCTCACCCTCACCCCCTCCCCCGCCGCCTCCGGCGGCACCTCCTCCCCCTCTCCCACAAGTGGGAGAGGGGGGGGGGGTACGGGGGTGGGGGTGAGGGCCTGGCCCCTGACCTACCCCTACCGCAACTGGTCGGACGGGCTGGTGCCGTCGCCGGGCACGGCGGTGCTCCTGCGGGACGGGGCCGGTTGGGCCATCGGCCTGGCCCGGCCTCACCCCACCCCCGGCGGCTACGCCGCCGGCAGGGGGTGGGGTGAGGCCGTCTTCTTCTCCTTCCCCTGGGAGGCGCTGACGGAGGAGGTCCGGCCGGAGGTGCTGCGGGAGGTGGTGGGGTATCTCTCCTGGCTGGGCGGGTCGTCCTTCCGGGCTGACCGGGGCGCGGCGGCGGCCGGCGCGGCCGTCACCTACACCCTCCGGCTGGCCAACGACGGCCCCGTACCGGTCACGGCAGCCGTCTCCACCACCTTCCCGGCGAACCTGGGGACGGCCCAACCGTTGACCTGGACGGGGGTCCTGGCCCCCGGCGCAGCCGTCACCTTCACCCTCCCGGCGACGCTGGCGGAGGGGTTGCCCTCGGGGACGGTCGTCCCCCACACCGCGCGCATTGCGCTGGTGGAGCAGGGGGTGGTCTTTTCCCGGACGGCCTGGCTGCGGGTGGGTGCGCCGGACCTGGGGCCTTCGGCGCTGGCCTGCGGGCCCTCCCCGGCGGAGCCCGGGGCGGTCGTGACCTGTACGCTGCGGCTGGAGAACGCCGGGCCCGCCGACGCGCTCACGGCCACGGTGAAGGTGACGGGCACCCTTTTCTGGGGACTGTCCGACCCCTGGGCGTGGTCCGGTCCGCTACCGGCGGGCGGCGCGGTCACCCGGACCCGGCCGTTCACGCCGCCGGTGGGGACGGGATATGCGGTGGCCTTTCTGGAGGACGGGGCAGGGGGCCGCTGGGAGCGGGCGGCGTGGGTGGAGGTGCAGCCATGGCGGATGTATCTGCCGGTGGTGATGAAATCGTGCCCTTGCGCAAGATAAATCTTGCGCTACAGCCCGATGCCCCGCAGGTACAGAAACCCCAATCCCACCAGATACCCTACCACCAGCAGAATGCTGTCCAGTTCCACTACCCGGATGAGCCGGTCCAGCCGGGCCTGGTTGCCGATGAGCCCGATGCCCGTCAGCAAAAGCCCCAGCAAGCCCACCAGCGCCAGGTCCGGAGAAATCGCGCTGAGGAGGTCGCCCGGGGTGTAGAAGAGGTCGGTCAGGCCCAGGGCAAACATGTTGAAAATATTGCTGCCGAAGAGGTTGCCGACAGCCAGGTCGTGGGCGCCCAGGCGGGCCGCCGCAACGATGGTGACCAGTTCCGGCAGGGAGGTAATCATTGCCAGCGCGAGGGTGCCGATGAACATACTGCCCAGGCCGGTCCGGTAGCCGCTGGCGTCGCCGTATTCGGCCAGTTTGACGGCGGCCAGCACAATGACAGCGGCGGAGACGAAAAACGTCAGCCAGATCATCCCTCTTCTCTCCGCTTGACCGCTCCGCGCACGATGGGGGCGGGCCACGCGGCCAGCACACCCGTATTGGGCCCTTCCAGGCTCCCCACGATGGACTCTACGGCCTCTATGCACCGGTGGACGGTCTCCTCGCCCTTCACAACCGTCAGGAGCGTGTAGTTACACTGCCCATCCGTTCGGTCAGGTGCTCAAAGCCGAAACGAAGGGGGATGTGCCGACGGCAGGTCTGCTGCCGGTAAATGCCGGTACTCTCAATGATGGTCGCACCGCCCACGCCCACTTTGCGCCAGGCCTCCAGGACCTCGTCCAGCCGGTCCGGGTCGTCCAGAACGTATAGAATGACGTACATCATCGCGCTCGCTCCTTTCTGGCGGGAATTGTAGTAGCGTTTGCCGTTGCCCGCAAATGGGCAGGCCGGCGTAGCGCAAGATACGCAAGATAAATCTTGCCCTACATTTGTGAAAATCGGGCAGTCGTGGTAAAAAGAGAGACAAACCGGCCGGGGGCAACTCACTCTGTCCCCGGGAGGAGCAAACGGAGGTGACCTATGCGCATTGCAGTCTTCGGTGCTGGCGCAGTTGGGGGATACTTCGGTGCCCGACTGGCCCGGGCCGGGGAGAATGTTATCTTCATCGCCCGGGGGGCCCATCTGGAGGCCATCCGCCGGGGCGGCCTCTATGTGGAAAGCCCGCTGGGGGATTTCCGCATTCACCCCGCTCAGGCCACCGACAACCCCGAAGAGGCCGGGCCGGTGGACGTGGTCCTGGTCGGCGTCAAGGCCTGGCAGGTGCCGGAGGTGGCGCCGGGGATGGGGCCGCTCCTGGGCCCGGAGACCTTCATCGTCCCCCTGGAGAACGGCGTGGAGGCCCCCGACCAGTTGGCGGCGGTCTGGGGGCGAGAGCGGGTTCTGGGTGGACTCTGCCGCATCATCAGCACCGTCCCGGAGCCGGGCCGCGTCCGCCACGGCGGGATGGAGCCCTATGTGGCCTTCGGCGAACTGGACGGCCGCCCCAGCGGGCGCGCGGAGCGGCTGCGGGCCGCCTTTGAGCGGGCCGGAGTCCGGGCCGAAATCCCCGCCGACATCCACGTCGCCCTCTGGGAGAAGTTTCTCTTCATCGCCCCCTTCGCCGGCCTGGGCGCGGTGACCCGGGCCCCGGTGGGCGTCCTGCGCAGCGTCCCTCCCCTCCGCCGGATGCTGGAGGACGCCATCGCCGAGGCCTTCGCCGTTGGGCGGGCGCGCGGCGTCCGATTGCCCGATGATGCCCCGGCGCGCACCCTGGCCCTGATAGATGGCATGCCCCCCGAGGGGACGACCTCTATGCAGCGGGACATCGCCGCCGGGAAGCCCTCCGAACTGGACTATCTGGTGGGCGCGGTGGTGCGGCTGGGGGAGGCTGCCGGGGTGGAGACTCCGCTCCACCGGTTTCTGTACTACGCCCTCTGGCCCCAGGAGCGGCGGGCAAGGGGGGAGGTGCGGTTTTAAGAATCGTCGTCCGGGAGGCCAAAATGGGAAGCAGAGTGCTCAGCCTCGCCCCGTGGGGCTCGCCCGAGGCACCACCCTCAAATCCCCACCGTTCTCCCCCTCCCCGCGCCGCGCAGCGGCGGCGGGAAGGGGGCAGGGGGGAGAGGCAATCCCCGAGGCCGGAGGACGAACAGCGCAAGATGAATCTTGTGCTACAAGTTTCTGGGTAGGGCGTTGTGCGCCCTTTGGAGCGCCCAGTCGCACATGGTATGACGTTTCACATCAAACCCCACCTCCATCTGCATTTTGCATCCCATCTCATCCGAAAGGAGCAATATGCCTGGAACGGTCTTAGTCCTCACCCCGCACCCCGACGACGCGGAGGTCTTCGCCGGGGGGACCATCGCGAAAATGGTCGCCGAAGGCGCCCGGGTCATCATCGTCATCGCGTCCAGCGGCAACAAGGGCTCCTTTGAGTACGACGCGGAGACCCTGGCCGCGATCCGCCGGGAAGAGGCGACGCGGGCCGCCGCCGTGCTGGGCGCTGACCCCCCCATCTTCCTGGAACACCCCGACCTGGAAGTGGGTCTGTTGCCGCCGGGTGTCCTGCGGGAGCAGTTCGTCCGCCTGATCCGTCAGTACAGACCGGATGTGGTCATCGCGGAAGACCCCCTCTACATTGCCGAGGTGCATCCCGATCACCGCGCCGTTGCCCGCGCCGCCTCCGACGCGGTCAACTTTTGCCACCTCCCCCTCTTCCATCCGGAGCATACGGACGAGGGACTGGAACCCCACTTCGTGGTGGAGAAGTACTTCTACACCCCCGACCCGGCGGGGTCCAACAAAATCGTGGACATCACGGACACTATAGAAAAGAAAATCGCCGCGATGCTGGAGCACCGGAGCCAGGTCCGGTTCCTGGTGGAGGAGGTGCTTCGGCAGGCCCGACGGGCGGGGCTGGACCCGAAGGCGATGCTGGGGCCGATGGTGGAGGACCCGGCCGCTGCGATGGCCTGGGCACTCCGCTCGGAGGCCGCGCAGATCGGAGAGCGGGCCGGCTTCGCCTATGGCGAGGCGTTCCGCTACGTCCGCTTCCACCCCATCGTGGAGAGTCTGCTGGGGGCGCAGGCCTGACCCCGCTGTTCGCAGCCAGCCACGAAGCGCAGCGGAGTGGCGGTTCGTAGTCAGCCACGAAGCGTAGCGGAGTGGCGGTTCGTAGTCAGCCACGAAGCGCAGCGGAGTGGCGTTATAGACGGCACTCCACTTCGTTTCGTGCCTTACTACGAACGAAGCGCGGCGGAGTGGCGGTTCGTAGTCAGCCACGAAGCGTAGCGGAGTGGCGTTATAGACGGCACTCCCCTCCGTTAGATAATCCCCAGTGCGCCGGTCAGGGGATGCGGGGCTTTGGTCAGGAAGCCCTCGCCATAGGCCGCCGGAATCATCATCCCGTAGTAGCGGGCGACGATCTCCACCGCAAAGAGGATGGGCCCGTACTGGGACCCATGGGCCTGCAGCGCCCGCTGTTTGATTCCGTAGACATCGGTGATGTCCAGGACGAAATGCGGGCGGAGCGGCCGCTGGAAAGAGAGCGGAAAGGTCAGGTGACGGGGCTGGGGGATGAGCGGCTCGTACTGGGAAAAGAGGGCCGGGCGGGTCGCCAGAAACGCGGCCCGTTCCACCAGACGCGCCGTTGCCACATGGTCGGGATGGTGATCGTCCTCGTGGGGAGAGAGCAATAGCCGGGGGCGCCATTCCCGCAGGACCTCCACGATGCGCAGGGTATTCTCGTAGTTGAACTCCAGGCGCGCGTCGGGCAGGTCCAGAATACGGAACGCGTCCACCTGCAGGATGCGGGCGGCGGCCTCGGCCTCCGCCCGGCGGGTCTCCGGATCGCCAAACGTCCCCATCTCGCCCTGGGTGAGCACCAGAATCCCTGTGCGCAGGCCGCGCTCCTTCGCTTTCAGGAGCAACCCGGCGCAGCCAATTTCCGCATCATCGGGATGAGCCCCAATCGCCAGAATATCCACAGTGGGGTTCGTTGGATGCTCCGTCATCCGGCCTCCTGCATGATGGGAATTTCATTTTCGCCAAGAATGACACGAATTTCACCAATTTTTCGTGCCAATTCGTGAAATTCGTAGCGATTCTACTCCAACCCGGAGAAAGCGCCCGATTGGGAATAGACCTTCTGACTGCACTGGTTACCCTTGTCGCCGCGCTGACCCAGCGGCTGACCGGTTTCGGTTCCGGGCTGATTCCGATGTCTATCCTGCCCGCCTTTCTCGGCATCCGCACCGTTGCGCCCCTGGTGGCCCTCATCACCACGACGGTGGACGTGCTGATGCTGAGCCGGTACCGGGCCGGAATCCGTCCCCGCGCCGTCTACCCGCTGCTGGTCGGGATGATGTTCGGCATCCCCCTGGGCATCCTGGCCCTGCGGCGAATAGACGAGGGGATTGTGCTGGGCGCCCTGGGCGCGGTGATTTCCCTCTATGCCCTGTACGCCCTGGGGGGTTTTCGCATCCCCCGACCGAACGGGCGCCCCTGGGCCTGGGGGGTCGGTTTCCTGGCCGGGATGTTGGGCGGGGCCTACAACACCTCCGGCCCGCCGCTCATCGTCTACGGCCAGGCGCTGGAGTGGCCCCCCGACGAGTTCAAGGCCAACCTCCAGACCCTCTTTATCTTTAACGACGCGCTGGTCATCGCGGGCCACCTGGTTGCCCACAACATCACCCCGGTGGTCGCCCGGGCCTATCTGATCGCCGTGCCCGCGCTGCTCCTGGGGTTTCTGGTCGGCGGGCGCCTGAGCCGATACCTGAATCCGGAGCGCTTCCGGATTCTCGTGCTGGTGTTGCTCTGTATTCTGGGATTGCGTCTGGTGCTGGCATAGCAAGGGGTTACTAATGCCAGCCCTCACCCCACCCCCCACCCCCTCCCCTCTTCCGCTCGCCTCCGGCGGCGGGAGAGGGGAGGGGGCAGGGGAGGGCTTTGAGGGGCGGCGGCTTCGCCGCCGCCCCTCAAAGTCCATTTCCTCCCCTCTCCTCCCCCCAGCATGTAGGCGAGGGAGACAAAGAAAATCTCTTCCCCGCAGGCAGAGAGGAGAAAGCGAGGTATCGCCCAGCACAGACCAGCCAAAGGAGGTTCTGTGTCCGGATTTCTGGGAAGCGGAGCCCCGCTCGTTGCCGACATCTCTCTGGTCAGCCTCTGGGTGCTGGAGGCGGTGGCTGTGGGGGGATGGATACTGGCCCGCCAGAGGGCGTTCCCCAGACACTGCCGCCTGATGGCCTGGGTGACCCTCCTGGCCTGGCTACCCATCCTCTTCAGGATGGTCGGACACTGGCTGGGGCTGGCCCAACTGGGCCGCAACGTCTTCGCCCAACCGGCCACTGTCGTCCCCTTCATGCACGGCGTGACCGGCGGCCTGGCCCAGGGGCTGATGACCTACTCCGTCGTGCGGATGAACTGGCGCCGCCGATGGCCTCCCCGTCGCCCCCTCTGGCTGATGCGCATCAGCATGGCCCTCTGGCTGCTGAGCATCGGGGGCGGGACCGGGGTCTACCTCCTGCTCTTCGGCTGACCCTCGTATTCATCCAGCAGGGCCGCGATGTAGCGGATGCCCTCCACGAAGTCAGTCAGGCGGATGTTCTCGTCCGGCGCGTGGGCGCGGGAATCGGCGTACCCCACCCCCGCCGTGACCATCGGCGTGCCGAACTGGCCGCAGAGCAGGTAGACGGGCCCCGTCCCCGCCATCATCGGCAAGAGCACCGGTCGGTGTCCGTAGACCCGCTCCGCCGCCCGGATGGCGGTCCGGACGAAGGGGTGATCGGGGTCCCCGGCGGACGGCGCCTCCCCCTCCCACCAGGCGATCTCCACGTCCGTGAACCCTTCCGCGTCCAGGTGAGCCCGCAACGCCTCCAGCACCTGTTCCGGCCACTGGTCGGGGACCAGCCGGAAGTCCAGTTTCGCCACCGCCTCGCTGGGCAGGACCGTCTTGGAACCGGGGCCGCCGTAGCCGCTATGGAAGCCGTCTATGTTGCAGGTGGGGCCGAAAAGGAGTCGCTCCTTGAGCGCCATCCCCGTCAACCCATCCAGGAACCGGTCAATCCCATAGAGGGCGCGCACTTCGTCCTCGGGGAAGTCCCAATCGGCCAGGGCGGCCTGCTGGGCCGGTGTGGGCGGGCGGACGACGTCGTAGAATCCGGGGATGCGCACCCGGCCATCGGGCCCCTGGAGGCTGTGGAGGGCCCAGACCAGTCGCCAGGCCGGATTGTCCACGATGGCCGCGCTGGCCGAGTGGAGGTCGCGCGCCGCTCCCCGGGCCCGCAGTTCCACGTAGAGAATCCCCTTGCAGCCCAGGCCGATTTCGTACCGCTCCCGGGCATCCCGGCCGCCCGCTTCCCAGACGCACCCCAGGACACCCCGCAGCGCGTCCTCCCGCGCCGCCACGAACTGGTGGAGGTGGAGGCTTCCCACTTCCTCCTCCCCTTCCATCACCCAGGTCAGGCCGACGGGGAGGTCGCCCCGCACGCGCCGGTACGATTCCACCGCCGCCAGGCGGGCGAAGATGGCCCCCTTGTTGTCGGAGGCCCCCCGGGCGGTGAGTTTGCCGTCCCGGACGGTCGGCTCAAAGGGCGGCGAGGTCCAGAGTTCCAGCGGGTCCACCGGCTGGACGTCGTAGTGGTTGTAAAAGAGCAACCGCTCCGGACGGCGCCCTTCCATTCGGGCCAGGAGCACCGGAGCGCCGTCAGTGGCGACCGTCTCCACCTGGAAGCCAGCGGCGCGCAGTTCTTCCGCCAGCAGAGCGGCCATCTCGGCGATGCCCCTGCCCTCCGCCGCGATGCTGGGCTGGGCCAGCGCCCGCTTCAGACGGGCCAGATATTCTCCAGCATGGGCGTCAATATCCGCAAAAACGTCGTCCATTTTTCCCTCCGCATTCCCTTGTGTGCTGGCAAGGATACTCCAGATTCCCGAACTGTCAAATGCCGCGCAAGATAAATCTTGCTACAAACTTGCGATAGAATCGGTTTGCGATTATATTTAGGGTATGAAACACCTGATCCGTCCGATCCGCCGACTGGTGGCCCGCTTCTATCACCTGCGCGGGATGACCTGGCGCCACCTGGGGCACCAGTACGACGACCCGGCCGCCTACCGTCGGGCCGAACGGGATTTCACCCGCGCCATAGAGATTCTGCCGACCTTCGTGCAGGCGCTGTACGACCGGGGCCTCCTGCGCTGGCGGGAACTGGGAGACGGGGAGGGCGCCGAAGCAGACCTGACGCGCGTCCTGGAACTGGACCCGAAACGGGCAGAGGCGTGGTTCAACCGCGCGCTGGCCCGCGAAGTGAAGGGCAACCTGGCCGGCGCGGCCGCCGATTTCCGCCGGTATCTCTCCGAAGGCGATGACCCTCAGTGGCGGGAAATCAGCCGACGGCAGATTGCCGTCCTGGAGGCCGGCGGCACTCAGGAGACAGGACTTACGCAGTTCACTGGCGGGACGGGCTCTTGAGCCCGTCCGGACGGCCTGGAAAGGCCCTCCTGCACAGTAAGATGCCCACTTCCTTCCGCCCGCCGCTGAAGCGGCGGGCTCAGATGACAAAGCCCTGACGGGCTATCCGGAAGCCCCCGAAGGGGGCTTCGCATCTGAGCCAGGGGCTTTTAGCCCCTGGCGTGGTGGTTAGGTAGCACTGATTGAATCGTGAATCGTGGGAAGACGTAGGGCGGGCTTTCAGCCCGCCATATTTGGGGACAGCCTGGAAAGGCTGTCCTACATCTGGGGGTTCTTACACCCGTTAGAGCGCCACCACGATTTCCTGCAGACCTACCTGGTAGTTACGTCGGAGGAGAAATGAGTCCGGGAATAGAGTCATCCCTCCGTCCCGTCCCATCGTTGCTGGGACTGCGCGCGGCGCTGCACGTCTACCGCACCACGCTCCAGGTGCTGGGGGAGCGGGCCCGGGAGCCGGACCGACGGCGGGAACTGCTGACCCTCTGGCGGCCCTGCCAGGAACGGCTGGACGCCCTGACGGACATCCTTCCGGCGGAATCGGCAGGCCCGCTCCGCCTGCTGCGCCAGGAGATAGAGGACGGGTTGCTGGACGACCCGCCCAGCCTGCCCGCCATCGCCGACGCGCTGGACGCGCTGGAGCAGGCCTGCGAGCATACGCTGCTGAACCTCGGATGAGAAACATCCCCGGAGCAGGAAGCGGAAGGAGGAAGGGATGAACCCGGTCTTTGAAGCACTCCACCGGCGGTATCAGGAGCTGATGGCCCGCAGCGGCCCCCCGTCACCCCCCGACGAGTTCTGGGAAAGCGTCCGCCTCTTTCTGGAGGACGCCCGCCAGGCCGGCCGGGCGCTCACGGACCCCGGGGAACGGGCCCTGCTGCGGGCGTATATGCGCTTTCTGGCCGTCCTGCTCCACGAACACGGGGAGGCCCCTCCGCCGGTGGAGTTGTTGCCTCCGGACCGGGCGCGGTGGGCCGAAGCCCCGCCGGCCCGTCCGGCCGAACGGAGGTTCCCGGCCTGGTTCTGGGGACTGGTGGGGGCGGCCGCGATGGCAGTGGTCGCCGGGCTGGCCGCCGTACTGGGGGCCTCCGGGGGGTTCTTCATCCCTCCGCCGACCGTCCTGCCCTCCCCGCTCCCTGCCACCACCCCGGTCATCGCACCGCCCACTGTCACGTCGACGCCGACTCCTTCCCCCACCCCGCTCCCTCCTCCATCCCCCACGCCCGCCGCACCGCCGACCTTCAGCGCCCTGACCGTCGCCCTGGGCGTGCTCCCCACCGGCGAACCGGTCTTGGTCGGCAACGAATTTGACTGGAACACCCGGGCCGTATACGCCATCTTTGACTACGTCGGGATGCGGCCGGGCCTCTCCTGGTCGGCGATCTGGACCCGCAACGGGCGGGAGATCGCCCGTCAGACCGGCCTCTGGGACGGGGAGGAGGCAGGCAGGGGCTGGGTGGTGTACTTCAATCCCGACGGGACAGTCCTCTTCGGGGGCGACTACACCGTCTCGCTGTACATTGAGGAGCAGTTGCAGGCCCAGGCATCCTTTCGCGTCCGCTACTACGTCCCGCGCCCGCCGACGCCGTAGCCTTCCCTCTCCTTGACCGTCCATCCCGCAAGGGTATATGGTGGAGGCGGGCCGCCGCGCCGTTTCCGGTGGTTGGGCCGCCTACGCCCGCCTGGCCGAAGAAATCCGCCGCTCCTGGCCCCAGAACCGCTCTACCCAGACCGCGCTGGATGAGGTCCGGCGATGATTTTCGTCCTGGATGCCAGCGTTCACCTCAACGCGCTGAACCCCGCCGAGGCTGGCTCGGGCCAGAGCCAGGCCCTTCTGGAGCGCATCTTCAGCAAACCCTGGCCGGTCTTCTCCCCGATGCTGCTCCTGGTAGAAACGGCGGCCGCTGGGGCGCGGGTTTTCAACGACCCCAGCCGGGGGATGGCCATCGCTCGGGCCCTGCGCGGACTTCCAGGCCAAGTCTGGGTAGCGCTGGAGGAGGACCTGGCCCAGGAGGCGGCCCGGCTGGCCGCAGAGCACCAGCTGCGGGGCGCGGACTCTGTCTACGCGGCGGTAGCCCGCCAATCTGGAGCCACTCTGGTCACCCTGGACCGGCAGCAGTTAGAGCGGTTATCACCCGCACTCTCCGTCCTCACCCCGGCGGAAGCCCTGGCATGGCTGGAAAGCAGGAACACGCAAAAATGACCCATGTCCACATCCGCCGCGCCACGCCCGACGACGCCGAAGCCATCTCCGCCATCTGGGAGGTCATCTGCGCCGAAGGGGTCTACACCGCCGTCAACCGCCCCTTCAGCCCCGAGCAGGAACGGGAATACATCGCCGGCCTCTCGGAGCGGGAGGGGATTTTCGTCGCCGAGGTGGAGGGCCGGATTATCGGGTTTCAGTCCCTGGAGCGGTGGGTCCGCTACACCGATTCCTTTGACCACGTGGGGACTTGGGGAACGTTCGTCCTGCCGGAATGGCGCGGGAAGGGGATCGGACATCGGCTGGCCCGGCATACGCTGGACTTCGCCCGCGCCCACGGCTACGAGAAATTGGTGATTTTCGTACGGGCGGGAAACGGGCGCGCGCGGGCCTTCTACGAGTCGCTGGGCTTCACCCCCTGCGGCGTCCTGACCCGCCAGGTCCGGATAGACGGCCAGTACGAGGACGAAGTGTTTATGGAGATGTTCCTGTGATCTACGTCGGCTGCTGCGGATTTCCGAAGGGACGGGCGGCCTGCTTCCAGTCCTTCTCCCTGGTGGAGGTCCAGCAGACCTTCTATAAACCGCCGCGCCCGGAGACGGCCCGGCGCTGGCGGCAGGAAGCCCCGCTCGGCTTCATCTTCACGCTGAAGGCCTGGCAACTGGTCACCCATCCGCCCACCAGTCCCACCTACCGCCGGTCCGGCCTCTCCATCCCTCCCGACCGGCGGGACCGGTACGGCGGGTTTCGCCCCACCCCGGAGGTCCTGGAGGCCTGGGAGCGGACCCGGGAAGTGGCGCTGGCGCTGGAGGCCCCCGTCGTCGTCTTCCAGGGTCCGGCGACCTTCACCCCCACGCCGGAGAACGTCGCCGCGATGCGGGAGTTCTTCTCTACGGTGGACCGGGCCGGGATGCGTTTCGCCTGGGAGCCGCGCGGCCCCTGGGGAGACGAAACGGTCGCGGCATTGTGCCGCGACCTGGACCTGATCCACTGCGTGGACCCGTTTGTCCGTCAGCCCGTCACCTCAGGGGTGGCCTACTTCCGCCTGCACGGCGTCGGCGGCTACCGCTACCGCTTCACCGACGCCGACCTGCAACGGGTCCTGGAATGGTGCCGGCCCTTTGAGACCGCCTACGTCCTCTTCAACAACATCTCTATGTGGGAGGACGGGTTGCGGCTGCAGGGTCAACTCCGGCCTACCTCGCGCGGATCGCCGGAAACGTCACCGTGAAAGTCGTCCCCCGACCGACCTCGCTTTCCACCTCAATCCGCCCCCGGTAGCGCTCCACCAGTTCCTTCACGATGGTCAGCCCCAGGCCGGTGCCGACGGCGTTGACGGCGCGGGCGTTGGGGGCGCGGTAGAACTCCTCAAAGAGGTGCGGCATGGCCTCGGGCGGGATGCCGATGCCCGTATCGGCGACCCGCACCCAGACCTGGTCGCCGTCCCGCCCCAGGGAGACGGTCACCTGCCCCCCCGGCGGGGTATACTTGATGCCGTTCTCCACCAGATTGACGAAGATGCGGTCCAGCCCCTCCTCCGTCGCCCAGACGGCCAGTTCCTCGCAGCACGGCTGAACGGTGAGGGTGACCCCCTTCTCTTCGGCGCGGGGCATCAGGAGAAGGACAGCCCGTCCCACAGAACTGTTGACCGCGACCGGCCCTTCCTCTTCGGCCAGTTCCGGCGCCCGGCTGGCAGCCAGGTCCAGCAGGTCGTTGACCAGGCGCTCCAGGAAATCCAGCCGGGCGGAGATGCGGGCGAAGAGGTCTTTCTGCAGGTCGGTGAGGGGGCCGGCGTAGCCCCGGACGACGTTGCGCACCAGGGACTGGGCCACGGCGATGGGGGAGCGGAGTTCGTGGGTGGCCACGTGGATGAAGCGGGACTTGGCCGCCTCCACCCGCTCCATTTCGGCCAGTCCCTGGGCCGCCTGCAGGGCCGCCGCGCCCAGCGCGGCCAGGGCCAGCAACCGCTCCCCGTCGGCGAGGGAGAACGGAGGGCCCGCGCGCCGGTAGAGCCGCAACACCCCCAGAGGGCGCGCGGCCAGGGTCAGGGGGACGCAGAGGAGATGAGAAAACCCCTCGGGGAGGGAAAGGTCCGGCTGGCCCGCCGTACCGAAGGCCGGTCTCCCGGAGAGGGCCTCCCGGTCGGGCGGGCTCTCCGCCAGCGGGGAATCGTCCGGCAGGCCCCGACGGGCCGCCGCCTGCAGGCGCTCCCCGTCCCCCAACAGCAGAACGGCCGCGGCGTCGGCAACCGAAACGGTCATCGCCGCGGCCATCAGCAGGTCCAGCACATCCTCTTTCGCGCCTGGCACGTTTTCCGGACTTACTTCTGCGCTCGCGACCGCTCAATCAGCGTGCGGACCTTGCTCAGCAATACCTCCGGGTCTATCGGCTTATCCACGAAGTCGTCCACCGGCAGGTACGCCTCATCCGGTCCGAAGCGCAGAGAGGTCGTCGTGTGGATGGCTGTCAGGATGAGAATGGGGATGTGGCGGTACGGGGTGTACTCTGACCTCGGGTCGGGGCTGCGCAGTTGCAGGGAGACCTGGAAGCCGGCCGTCGTCGTCTCCATCATCACATCCAGGATGATCAGGTCGGGGTTGACCTCTTTGACCTTCTCCAACCCCTCCTGGCCCGAAGAGGCGACGTAGACCTCGTAGCCATTGGCCTCCAGAGGCATCCGCAGCGCGGTGACCATATCGGGGTCGTCTTCTACGATGAGAATTTTATCGGGCATGGCCTGCTCCTTCCGGTCGGGTTATTTGTCGCTCAGCATTTTATGATATGCCTGGCCAGATGTTCGTTGATCTCGTTGTGACGCGGGACAGGCTGGGAGACTGTCGTCCGGGGGTTCTGGTACAGTCGTGTCGGGCCCCGCGACGAATGAGAACCCAGCCCATCCGTTCCAGTTCGCGAATCAAATCTCTCCGCTTCACGCAATCTCCCGTTCAGCAACCCGGCGCATGCAGGGGATACGGCCACTCATCAACTCCCTGTACATGTCCCTCAAATTTTCTTCCAGTTCCTCAATCGTTTCACCCTGAGTCCAGGAATCGGGAAACTCTTCCAGGTACCCCAGCCCTATATCCTCTTCCCGCCAGCCCCCGTATCTGATCGTCATATCCCCTCCTCCGCGTGAAGCGTCTCCAGAGATGAATTTCAAACCTCCGCCAGAATCTCCTCCACCAATCGCGGCAGGGCCGCCTCTACAGCGGGACTGAGCCCCTCCTCCCAGTCCATCCGCTCCGGCTGGACGCCGTAGATGATGATGTCCGGCAATTTCTGGCCCAGGGCATGGGCCAGAGCCAGCGCGTCGGCCAATCCGGCGGTGTGGCTGGAGAGGGAGACCAGACTGCCGACCGGATGGGCCTCCTCCGGGGTGAAGCGGACGAACTCGCCGGGATTCCGGCCCAGCAGGGCCGCGTCCACGATGACCGCCCGCTCCCAGCCCTCCAGCAGGTGCAGCAGGTCCAGCCCGCCGGTCCCGCCGTCCACCGCCGCCACCCCATCGGGCAACCCCCGGCGGCGGAGTTCCGCCACCACCCGGGGGCCGACCCCGTCGTCCCCCCGCAGGGGGTTGCCCAGGCCGAGAACCAGGCAGCGCTTCCGGCCTCCCTCACCCACC